>JANNEH010000274.1:0-8191 GCA_031378405.1 Synechococcales cyanobacterium OTE_75_metabat_409
CATCTGACCAAAGAAGCTCAGGCTGGGAGCTTGCGAATGCAGTTAGCCACTCGCCACTTTCAGACCGCAGTAGATCAGCAGAGCGAACTGCAACAACAGCAAGAGCAATGGCGGCAGCGGTTACGCTTTGGAGCTGCACACCCGATCGAAGACTTAGATACCTGCATAGATATCAGTACCCCACCGCCCCAACATACGGTCTTAGCCACCGATGGCTCACAAATTGCCCCCAGCCATCACGAAATTGCCTATTGTTACTTGATTAATGTGGGGCGGGTGATGATCCACTATGGCCAAAGCTTGCAGCCTTTGCTAGACAGCATTCCGGAAGTATTTTATTTGGCGGCAGATCTCTATGAATCGCGTAAATGGGGCATTAACACCGAAGAGTGGATGGGCAACAAGCGAACAGTAGCGGAAGCAGTGGTCTTGGCAGATTTGGGTTACGACTGGGTGAATCCACCCTTTGATCCAGATCATGTAGCTCCGCGTAATGCCCAGGTGCCGATGTTGGCGATGGTCGATGGGTCTTTGGTTTATCGCTTTTTAGAAGAGCTACCAGTAGATGCCCGTGATTCTTTGTTAGATCCGATGATGGCGGCTTGGGAAAAACTGCGATCGATCAAAATTCCGATGGTGAGTTATCTCAGTGCTTCCCGCAGCATTGATACCCTGAATCTCCTGCGATTACTGAGTTGTACTTTCCCAGAGCCAGATTGTTTAAGTCATTGTGGCCAAGCCGATCGACCACCCTGCCAAGTTTTTGATGGTTTGCGTGATACGACTTTGTGGCTCGATCGGCTGCAACCCGGACAGCGCAGTTGTCTGTGGCAGAGCAGGGTCAGAGTGATGGATTTTTACCCCCCAGAGCAGCGGATTCATTTTTGCTATGTGCATGTGGGCACCGAGATTGCGCGGGTAGAAATGCCTCAGTGGGTGGCCGCTGATGCCGAAATGCTCGATCGGGCGTTAGGTATTGTGCTTTCGCAGGTACAAAAAGGCCAAGGTTACCCAGTGGCGATCGCCGAAGCTCATAATTTTGCCGTAGTGCGGGGAGCCGATCGCACCAGCTTTTTCTCGCTGCTAGAACGGGAAATGCTCAAGGCGGGTCTAAAAAATGTGGGGGTTTCTTACAAGGAACGCCGCAAGCGCACGAGTATTGCCTAGATCATGACTGGTGTGGTGCTAAAATTCTCGAAGTATGGATCTCTTACGGTGCCATGAATCAACGAATTACGACCCTGCCCCGCTTCTATCAACTGCTGTGGGTGATTACCGGAGTCTCGATCGCTATTTTTGCCAACTTTGTCTCGGCTTACACCACCAGTCCGCCCTGGCTGTGGCTACAGCATGGAGTAGAAGTGGTGCCGCTAAATGTCAGTTGTCAGGTGGCGGCGGTGCTATTGATTGCCAGTGTAGGCGGCAGAGTTCCTGGTACTTTGGTGCAAGCTATCTATTTATTTTTGGGTATCACTGGAATATTTACGGTTTTTCATGATGGCGGTGGTTGGGGTTATTGGCGAAATCCCAGCTTTGGGTATTTGTTGGGGTTTTTGCCAGCTAGTTGGCTCTGTGGTTCTTTGGCCTTTCGGCTACGCCCTACCCTAGAAAATATTAGTCTGAGCTGTGTTAGTGGCTTAGTCGTGGTGCATATTTTTGGGCTATTTTATCTCCTCTGTTTGCAAATTATGAATTGGTTCCAGGGGATGCCTTTTGCCTTTCAGCCCTATGCAGTGCAATATTCTCTCAATCCTCTGCCTAGTCAGTTAATGTTGACTTGTGGCACAGCAGTGGTGGCCTTTTTATTGCGCAAGCTATTATTTTATTAAATATGAAAAATATTAAGAATCCATTCTTTTGGTTGGTGGCGATCGGCAGTTTACTTTTAGATGTTTTCACCAAGTATTTAACAATCCAAAATCTCAAAATTGGTCAGTCTCAACCATTGTGGTCAGGAGTTTTTCATTTTACCCACGCGGTAAATCACGGGGCAGCCTTCAGTATGTTTCAGGGTGAGGGTTGGCTCCGCTGGTTGTCTTTGGCTGTAAGTTTGGCTTTAATTGGTTTAGCGATTTTTGGCCCTCGGTTGCAAAGGTTAGAGCAAGTAGCCTATGGGGCGGTGTTAGCAGGGGCGTTAGGAAATGGCATTGAGCGTTTTTCGCAGGGCTATGTCACCGATTTTATTGATGTCAGATTAATTAATTTTGCGATTTTCAATTGGGCGGATGTATCGATAAATATTGGAATTGCTGCTTATCTATTACATACTTTACTAATGACTAAAAAGTCTCAAGCCCAGTAAGTAAATAAAGTAAATAAATTTAACTCATTATCAAATCATTCTAGTCATAGTTTAGACAATATCAGCATTTTATGTGGAAATGTATCGTTCAAGATATTTCATTAGCTACTAATCGATCTTTTCAACCCACCGAATTTCGATCGATCAGTGGCGGTTGCATCAACCAGAGCTATGTACTGAGTGATGGCCAACAACAGTATTTTTTGAAGCTCAACCGCCCAGAAACTGCCCCGATGTTTGAGGCAGAAGCGGCAGGATTACGAGAAATCGCTACCACCCAAACAATTACTGTACCCACAGTGATCTGTACTGGTACCACCGACCAACATGCCTATTTAGCCCTGAGCTATTTAGATTTAGCCGATCGATCGTCACCAACTTGGGAAAAACTAGGGGCGGAGTTAGCTGCGCTGCACCGATTTAATCCTGGCCAGCGATTTGGTTGGCATTGGAATAACACGATCGGCTCTACACCCCAGATAAATGATTGGAGTAGTAGCTGGATTGATTTTTTTACTACCCAACGTTTGGGCTATCAATTCCAGCTTGCGACTAACCAAGGCGGCAGGTTCTCTGGTCAACAGCAGCTCTTAACGAAATTGCCACAAATATTAGATCATCAACCCCAGCCCTCGATCGTCCATGGAGATTTGTGGAGTGGCAATGCGGGCTTTACCCGTTCTGGATTGCCAGTAATTTTTGATCCGGCGACTTATTGGGGCGATCGAGAAGTAGATTTGGCGATGACCGAGCTATTTGGCGGTTTTCCCCAAGCTTTTTATGCTGGTTACCAGGCGGTGTATCCGTTGGTGGCAGGTTATGAGCGGCGCAAACTAGTTTACAATCTCTATCATTTACTTAATCACTACAATTTGTTTGGTGGCAGCTATCAGAATCAGGCCAATAGATTGATCGATCGATTGCTGTCCAAATAAAGCCAGAAGTTTTCCGTAAGATCAGAAGTGCGGGGGCACCCATGGCGATTGCTGCGATTTCGAGAGTGGCTTCTTCGAGCCAATCAACTGTCCCCCAAACTCCTAAATATTTATCTTCTTTTTTTCTTAGAAGAATGCTTATGTTGAGCATTGGGCACTTCCATCACCAACTCTGGTTCAGCTTCTGGAACCACAGGTACGGAAGGTACTGCTGGTGTTGGGGGTGCCGACTGTTCTACCGATTTCACCACTGCACTGGGCATAACTGGAGCAGGTTCACCAGTGTTGATGCTGACAATCTTGCCACCCTGACGATGAATTTGCTGCATTGTCTGAGACAATCGGTTGAGGGGCACCAATATGGTCTGATGACCATTGCGCATGGAAACCCCTCTGACCTCTAAGGTGGCCAGACGGTTGCCATAGGCAGTGATATCGGTAGATTGAGAAGTTACAGTCATAGTGGCCATGAAACAAATCCTACTTTTTGGATATTCAAACTATTATTTTAAGCCCGGAGGTTACCTGGAATCTCAGCTTTAAAAAAACGTATAGAAAAATGACTAAATCTTATGGCTCCTCCACAATTTTCTCCCGCAGTTCTGGCTCTCATTCCCAAAGCCCGAATTATGAGCTTTGCGACTTGGACAGATACCCACAGCCCAGAAGTGCTAGAACGGCTCCAGGCTGCCGATGACGACCGTAGATATTTAACCGATGAAGATTTGGCGGTAATTGATCCAACTAACTCACAGCTAGCAACCGCTTTTTTGCGTGATCACGTAGTAGAAATCATCAATGATGCCAGGGCAGAGGTGCTGGCTAAGTTTCCCGGTATCACCGAGCCAGGTGGGGGCTTATATCCCCCGGAAAGAGCTGATGCTTGCTGGCGAGATTTTTGGCAGTTTTTGCGCTGTGTGACCTATGGTATTGCCGGTGGCAGAGAAGATTATACTAGCTCGATCGGTCTAGATTATATGAATCAGCTCTATCGAGAATTGCAAGTACCGTTACCGGCAATGGTAGCTGGTTTGCAGGCTTTAAAAACGGCGAGTTTGCGGCGCTTAGCAAATCCAGATTTGCTGGCCATATATTTCGATCGATTAATCACTGATCTGCAACAATTTACTTAAATTCTACTTTTACTTATGTCTTTAACTACTCCTGGCAGAATGCTGCTTTCCCATAATTTTAATATCCAATCGGCCTCGGTACCAGCTTTGAGTCGATCGGAGTTCACAGCGATTTTTCAGGCCGGGATGGGCGCAGACTACCAATGCCGAGAAGTAGAGAGTCCACACTGGATTGTGGAGGTGCTGTTTCCGAGTGATCGATCTCCCCAAGTAGTGGGAGAAGCGGTGGCGGCTGCTTTGGCCCAAGCCCGTCGGGCAGATTTAGAGATTTTGGCGTTGGGTGGTCTCAAGTCTACGCCGCCGACTAGTGCTGCACCGGGGGCATTACAGCCAGGAGAATGGGGAGTGGATGTGGTCGAAACAGCTTCCGGGGAGGAGTTTTTAAAGTCGATCGACTGGGCAAATACGGTGAGCGGTCGATCGGCAGAGACTTTCTTTGAAGTTCACCAGATTGTCAAAAGTGGGTGAAAGACCCTAACTACCACTGTTTTCAATCATCCAGTGAAGAATTCCTAGTATTTGGGCGACTGGTAACAGAGAATATTCAGTTACATCAATGGTGATCTGTCGATCTGTAAGTTTCAAAAACTGCCATTGGGTACCAGTGGTGACACTGCCATAAATATTTTTAATAGGTTCTGCGGCTGCTAAGTTAAACCTTTGTGCTGCCACCATTTCGGCGGCACATTGCCCCCATCCGGCATTTAGTTCGCCTTTTTTGGCCTCAATTACCACAATAACCGGTGCTTCGATCGATACTTCACTGTTCGATCGGGCAATCAAAAAATCACAGGTGCCATTCAATCCTACGCTGGAATCCACGGTAAAATCGGTGCCAGAAAACAAGGCCAAATCTGGATACAGAGACTGGCGCAACTCAAACAGCAGGGGAGCGATAATAAATTCCGACCGAGCTTTTTCGGTGCCCAAGGTAGCGGCAAATTCTACGGTTTGATGTAGAAGATCGCTTAACCATTGGCTCGGTGATACTGGTGATACGGAATGGAAAAAGCTTTTAGTAATCACAGTTAAGCCAAATTCTTTTTTGACTTTATCGATCGTAAAACTACTGTAGGGCATTTTTTTCACCAACACGAATTCTAAGTTTAAAATATAAAGTGTGAGTAGATTGCATTAGAGTTGCCTCAGTATAGCAATTCAGCTATCCACCTGGAACTATCAGAATTTGGGGTGGAGATCCTCTATTGTCTGCATATATTCCTGGTCTCATACCAATAAGTAAACAAGAAGACCAGGAATGTCGATTTTTCACAGACCATACAACTTTTAGGTTAAAAAAACCATGAATAAATCGTTGATCCGTCGCCTGCTGCTACCCTTTGCGGCTACGGCTTTGACAGTTTTGGGGGCAGAGGTAATTAGTTCGCCAGCCATTGCTCAAGTGAATGCTCCAACTCCATCAGTTACTATTGCTCAAACCTTACCCGGAGGTATCGAAGTACCCATGTGGGCTTATGCGATCGGTGGGATAGTTTTGATTTTAGTTTTCTTACCCAAAGTCGGTTGGGTATTGGGTTTAATTGTGATCGGTGAGCGGGAAGTGGGCATTGTCACTAAAAAATTCTCCAAGAAAAGCCTGCCTCCCGGACAGATGATCGCCCTCAACGGCGAAGCCGGACTTCAAGCAGATACCTTACCCCCTGGTTGGCATTTTGGCTACTTCCCTTGGCAGTTTAGCGTGCGTAAAGAGTCAGTACTGGTGGTACCCCAAGATGAAATTGGTTTAATTGTGGCCAACGATGGTCGAGCTATTTCCCCGGAACGAATTTTAGGCAAAGTAGTAGATTCCGATAATTTTCAAGATGCCCGCAAGTTTCTGGCTAACAATGGTGAAAAAGGTCGGCAGATGGCGGTTTTGACTACCGGAACTTATCGGATCAATACCGCCTTGTTTGAAGTAATTTTGTCCAGTAATGCCAATGTTCATGGCATGTCGCCCGCTCAACTGCGAGTGTTTAGCATTGCCCCTGATCGAGTGGGAATTGTGACTACCTTAGATGGCGCACCGATCGAAGAAGGGGCGATTGCTGGCCCAGTAATTGTGAATCACGACAACTTCCAAAATGCCCAAGTCTTCATCAATAGCGGTGGTAGTCGGGGTTTGCAAGAACAGGTAATGTTATCTGGTTCTTGGAACCTGAACCCCTGGTTTGTGAAAGTAGAAGAAACCCCGATGACCGAAGTGCCGATCGGTTATGTGGGTGTAGTGATTTCTTATGTTGGTAGATCGGCAGTGGACTTGACTGGTGATGCTTTTGCCCATGGTAGCTTGGTAAAAAAAGGCGATCGAGGAGTCTGGATTGAACCTTTGAACCCTGGTAAACATCCTCTCAATACCAAAATCATGAAAGTAGAGTTGGTGCCGACTACCAACATTGTTTTGAATTTCACCTCTCGCTATAGTGGTGAGCATGGCTATGATTCTAAATTAACCGCCTTGCAGCTCTTGTCTTCCGATGGTTTCACCTATGAAACCGAGGTGTTTCAAATTATTCATGTGGGTTCTGCTGATGCCCCGAAAGTGATTTCCCGCCTGGGTTCGATGCAAAACTTAGTAGACCATGTGTTGCGTCCGATCGTTGGTAACTATTTCCGTAACTCGGCGCAAGAATACACTATTTTGGACTTTTTAATTGCCCGAGGCGATCGACAAGCGGAAGCCGCAGAATATGTGCGGCAAGCTCTTCGGGCTTACGATGTCCAGGCTGTTGACACCTTGATTGGTTTGATTACACCACCCAAGGAACTAATGCAGACCCTCACCGAGCGCAAAATTGCCGAGGAACAACAAAAGACCTACGAGGTACAGCGATTAGCCGAAGCTCAACGTCAAGAGTTGGTCAGAGAAACTGCTTTGGCGAACATTCAAAAAGAAGTGGTGACCGCTGAACAAGGGGTGAACATTGCAGAATTACGCGCCTCGGCGACAGTGAAGCAAGCCAGCGGAGATGCCGAAGCAATTCGGTTGACTGGTCAAGCTAAAGCTGATGCCTATCAAGCCGGGGTAAAATCATTGGGTTCTCAAGCCTATACTGCCTTGCAGCTCATGCAGGTAATTGGCGATCGACAGGTGCGAGTCGTACCGGATGTTTCGGTGAGTGGTAATGGTCAAGGTTCGGGCTTGATGGATGGTTTGATGGGCATGATGATGCTGAAGCAATCGCAGGAAATGCAAGGCAATGGTCACCAGGAGCCAGCTAAAACTCCAGCGACCAACAATGATCATACTATCGCTGAAGACTCAGAGCATTCAGTCACTAATGGGGATGCTCTATCTGGGGCAAAGGAGCCGATAAAATCTGGAGCTACTACAGCAAAATCTTTAGTGATCAAGGATGGGGTTGATGTAATAAATCTCGATCAGCTTTTTGATCAGTCAAAATAGTGATTGATCAAGGTGGGTAAGGCAATTCTACATTAGGATTACTATGCTAAGCCAGGTTGGTGCTGGGGGACTAGCCCCCCAGGCCCCCCATTGGAAAGGTCTGGAGCCGCCACCTGCGGGCGGCTATTGAAGACCGTGGGCATTACGCCGCCCTCCAAACCTCCCTACGTAGGGTTGATCTCGCTGAGTTGCCGCGTTGTCTTTACTTACTAAACTGAGTAAGGTTGACAGCCCGTGCAGGGCAAGGCCCTCCTGTGGAGGGAGGGTAACCCTTGCGCACGGCAACTGCACGACAACGCTGGTTGGTGTTTTTGAATTTGGAATTGCTGCCCCTAATAGCTGGTACGCTTATGGCAAAACTATCGTTTGCAGGGCAACTCAGCGGCCAAACCCCGCCCGATCGGCGGGTTAGCTG
>JANNEH010000294.1:0-14072 GCA_031378405.1 Synechococcales cyanobacterium OTE_75_metabat_409
TTCTAGCTTGCTAACTGTGAATATGCAACCCTAGTTTTCCTTGTTTGCCTATCGGCAGACGGGGACTAAAGTCCCCCGAGTCGCTTCCCTCTCAGGGCTAAAGCCACTGAGTTTCCCGCATTCCGCACTGCCTCTTATGAGTCCGCTTAATCCACAATACAAAACCAAGAAGCAGAGCGTTTTCCAAAAAATCGCGGCGTTTGTTGAGAAGTTTAAAGGCGTAGGCGGGCAGATTTAGCTGAAACAGCAGAAGCCCAAAAATCAAAATGTATTTTTTACATTAAAACCCAAAATACTGATTAATGAATAAGAATGCCACCACCAAGTACAACATCACCGTCGTACCATACGGCAGCTTGGCCGGGAGTAATGCCGAACTGCGGTTCGTCAAAGATAATCCGGGCTGCGCCGTTATCCAACGGAATCACAGTGGCTAAGGCAGCGGGCGATCGATAGCGCACTTGGACTTCGGCTCTAATGGGGGCATTGGGTGGCTCGATCGACACCCAGTTGATCCGATCCACGGAGCATTCCGAGCTATGAGTTTCAGCTCGGGAACCCACGATCACTCGGTTTTTACCAGGATCTAAGGCCACCACATATAGCGGATCTGGTGCTGCCAGACCAATGCCTCGCCGCTGCCCGATCGTGTAGTTGTGGATGCCCCCATGCTCACCCAAAACTTGGCCTTGGCAGTTTACAATTTTGCCAGGAGCCGGTTCTAAGTATTTTTCCAGGAAAGACTGCATCGAGCCATGTTTTTCCACCAAACACAAGTCCATACTTTCGGGCTTCTGGGCAGTAGAAAGTCCCATTTTGTCAGCGATCGCCCGTGTTTCGGTCTTGTGAGTTTCACCCAAGGGAAAGACCGTCGAGGCCAACATCGGCTGGGTCAGAGTATACAAAAAGTAGGATTGATCCTTGGTCAAATCCACTGCCCGCCGCAGACGGTAGCGATCAGAGACTCGATCGATCCGGGCATAGTGACCGGTAGCAATGTAATCACTGTCCCAAGTGTCTTTGGCATAGGCCACCATCGGCCCAAATTTCACTTCACTGTTGCACTGTGAGCAGGGCAAAGGAGTGATCCCAGCCTGATAGCCCGTTACCAAATAATCCACAATGTATTTTTCAAAAGTCTCGCGGCTATCGACGATATGATGCTCAATGCCCAACTGTTCGCAAATTTTGGCGGCATCAGTCATTCCTTCCGAGCAGCACTGTCCCTTGCCCCGCATTAGCCACAGGGTCAGACCAATCACTTCATATCCTCGATCGCAGAGCAGGGCAGCGGCTACAGAGCTATCCACGCCCCCCGATAAACCCACAACGATTTTTTTCATGTCTTTCCGACTTTGATTTTCACTCTTACAGCATATCGCAAACCACAGAATCTCTGAGTTATCGACCCAGCTTAGAGATGCCCTCGATATCTAGCAAATAGCTCTGAATGACCTCAAAGGCATATTCTTCTGGTAATACTTGCTGAAACTTACTAAATCGATAATTGGGCATATTATTCATTAAATATTTACGGGTAGTCGTCTCTTGCCAAAACTTTTTAGACAACACCCGATCGATCGTGTTACTCAAAGTACCCACGCCCAGACTATCGCCCTCAATCCGCAATTTAAAATTATCTACTCGCACCTGCCAATCGTGTTTGCCTTGAATGCCATATTTTAGAGTGTGATTAATCCGGCCACCAGCAAAAGTCCACCAAGTGGCGTTGCCATCTGCATCCCATTCAATCGCAGGAAAGCCAGATATTTGTTGCCCCAGGGTCGATCGATATTCATCCAAGGCCGCCTGACCCGCCGGATCTAAAAAGGGCATAGATTTATCAGATTGCAATATTTCTGCCATCATCTGACAGAGTTCAAAGCTGAGTAATTCTGGAATGAAGCCGCCCCAACTGGGTTTTTTACCTACAGGCGCGCCACTTACTTGTACTACTCGCTTGTCGTTATCAACTACATTTACGATCCAAGACCGACCACCTAATAGAAAAGAGGTGATATCGGGAACTAGTCGATCGACAAAAGCCTGTTCTAAGGAGCCAATAGTATATCCCCCTGAGGTTTGGACTTGATAGAGCTGGGGACTGCTAAAGACCGCGTATAGCTCCATGAAGTTTTTGTGACCAAAGGTTTTTTCGGCTTTGGTACCCATCGATAGTTGACCGCCAGTCATGAACAAAAAGCCATTGGCCAGCATGTGATCAATTAACAAATTAAACTCGGCGCGACTAATGCCAGCAAAGTCTGGTACTACCGATAATTGCTCCCAACAGCGATCGGGTTCGATCGCCTGGAACTGCAAGGTCAAAGCCAAAAGCTGGTGTACTAAAACTGTCCAGGTGCGGTTCTGCACTGGCACCGATTCTACCCAACCTTGACGGGCTAGCTCGATGATCGCCGTGGCCTGCAACAATGTTTCGCTGTCTTGGACAAAGAAAGTAGTGTTGGCGTTGCCACCCCGACGGCCAGTGCGACCGAGACGCTGTAAAAACGATGAAACAGTGGAGGGCGAATTGGCTTGCAGAACGTTATCTAAGTCTCCGACATCAATGCCTAGTTCCAGGGTAGATGTACAGACAATACAGGTGTTGCGACCTTCTTGAAAGCGAGATTCCGCATGGCTGCGTTCTTCGGCAGAAACAGAGCTATGGTGAACAAATACATCGGTGCCTTGGTTGGCGATGCGTTTGGCGATTTCTTCAGAGAGGGCACGGCTTTGACAGAAAAATAGGCTTTTTTTGCCAGCGGCGATTGCCCCAGCATCGATGGCGATCGAGTCAGAATTATCGTGCATACATACCCGCAGGTCTTTTTTGCTGGCAACTTTGGGTGGATCTACTACACAGCTAGGTCGTTTGGAGGTGCCTTGTAACCAGGTCAGAATATCAGCGGGATTGCCGACGGTGGCGCTGAGTCCAATGCGTTGGATATCTTGGGAGCTAAATTTGGCTAGGCGTTCGATGACAGAGATCAGGTGGGCACCTCGATCGGTACCAGCAATGGCATGAACTTCGTCGATGACTACTGCGCGCAGGTCTTTAAAGATGGCTGGGCAGTCTACTTTGGCCGAGAGCAACATTACTTCTAACGACTCGGGGGTGGTCATCAGCAGGGCAGCAGGGTCGTTCAGGAAAGCTTTTTTGGTATTTGCTTTGATGTCGCCATGCCAGAGGAATCTGCGCAGGCCAACCATTTCGGTATAGAGTCCTAGTCGATCGGATTGATTATTCAGGAGGGCTTTAATGGGGGCGATGTAAATGGCACCGACTCCTTGGGGTTCGGGATCTAATAACTGGGCGATGACCGGAAACATCGAGGCTTCGGTTTTGCCGCCTGCGGTGGGAGCCAAGATCACGGCGTTGTTGCCATCGAGCAGAGCATGGCTGGCAAGTTCTTGGACTGGCCGCAACGATGACCAACCCACTCGGGAGACGATCGCTTCTTGGAGCCTGGTGGGAAACCGAGTGAATGCAGATTCCATGGTGATGCCTGGTTTAATGAATCTTTGCCTACGCGATGCGCTAAGTTAATGAATATATCAGAAAAGCATCATGCCCCAAGCCCAGACTGGCAAAAAAGCAATGCAGTGGCAGCAACTGCTTTATCCTCAACGCTTAGGCCGCATCCAAGCCGAAGATCTCAGCGTTGCTCGTACACCCTTTCAGCGCGACTTCGATCGATTAATCTTTTCCGCCGCTTTTCGCCGACTAAAAGATAAAACCCAAGTCTTTTCTCTCAGCCAAAACGACTATGTGCGGACCCGATTAATTCATAGCTTAGAAGTTGCCAGTGTGGGTCGATCGCTTGGCCGGATTGTGGGCGAACATGTTGTCACCCAAGTTGAACATATTACCGCTGCCGATATTGGTGATATTGTCGCTGCTGCCTGTATTGCCCATGATATTGGCAACCCACCTTTTGGCCATTCTGGCGAAAATGCCATTCGATCGGGATTCCAATCATGGCAAAAATCCCAGCCCGATCTGGATTTAACCCCAGCTCAACAAGCAGACTTAGATCACTTTGAAGGCAATGCTCAAGGCTTCCGGGTGTTGGCAAGGTTAGAGATTCCCCATCGATCGGGGAGTTTACAACTCACTTGCCCGACAATCGCCGCTTTTGCCAAGTATCCTCGGGAATCTCAGCCCGGATCTGCTGAGAAATATGGTTTTTTTCAGGCCGATCGAGATTTGTTTACTACAGTAGCTGAGACAGTGGGTTTATTGCCAGTCGGTAAAACGGCTTGGTGTCGGCATCCGCTGACTTTTTTGGTGGAGGCGGCTGATGATATTTGTTATTTAATTATTGATATCGAAGATGGTTATCAGATGGGATATTTGAGCTTTGCTCAGGTGGTGGAGTTATTGAATTCGATCGCTTGTATTGATATCACCGTCGAGCCAGGAGCGGAAGCAGAGCAAGTAATGCATTTGCGGGCAAAGTCGATCGATATTTTGGTCTGCGAGGCTGCCGAAAATTTTTTGCATCATGAAACGGCGATGTTGCGGGGAGAATTTAAAGCAAATTTGTTGTCTTTGAGTAGTTATCGGCAAGCATTAGCGGCAATTAACGATCAGGCTCGGCGATCGATCTTTCAGCATCCTCATGTAGTAGGGGTGCAGATTGCTGGTTACGAGGTCTTGGCCAAGTTGTTTACCGAGTTTGCCAATGCTTTGCTGCAACCTACTGGTTCTAAAAGTCAGTTGGTATTACAAATGCTGCCGATCGCCCATCGTCCCCAAGTGGGTGAGACTACTTATGAACAGTTATTGCGAGTGACAGATTTTATTTCTGGGATGACAGATTCCTATGCTACTCGGCTGTTTCAGCAGTTTTCAGGAATCTCTTTGTTGTGATGAAAGTACCTGGAGCATCGATTATCCAACCCATGAAAAAATATATTTATCTTACTGTATTAACCTAAGCGCATACTGAGATCTAACCAAGGCGATCGAGTAATGGGCGCACTGGCCGAAATATAATCGACCCCAGTTTCAGCCACCGATCGAATAGTCTCCAGCGTAATATTTCCTGAAGCCTCCAGCTTAATGTGCGGCGCATGTTTCCGACAAACCTCCACTGCCACCTCCATCATCGGCACCGGCATATTATCCAACATAATAATCTCCACCCCGCATTCCATCGCCACATCGAGCTGCTCGATCGACTCCACCTCTACCTCGATCGTCAAAGGATAGGGCAAAGACTCCCGCACCAAGGTCACTGCCTCCCGAATCCCACCAGCCGCCGCAATATGATTATCCTTAATCATCGCCCCATCATCCAAACCCTGGCGATGACTAATTCCCCCACCCACAGTAGTCGCATACTTCTCCAAAATTCTTAAACCGGGCGTAGTCTTGCGGGTATCCACCAACTGCGTCGGCAAATCAGCAATCTGCGCTGCATACAAACTGGTCGCCGTAGCAATGCCGCTCAACCGCATCACCAAATTCAACGCCGATCGCTCGCCCATCAACAAATCCCCGATCGGTCCAGTAATTTCGGCCACGATCGTCTGGGCATCACAATCAGCCCCCTCTGGCACCAAAGCCACAAAAGCTACCTCTGGGTTCAACCGCTGGAAAATCCGCGCCGCTACATCTAGCCCAGCAATTCTGCCCGCCGACTTCACCCGCCACTGGGCAGTCTTAATACCCGTTAAACCAGCGCTTGCCCGATCGCCACGTCCAATGTCTTCCCGTAACCAGCTATCTAGCAAGGGATCTAGCACAATCCAAGGAGGCAAAACAAAGGGAGCCATAAAAAGACCAAAGAACCAACAGCTTTCAGTTAATCACAAAAAAAGCGTCAAAAAAAACAGCAGACACATTGTGTCTGCCGCTATTAACTAAACCCCGATTCCCCCGGTACATAGAGCTTCGACTCCACAATACCTAAAGAAGATTCAATTTGATTTGCCCGGACAATTGCTTTAGATTTAAGTCATATCTCAGGCTCATGAGATAAATATATCGCACCAAATGTGTGATTTCCATCAGCCATTTGCAGGAGTTCAGTTTGTATTACTTTCCTACCGATCCGCCATACTTCTTACTGGTAGTCGGTCTATTTATGGGCATTAGCTGCGGTGCAGCCTTCGATGCCACTCTCAAAAGCAACGTCAAAGCTTGGTCTGCCGATCGAAAAAATATTCGTTTGGCCAACTCAGGCAAACTCCCTCTCCAGATCCCCTTTGTGGGGATTGCTGCTGGAGTAGGAATTTTCCTGACCTCGGGACTATCTATTTTTGGCTTCCCAGATATTTTGGCTGCCGGATTGGCTATTCCGATGACTCTGTTAACCACGCTGTTTTTGTGGATTCAGCTCAAGGGTGTGTTTAAAGAACTCGATCAGGGTGGCTCTGCGGCACTCGATCTAGATTCTTGGGGAGAATAGCTGGTTAAAATCGGGATTTGTGACGGTTCGAGATCTGTTGCTCGATCGGTCACAGATCGCGCTGCTTTGATCAACTCTATCAAAGATTATGAAAGATACCAAGACTGACCTCAAACATTCTCAGAGATCAACCTGCTAATAGGTTTGAGGCTCGATCTCTTTTGGTTAAGAAGTCAGTAGAGGTAGGTTGGGCTACACTAGGTGAGATAGAGTAAGGCTAACTATATGACAACTTCGCCACTGATTAAAGGTTCTAAGCCTATTGTTGCCCAAGATCTATCGGTCAAGAAGAAGAATCCGACGATCGAGGATTTTCATTTCCCAGATGGATTACCAACAGCAGAAGATTTACCTTGTTCGGATGATACGCCTGTGGATAGTGAGTTACAAGAATTGATTCCAGGATTGCTAAAGGCAATTTTGATGGATATGTGGGGCAGTCGCAAGGATTGGCTTTTTAGTATCGATATGGCTTTTTATTACAATCCAACTCAGCCGAAGAAGGCGATCGCTCCTGATGGGATGTTGAGTTTGGGGTTAATTGCAACTGATAGTAGTAAGTTAAGATCTAGTTATGTTTTATGGCAGGAAAAGGTGCTGCCATTGTTTGCAGTGGAGATTGTTTCTAAAACTTCTGGAGGAGAAAAAACTGAAAAATTTGAGATTTATCAATCAATTGGGATTTTATACTATTTGATTTATTCTCCTTTGCTCAAGAGAAAGGCTAAGTTTCAACTTTACAAGTTAGTTGATGGTAAATATGTTTTGCAAAGCTCTGGTCAGCAGCCTTATTGGATGCCAGAAGTTGGCTTGGCGATCGGTGCTGAGCAGCAAGTTTATGGCTATGCCGAGCGAGAGTTGCTGTATTGGTATGACGAAAATAATGTGAGATATCTCACTCCGACGGAGAAATCGTTGGTGGCAGCCAAAAGAGCTGATGTTGAGGCTAGAAAGGCAGTGGAGGAAGCCAAAAGAGCTGATGCTGAGGCTAGAAAGGCAGCGGAGGAAGCCGAAAGAGCTGATGCTGAGTTGGCCGCAAGGGTTGCTGTTCAGCAGGAAAATAATATTCTTCGAGAACGTCTCAGGTCGTTAGGGGTAGACCCTGATTCGATTTATTTGCCATAGTTTTTCCTCCGTTGGCGCAGCCTATCGGGACGAGAATCGAACATGTAGTGATTCCAGTCGAATGTTAATCCCAACCCCTCAAAAGCGTCTGTGCCCATGAATTTCTCAATAGACTTATTGTTAAAATTATTACCATCAAACCCAGAAAGTTTCTCAATCACCAAGCTCGATCGCCGCCTTCACCGCATCTTCCCCAGCCAATTTGAATTCATTGATATTTACTCTTCCCAACAATCGAATTGCCACCAGCATCACTATTGCCTGCAAGGCAAATACCAGACCATAGGCCAATACTAAACTATTAGAAAAATCATTGGTTGCCCCAAAAATCTTTTTGCCAATATCTAACAAGGCTCCGCCCAAAATAGTAGCAATCCCCTTGGCTAAAGCCTGAGATAAGCCCCAAGCCCCAATAAAAGTCCCGGCAGTCTCGGGCAAAGTCAGATCCAACATCAGAGTCAGGGCACTAGTTGTGACTACCCCAGAAAATAAACCAAAGAATAGTAGCGCCATTTTTAAGAACATCACTTTTTGGGTAAAACCCGCTGCAATGACCCACAACATCGAAAAAGCCACCAGACTACAACCCCAACGGGCGCTACGCTGTTTGCCAATTTTAGGAATCAGGAAAAAGCCGGTCAGTAACAAACCAATCACTGTGCCAGTGCCAAAAAAAGCATTGAGCTGGGCAGACTCCCCGATCGACATGCCAAATACTTGGCCACCATAGGTTTCTAACACTGCATCTTGCATAAACAGTCCCAGAGTCATAAACACCAGAAAGGTAAAAAATATTTTGGTCTGGCGACTGGTGTTCAAAATCTGCCAAGCTCTTTTTAGTCCAACTGTTGCTCCTACCATAGATTCCGCTGGTTTTTGACGCTGGGCAAAGCGGGAATATTTCTTTTCTACTCCCCAAGTAGCAATTATTGCCAAAGTACAGACAATGATCGGCACAATCATGAATAAATGATTGACCTGGAGCTGGACATTTTCGATCGAAGCGTTAGATTCTAAAGGCTTCAGAATTCTACTGATCGTAATTGCCCCAATAATTACCCCCATCAACAACATCGACCAATCGATCGCCACAATCTTCGATCGATTACTTTCATCGGTCACATCCACCAACAAGGTGGCAAAGGGGGTGGAACTAGCACTGACCGACAAACCATAGAGTCCAAATACCAACCCCAACAACAAAGCCCAGCCATAGGTTGCCGCAGTCCAGTCGTTATCTCCTAAAGCCCGCACATTATCACCTAATTTCCACATTACTTGCACAGCTAGGATCACGGCGATCGACAACCCGGCAGCACCTGCCCACACATAACCAGTCCGATAGTGACCAAAAAAAGGCTTAGTATCGGACATCTGGCCAAACCAGACCCGTGCTGGAGCCACAAACAAAGTCATGGCTAAAACTAAAGTGGCGATCGTCCCTGGCACATTTAATTCTTTGATTAAAATGCGGTTAAGCACCCCAAAAATCAATACCGACATCATGCCCAACGCCACCTGAAACAGCCCCAGGCGGATCATCGTAATTATGGATATTTCTGGCAGAACATGTGGTTGATCTGCTACTAAGTTGTCGTTGATCATAAAAAAATTTATAAAAAAATCGATTCTTCTAACATGTTTACCACAGTTCTTCATTGGCATGACAATCAGTAGAGAGAGTCTGGGTTCACAGAGTGAGTGCTGCCGATCGCTTTATAATATGAGTGATGAGTCTTACCCGTGATACCAAATGATTGCCAATTCTCTCGCTTGGACAACCGCAGACCTCGCCGTGATGCCAGACGATGGTGGCTGGACTAGACATGAAATTATTGCAGGAGAGCTGTTTGTGACCCGTGCCCCCCATATTCGCCATCAAGGTGCTGCTGGCATCATAAACTTTTACTTAACGAGCTGGTCAAAGGAATCTGATCTCGGACGGAGTTTTGAATCTCCAGGTGTGATCTTTACTTCTACTGATGCTGTCATTCCAGATGTGGTATGGGTAAGCAATAACTGTTTAACCAACGGAATTGATGAGTCGGGTCATTTTACTGTTGCCCCAGAGTTAGTGGTAGAAATTTTGTCTCCGGGTGAACAAAATGAGCAACGGGACAAAAGTGCCAAACTAAAGCTATATTCTCGTTATGGGGTGCAGGAATATTGGATTGTCAATTGGAAGTTGCAAACTCTTGAGATCTATCGGCGGCATGATGCGCAACTACAAATTGTTGCGACATTGTTGGTTGGTGATGTTTTGAGTTCTCCTTTGTTACCAGGGTTTAGTGTGGCGATCGATCAGCTTTTTGTTTGATCCAAAATTATCTAGCTGGTATCTGAAGGCCAAGGAGTATGTCAAAATCATTCTGGGCAGGTAAACTTATTCAAAATCATCATGAAAGCACAGGTATTTCGCGGCATAAACCAACTCAGCTATGAAGAAATCCCCATTCCGGAGGTGGCTGCTGACGAAGTACTGGTGGCAGTGGGAGTTGTGGGCCTGTGCCAATCAGACATTAAAAAAATTCGCTATCCGCTCTTAGATCCACCCCGAATTTTTGGCCATGAAACCGCTGGGACAATTTCCCAGGTCGGCAGCGCGGTAAAAAATTGGCAAGTAGGCCAGCGAGTGGTGGTGATGCACCATATTCCTTGTATGCATTGCAGCTATTGCCTCAACGAAAATTTTTCGATGTGCGATGTATACAAAAAAGTCACCACCACTGCGGGCTTTACTCCCAGCGGCGGTGGCTTTGCCGACTATGTGAAAGTACCAGGGCATATTGTAGAAAACGGTGGTCTGATTAAAATTCCTGACCATATCACTTTTGATCAAGCCAGCTTCGTGGAACCAACTAATTGCTGTTTGAAGGCGGTCAAAAAAGCCAATATCCAAGCTGGTAATACTGTGTTGATTACTGGGGCTGGCCCGATCGGCTTGATGTTTGCCATGCTGGTCAAGTACCTGGGCGGTCGAGCCATCACTACTGACTTGATTCCTAGCCGAGTAGAAAAAGCCCTGGCAGTCGGTGCCGAAGCGGCTTTCTTGGCCACTGATCCTGATTTAAAGGCTAAAATTCATGCTTTGACTGGCGACATGGGTGTAGATATCAGCATCTTGGCTGTACCCAGTGATCAAGCTTTTTTCCAGGCTTTGGACTGCACTCGCAAAGGCGGCAAAATTTTGTTCTTCGCGGAGTTTCCCGCTGAAGTGAATATTCCACTGAACCCTAATGTGTTGTACCAGCGAGAAATTGACTTAATGGGTAGCTATAGTTCTTCCTATCGAGTCCAAAATCTGGCACAAGATATTGTGTTTAATCAGCGGATTGATGTAAATGCTTTAATTAGCGATCGATATCACCTCAAAGATCTGGATAAAGCTGTATCCCAAGCAGTCAAACCCACTCCAGATACCTATAAAATCTTGATTTACCCCCAGATGTAATTTAAAACAACCAAACATTTTGTCATTGACTCCATCCACGACTCCCACCAGCGATCCCCGATCGGTTGCCCTCGCTGCCCTGCGCCAAGTAGTCCGAGGCGTACATGCCGATAACGCTCTAGATCAAGCTGGAAACCGCGCCACCCTATCTAACTTAGATCGTCAACTAGCCACCGAACTAGTTTATGGAGCGGTGCGCCAGCAAAGAACCTTGAATGCGTTGATCGATCGACTTTTACGCAAACCCGAAAAACCCACCAGCGATCTGCGCCTACTGTTGCAGCTAGGCATTTATCAACTGCGCTATATGGATCGCATTCCTGCTTCAGCGGCAGTGAATACTACCGTGAACTTGGCCAAAACCAATGGATTAGCAGGGCTAGCTCCATTGACCAACGGGGTCTTACGAGAATATCAGCGCCAGCAAGCATCTTTGGTGAGCAATTGGCATCAGAGTGAGTCTTGGGTAGAGAGAATCGGTGTGGAGTATAGCTTCCCTGATTGGTTGGTGGAGCATTGGTTGGCAGTCCTCGGCGAGACTGGCACGATCGAACTCTGTAATTATTTCAACCAGTCCCCCTCGATCGACCTACGAGTAAATCAGCTCAAGACCGATCGCGCAACAGTTTTAGCGGCTTTGACCGAGGCCGGGATTAAAGCCGAGCCAATTGACTATTTAGATCAAGGTATCCGCCTCACCGGCAAAGTAGGAGCAATTCCCCGCTTACCAGGATATAACGAAGCTTGGTGGTCGGTGCAAGATAGCAGTGCCCAATTAGTCACCGCATTATTAGATCCTCAACCGGGAGAAGTAGTGGTAGATGCTTGCGCTGCCCCCGGCGGAAAGACTACCCACATAGCGGAGTTAATGAATGATCAAGGAGTGATTTGGTCGATCGATTCTAGTCAGTCGCGGTTAAAACAGGTAACCCAAAACTGTGAACGGCTGGGCTTACATGCCGTGCAGATCAGAACTGGCGATGGCCGACAGCAAACAGATCTGGTGGAAATGGTCGATCGGGTTTTACTAGATGCCCCTTGTTCTGGCTTAGGGACATTGCAGCGGCGGGCAGATGCCCGCTGGCAAAAAACTCCGGCAAATGTTCAAGAATTGGGCAAATTACAAACAGAGTTACTAGCAAGCTGCGCTAGCTGGGTAAAACCAGGCGGAACATTAGTTTATGCCACCTGTACGGTGCATCCAGCAGAAAATAAAGAAGTAGTTATGCCATTCTTGGCCGCTCACCCAGAATGGAGTATCCAACCACCTACAAGTTTCTTGGCATCTTTAGCAGATTCAGATGGCTGTATAGCTATTTGGCCTCATAAACAAAAAATGGATGGTTTTTTTATGGTACGTTTGACCAAACACTCATTAAGTATCCAATAAAACATTAATTTTCATTGGTGCTTTAGCGTTGGGTGCAGTAACTTACAGCAATCTTCCTAGCTCCAAAAAAAATGTTCGATCGTTAACCGCGATCGAACATTTCCCCCAATTAAATCAAGTCCCTAAAAATTAGGTGCCGGAATTCCAAGAGTTAACATACTCAATTTGAGCTGCATCTAAGGCATCGATTTGGACACCCATAGCTTGTAGCTTCAATAGAGCAATTTGCTTATCGACAGCTACGGGAATAGTATGAATACCAGCAGTTAACTTGCCTTTATTTTGGACTAAGTACTCACAAGCCATGGCTTGGTTAGCAAAGCTCATATCCATAACTGCGCTAGGGTGGCCTTCAGCAGCAGCCAAGTTTACCAACCGACCTTCGCCGATTACGATCACCGATTTGCCGTTCTTTAAGCAATACTCTTCAGTAAAGTTACGAACAGTTTTGATATCGGTAGTTTTAGCTTTCAGAGCAGCCAAATCAATTTCGATATCGAAGTGACCAGAGTTACAAACGATCGCGCCATCTTTCATCACATCGAAATGTGAGTCTTTAATGACGTGCTTGTTACCAGTAACTGTAATAAAAATATCACCAACCTTAGCAGCATCAGCCATCGGCATCACGCTAAAGCCATCCATGATAGCTTCGATCGCCTTAGTTGGGTCAATTTCAGTGACAACTACATTGGCACCCATACCGCGAGCGCGCATTGCAGTACCTTTGCCGCACCAGCCGTAGCCAGCAACCACAATGGTTTTACCAGCCAACAAAATGTTGGTGGCTCGAATGATGCCATCTAGAGTAGATTGACCAGTACCATAACGGTTATCAAAGAAATGCTTGGTGTCAGCATCGTTTACGTTCATTGCTGGGAAAGTTAGCACGCCAGCTTTAAACATGGCCTCAAGGCGCACAATCCCAGTGGTAGTTTCTTCGGTGGTGCCAATCAACTCTGCAAGTTGATGCTGCCGATCTTGTACCAAGGTAGCTACTACATCACAACCATCATCAACAATGATGTTGGGGCGGTGGTCTAAGGCAATTTCGACGTGGCGCTTGTAAGTTTCGCTGTCTTCACCTCTAAAGGCGAAAACTGGAATGCCGTAATCTACTACCAAGCTGGCTGCTACGTCATCTTGAGTAGAAAGAGGGTTACTAGCAATCAAAATTGCATCAGCGCCAGCGGCTTTGAGAGCGATCGCTAGGTGAGCCGTTTCGGTGGTGATGTGGCAGCAAGCTACCAACCGGATACCAGCTAAGGGCTTTTCTTTTTCAAACCGATCGCGGATTTGCTTGAGTACTGGCATTTCACGGCCAGCCCATTCAATCCGTTGTTTGCCCGAAGGAGCTAGGGCTAGGTCTTTAACTTCGCATTTTAATGCGGTTGCAGTTGACATAAAGTCTGTTCTTTTTAATAAAAGTTAACTTTTACTACATTACAGGAATTTGGTTGAATTGGGTATCTACAGGGATAAGTGGACAGCAATTACAAATTAGGATTATGGTGCTAAGCCAGGTTGATGCTGGGGGACTAGCCCCCCAGACCCCCCAGCAGAGGGCGAAACGCCGCCCTCCACACCTCACTGCGTAAGGGTTGATCTTGCTGAGTTGCTGCGTTGTCTTAATTGATCGAATTGAGTTGAATTGATCGCCGCAACTGCGCGACAACGCTGGTTGATG
>JANNEH010000312.1:0-4573 GCA_031378405.1 Synechococcales cyanobacterium OTE_75_metabat_409
TGGTATTTGTTTTCGATCATGTTTTTGCTGGGTTTTCCCTATATTTTGAAGCATGGTGCTAACGTGCGCGTAGATTTTCTCTACGCTCACTGGAGCGAGCAGCGCAAAGCACTAGTAGATTTTATTGGAACAGTGATGTTTTTGATTCCTTTTTGCCTGTTGGGTTTTTTTGTCAGCTTTAACTATGTGTTGCAATCCTGGGGGCGAATGCCGGATGGCACTTGGGGAGCAGCAGAACTCTCATTAGATGCCGGTGGGTTACCTCGTGCACCGATCAAGACCATGTTATTGGTGGGATTTTTTTTGCTGCTGCTCCAAGCGATTTCTCAGGCTATTAAGTATTTGGCAGTGGTGAAGGGCTATACCCAAGTGGCTGAGCAGTTACTGACCGAAGCCGAAAATCTGCCCCTGGAATAGTAACTATTTCAATAACAATTATTTTTTAGAGCTTAGTTATGGAATCTACCTGGTTTGTTATCGACTCAGAATGGCTGGCGATCGCCATGTTTCTGGGATTTTTTATCTTTTTAATGAGTGGTTATCCGGTAGCTTTCTCTTTTGCCGGGACAGCAATTGTATTTGGTTTTATTGGTTGGTTGATGGATGGCTTTGACCCCAGCCGACTGTTATTGTTACCCAACAACTGGTTTGGTACCATGTCTAACTTCACCCTGTTGGCCATTCCATTTTTCATCTTTTTAGGATCGATTCTAGAAAAATCGGGTCTAGCGGAGGAGCTGTTAGAGACGATCGGCATTGTGTTGGGTTCTTTGCGTGGGGGCATGGCTTTAGCAGTAATTTTGGTAGGCACCCTACTCGCGGCCACTACTGGGGTCGTTGCTGCCACCGTAATTATTATGGGAATGATTTCTTTGCCGGTAATGTTGCGCTATGGCTACGACAAACAATTTGCCACTGGGGTAATTGTGGCCTCTGGGACATTGGCACAGTTGATTCCCCCCAGTTTAGTACTGCTGGTACTCAGTGATCAGCTAGGAGTGTCGGTAGGAGATTTGTTTTTGGGAGCACTGATTCCAGGTCTGATGCTATCGGGTTTTTATATATTATATGCACTGGTTTTGGCTTATTTTCGACCTGAAATTGCACCAGCTCTGCCTTTAGCTGAACGACAACTCACTGGAATGGCTCTGGTGCGCAAAGTCATTAAAGCCGTATTACCACCGTTAATATTAGTACTGGCGGTGTTGGGCAGTATTTTCTTTGGCTTAGCAACTCCGACAGAAGCCGGAGCAGTAGGAGCTGTTGGCTCCTGTTTACTGGCAGCCCTTAATCGCAAACTAAACTGGGAACTGATTCGATCGGCAGGTCATGCCACCGCAGTTGTATCGTCGGTAGTGATGACCATTTTGATCTGTTCTTCTTTTTTCTCTTTGGTTTTTGATGCATTGGGTGGCAAAGAGTTGATCACCGAAATGTTAGTCAATTTACCCGGCGGCAAATGGGCTTTTTTAGTGGTCAGCAATATTGTGATCTTTCTATTGGGAGTTTTTCTCGAATTTATTGAAATCTGTTTTATTGCCATGCCGTTGTTGGTACCGGCGGCTCAGGTTCTAGGTATTGATATGGTGTGGTTTGGGGTGGTGATGGCCGTCAACCTGCAAACTGCTTTTATCTCGCCGCCAGTAGGCTTCTCTCTGTTCTATTTGCAAAGCGTTGCCCCCCCGGAGGTAAGCACCAAAGACATTCACCAAGGGGCTTTGCCCTTTATTGCCCTGCAATTCTTGATGTTGTTAATTGTGATTGCTTTTCCCCAAACAGTACGGTGGTTAGTAGATATTGCTAGCCCCGTAGCTCTATAGCTTGAGCTTACTGTAACTGTAGCGAGCAAAGCTGCCTTCGTTAATATTGTGCCAAGCATAGACTCGATCGCGAAATTTTTTCCAATCTCGGAAGATATTCTCGAAGTCTTTGTCCTTGGCAGCAAATTCTTCGTACAGTTCAAAAGAAGCTTTTTCGGCAGCGGCCAAAATCTCTGCACTGTAGGGTCGAAGAATTGTCCCGGACTTAATTAACCTTTCTAAGGCTTCATTATTACGGGCATCGTAACGCATCTGCATCGTCAGGTTGGCTTCGTATGTTGCGGCTTGAATAGCGGCTTGGTACTCAAGGGGTAGCTTTTGCCATGCGTTGAGATTAATCTGTAGTTCTAAAGTTGGGCCTGGCTCCCACCAACCTGGATAGTAATAGTATTTGGCGACTTTGTGCAGACCCAGTTTTTCGTCGTCATAAGGACCAACCCATTCGGCAGCATCGATCGCCCCAGTTTGCAGCGCCTGAAAAATTTCACCGCCGGGTAGAGTTTGCACTGTAACTCCGAGCTTGCTCATCACTTGACCACCCAGACCAGGAATGCGCATTTTCAGTCCTTGTAGGTCGCTCAGAGTCGAAATTTCTTTCCGAAACCAACCACCCATTTGGGCACCCGTATTACCCGCCGGAAACTGGATCACATTGAATTTGCGGGCATACATGGCCTGCAATTTTTTTAAGCCGCCGCCTTCGTAAAGCCAAGCATTTTGTTGCTGAGCATTTAAACCAAAAGGCACTGCGGTACCAAATGCTGCTGCTGGAGCTTTTCCCAAATAATAGTAACCAGCAGTATGGCCGCAGGGCGCACCACCCTGGGAAACAACGTTTAGGACTTCTAGAGGCGGTGCCAGCTCACCTGCTGCCCGAGGTGTAATGGTAAACTTGCCACCGGTGATCGCTTTGACTCGATCGGTGATGGTTTTGGCTCCACCAAAGATGGTGTCTAATGATAACGGCCAACTAGTGGCCATTTGCCAGTTGATGGTGGGCAAATTGCCGCTGGCAGAGGAAGAACTACGTCTGGCTTTGCAAGAGGCCAGGGTACTACCGGCAGCAATACTAGCGATCGATGCCTGAAAAAATTGCTTGCGTTTCACGTTATGTTTCTCGGTTGGTGCTTTGGTGATCGATCGAGGATACCAATCTATGGGAATTGATCGCAATTTTGTGCAAAAGTCTGACACTAAGTTTCTTCTGGATCAGCACAAAAAACCTGGCGAGGAGGAACAATCTGAAGTCGCTTAGTTTGCAAATTAGGATACCAGGCACGCCTAATTATGGGATTTTTGTTTGGAGCTGATGAATATTTAACCAGGGTAATTACTCTTTTGTCCCGTAAAGCACCGCTAATAATTTTGCAATGGTTGTAATCGATGATTTCATCGATTTGCATTTTGGGCACAATCACAACGTCTAAAATTCCCAAAGTACGTTCTACATTCACTTCTGAACCAGGTTTTCTCAGGCTATTAGATAGTATAATAATGCCACCAAAGCCTTCAAACACAGTTGCTGGATCAATCCATTCCAGGCCAAACTTGCAATCTTCCAGACAAGTTCCTAAATATTTTTGAGTTGGCTCTATTGGTAAGTGATTAAGTCTGCCAAAACCACGCCAATCAACATCAGACTGGATAGCCAAGGCTGTAGCTTTACTTCGATAGGCTGCAGCTAGATCACCCCGTTGTTTAGCCTGCCGACTGAGTGCTTCTAACTCCTTCACAGCTTCGGTAAATTGAAGCTTTTGAGTCTTGGCGATCGCCCGATAAAAAGGCTCAGTGGCTGCAATTGCTGAGGAAAGAACGCTCCAAGAAATAAAGGAGAATAGAAAGGCAAAGATTTTTTGCTGGTGGGGCATGAATCAGAAAATTGGTAATGATCAATTCTGATTTTAGCTCCCGGCAATTACCATTTGAGTAAATTGAACTTCTCCATATCTACTGTCTCACGGTTCCGATAGATAGCCAGGACGATCGCTAAGCCCACTGCCGCCTCCGCAGCAGCGATCGCAATTACAAATACTGCAAACACTTGGCCTTTAATCCCCACCGGGTCGAGGTAATTAGAAAAACCCATCAGGTTCAGGTTTACGGCATTCAGCATTAACTCGATCGACATCAACACTCGTACCGCATTGCGACTAGAAACCAGGCCGTAGATCCCGATGCAGAACAGGGCAGCGGCCAAAATCAAGAAATAAGGAAGTTGTAATTGCATCATAATTATTAAAACTCAGAACTATTTACCAGCCAACTCACGCGGACGCTCGGGTAGAGTGAGAGCCGATTTTTCAGTCATTTCAGTGGTATCGGGGATAAATTCCCGACGGGCTAAGACGATCGCTCCAATCATGGCCATTAATAACAGCACTGAAGCTAACTCAAAGGGCAACAAAAAATCTGTGAAGAAATGCTTGGCCAAAGGCACCAAAGATCCCTCACCAGTCGCTACTTCGGTCGGTGGTTGCCAAGGAGTAATTAAGGCCACAGTAGACAGCAAAGTAAACAGACCGGCACAGACTCCCCCAGTGAGAATCTTGCCAATCCAGGAGTTTTTAGTGGGTACGAAGTCTTCTCGCTTGTTCACTAACATAATTGCGAATAAAATTAGTACATTCACTGCGCCCACATAAATCAACACCTGAGCCGCCGACACAAAATCAGCATTCAGCAGAATATAAATTCCGGCCATGCTAATAAATACGCCTCCTAACAAGAAGGCCGAATAGACAATATTTCCGAGT
>JANNEH010000028.1:0-5369 GCA_031378405.1 Synechococcales cyanobacterium OTE_75_metabat_409
GTGATGGCTTGACTGAAGAAGTAAACGACCAACAGTTGGCCGAAATTCTGCGATCTACACCCCTAACTGAGTTGCCCCAAACTTTAATTGAAACTGCCAAGACCAATGGTGGTAGTGACAATATTACGGTAATTCTAGGTGTGGTAGAGGGTGCGGCCACTGCCGAATCTGGTTTGATTCCAGTAGAGGAAGCCCCTCTGATCCACGATGATCCACTAGCAGAGTCCGTCACTGAGCAAGCATAGCGATAATTATCAAAAATACCAACATGGGCTTTGCCTTGCGCATACCGCGAGGTCGTCCGGAGGACTTACGAATCCGCTCAGTCCATGTTGACATGCTTCCTATGGAATCGTCGTTGTAGATCGAGGGCTAGTTGCGGGAGAATTAGCCGGAAATGGAGCTAGGGTGGGAGCAAGCTGTGTTGGCGTGGCACTAGGTGTCAGGTTGATCGTGGGGGTGGGGCTAGGCGAAGCTTCAATATTGGTAGTCGCCAAGGCCACATTGTCACCACCGGCCACGCGCAGCAAGTCCAAAATTTCCATCACCCGCTCGTAACGCACCTGCTTGGAAGCATACAGGACGATCGAACCATTGGGGCTATTGGCGCGATAAGATTTGGTGGCTTGATACAGGGCTTCTACTTGCGGATAGCGTTGCTGCTCCACGAAAATCTGACCATCTCGGTCTAAACTCACAATCATCATTTGCCGGGTTTGACTCTCGGCTGATTTAGCTTTGGGGATATCGACGCTAATTGCCTGCTGGCGAGCCATTTGTAGCCCCGAGAGCAAAAAGAACGTCAGAATACAAAAAATAATATCGATCAACGGCACCACCTCTACCCGAGGCCCACTGTCATTGTTATTGTCTAAATTAATCTTCACAGCAACTCCGTTTCATCATCAGGTTTAGCAAGACGCTCTCGGCGGTTATGGCGTTCACGATAGAGTAACTCTAGTTCATTGCCCGATCGGCGAAATAAATTGACTTGTTTGATTAACAAGCCCTGAAAAACCCAGTAAAAAGCCACACTGGTAATAGCCACAATCATTCCAGTGGCGGTACTAATTAAAGATTCACTAATACCCAAAGTAACCGCAGTACCAGTACCACTAGACAAGTCAGTAAGCTTGATGCCATTGAGAGATCTGATCAAGCCCAAAACTGTCCCGAGCAAACCCAGTAGAGGTGCCAGGGCGATCGCCGCCTGCAAGATCTTTTCTCCTCGGCGCATGGCATTTAACTCTTCTTCGGCAGAAGCTTCCAAAGCTAGGCGAAAAGTTTCGGGGTCGGGCTGTTTGCGGCGCAATGGGGCATATAAGAAACGTCCGATCGGGCGATGGCGAGCTTCACGAGCAATTTGAATCGCCCGATCCCAGTTACCAGTGTTGCTGGCATCCAACACTCGATCGATCGTTTCTTTTTCGTGGCTCAACATCCCCAGCCAAAACCAGAGGCGCTCCAAAATGGTGCCCAAGGCCACCACTGACAAAACAGCCAGGGGCCACATGGCCACCCCACCTTTCTCAAATAGTTCGGCGATGGTCATCTTTGCAATATTCCACATGTCTAGATTTCGCAAGGTTTATCATAGCAAGCCTCGGACTCTTTGCTTGCAGATTCGCGTCACATGGATATGGAGTTGCTTGCACCATAAATGATCAATTTGTGGCAGGATCGAGGAACCATAAAGTCACTAGGATATATCCCAGCTAAATTTAGTGAACCAACCAGCCTCTAATATCGCCCCCATGCAGACAACCGCCATTACCGAACATCAGCCACCTCAGAAGTCTAAAAAATCGGCCATTTTGAACTTTGTGATTATCAGTGCGATTCTTACTACCATTGGGGCTTTACTCTCGCCGTTGGGAATTGCTTGGTGGAATCACAGTGGCATTGGCAAAGGAGCAAAGCTATCTGGTGATCAGATGGCGCTGTTGCAAGAAAAAACTATTGCTGCCCAAAAAGTGCTGTTGGGGCAACCCGATAACCAAGAAGCCTTGAAAACCATGGTGACTTCTAAGTTACAGTTAGCCGATATTAAGGGTTCGATCGGCTCTTTAGAAAAACTGGCGGCTTTGAATCCAGATGTGCCAGAATATGCGGTGCTAGCGGGACAGTCTTATCATTATTTGGGCGATCGAGAAACTGCTGCTTTAAACTATCGCAAAGCTCTGATCAATAATCCCCACAATATTCCAGCCTTACAAGGATTGGCCAGTCTGTTAGTAGATGCCCAAAAACCCGAGGCGGCGATCGGCTTGGTGCAAGAATCGATGAAAACCACTATTCCAACAGGTAAAACGGCTGATTTAGGTGGTCTGAAGCTGTTGTTAGCCCAGATCTATGTCAGTCAGCAGCGCTATGCCGAAGCATTCCCCATCTATGATGAGCTAGTGCAGACCGATGCCAAAGATTTTCGGCCACTGTTGGCCAAGGCGCTAGTTTTCAAGAAAATTGGTAGTGTGAGTGAAGCCCAAGCACTATTGGATCAAGCGATCGAAATTGCTCCGGCTCAGTACAAAGATCAAATTCAAACTTTGGCCAAATCTACTACCCCACCAACTCTAAAGACTCCAGTGCTGACTTCACCTAGTCCAGCAGTTAGCCCTTCGATCGGTGTTATTACTCCTGGTATAGTTCCTTCTGTAGCACCAATGTCACCTGCTCCAGTGCCAATTCCTTCGGCGTTAACTCAGCCAACTAAATAGTGTTCCCTAATCAGCTAAACTGAAACCAACCCTCTTTCGACCTGGTAAATTATGCCTCGCTGGTTCAACACCGCTGGCCCTTGCCAAGAAGACATTCACTACACCCTTTCCCCTTCACTCCGCTTACCCAGCTTGGATCGATTGATTGCTCAACGCAACTATTTTGTGATCCACGCCCCCCGGCAAATTGGCAAAACCACAGCCATGCTCTCGCTCGCCCAGCAGCTTACAGCTAGCGGCAAATACACCGCCGTGATGCTATCTGTTGAAGTTGGCGCACCCTTTAGTCACGACATCGCTGGTGCCGAAGATGCCATTCTAGGTGCTTGGCAGCAAGCAATCTCCTTTAGACTGCCGCCCGAATTACAACCACCGGCATGGCCAGCATCAGAACCGGGACAACGTATCAGTAAGGCCCTCAGTCTGTGGGCACAAGCATCACCTCACCCGTTGGTAATTTTGATTGATGAAATTGATGCCCTGCAAGACGAAGCCTTAATTTCGATTTTGCGTCAGTTACGCGACGGATATCCCAACCGTCCCCAGGGCTTTCCGCAATCGGTGGGGTTAATCGGTTTGCGAGATGTACGCGACTATAAGGTAGCAGCAGGAGGTAGCGATCGACTGAATACTGCTAGCCCCTTTAATATCAAAGTTCGCTCTCTCACGATGCGCAATTTTAATGCTGAGGAAGTCGGAGAACTCTATGCCCAACACACCGCAGATACTGGACAGGTTTTCACGCCAGAAGCTGTAGCTTTAGCCTTTGAACTAACTCAAGGACAGCCGTGGTTAGTAAATGCTTTAGCTAAGGAAATCGTCGAAGAACTAGTTATCGATGAATCGATCGCCATTACAGCCCAAGATATTTCCACCGCCAAAGAAATCCTAATTAAAAGGCAAGATACCCACTTAGATAGTTTGGCCGAACGCCTGCGAGAGAATCGTGTTAAGGCGATCATTGAGCCAATTTTGGCAGGTTTAGAACTAGGTAATGTTCCCAACGATGATATCCAATTTTTAATTGATCTGGGTCTATGTAAAATGGATGCTTTGGGCGGACTGGCGATCGCTAATCCTATTTATCGAGAAGTTCTCCCCCGTGTCCTCACAGTCACACCGATGGCTTCATTACCTCAAATTGCTCCGAGTTGGTTAACCAGTGAGGGAAAATTAGATACTTCAGCCTTACTCGATGCTTTTCTGGCCTTTTGGCTACAACATGGTGAACCGTTACTTAAGAGTGCCTCTTACCCAGAGATTGCCCCCCATTTGGTATTAATGGCATTTTTGCATCGGGTGATTAACGGTGGGGGTAGTTTGGAGCGGGAATACGCAATCGGGCGGGACAGAATGGATTTATGTTTAACTTATGGAGCAGTCACATTAGGCATCGAACTAAAGGTGTGGCGCACCAGAAAAGTTGATCCTTTAACAAAAGGATTGGTGCAATTAGATGAGTATTTAGCGCGATTGAGACAGAATACCGGGTGGTTGGTAATTTTTGATCGACGTGATAATGCCCTAGAACTAGAAGAACGATTGATAACAGAAATTCATACCAGCCCATTGGGGCGAGAAATCATAGTGATTCGAGCATAAAATTTTTGTAAATTTGGATCAAAAAATGTCTCTATTTGCGCGGCAGAAAATGGTTAATGACCCCTATTATCGCTTTGGCTCTTTGGCTGAGCTGCCGATCGCCGCTGAACTGGGTATTAGGATTGATGTGAATTCAGCGACGATCGATGATTGGTTGCGTTTACCAGGATTATCTATTCATCAGGCCAGAGCTTTAGTGGGTTTGCAGCAGGCTGGATTGGAATTGTATTCGATCGAAGATTTAGCGGCAGCGTTGGGGATGCCGGTACAGCGAGTTCAGGCTTGGAGTTTGGTATTGAGTTTTCAGTATCGGGCACCGGAGCTGCAACCTATGCTGGGCAATCCTAGTCTGGACGGGATAGCAGAGTTGATGCAGATTCCAGGGATAGATGTGGGATTGGCAGAGTTAATTGTGATCGATCGGCAAGCCCATGGCCAATATCGTGATTTGGGAGACTTTCAGCGTCGTCTGGGTATTAGTGGGGCGGTTTTAGGCAAATTGATGCATTATTTGAAGTTTTAGGATCGATCGAGGAAATCACAGCGCAGCAAAGCATAAATTTGGTGATCAACAAAGTGATCATAAAGCCATTCAGCTTGACGAGCCGTGCCTTCATGGGTGAAACCCAACCGCTGAGGAATCGCTTGGCTACGTTTATTTTCTACTGCACAGGCAATCACTAGCCGATTTAGATCCAGAATTTGAAAACCGCACTCAATGATCGCTTGACAGGCAGCCGTCGCCAGTCCTTTCCCACCATGACTTTCAGCCAACCAATAGCCAATATAGCCAATCCGGCTATGCCAGTTAATTTCATTAAAGCCGATCGTTCCCACAATTTTTCCGTCATAGCAAATTGCCGCCACAAAACCAGAATTTTCGGTAAACTGTTGCAGAGTAGAATCAATATAGCTTTTGCTATCAGCCACTGACTGGGCACCATCTACCCAAGGCAGCCATTGCCGCAGATAAGCCCGATTGGCATCAGTGACGGCAAACAGTTCCTCGGCATCAGCAATTTGAAACAGACGTAGCTCATGTCGATCGGT
>JANNEH010000240.1:0-2560 GCA_031378405.1 Synechococcales cyanobacterium OTE_75_metabat_409
CGATCGCATCTAAAAGCAATTTCTTCAACAGTCCAATTATTCATACATCTCCTAACAACCTGTGGATAATTTGCCTGACCTGCCCACGAACCAACGGATCTAAAATCTCCATTGACCTATTTTGACGCGGACGAAGATTGACCATCGATTCATAGAAAACCTCTTGAGAGATCGGATTCCAGCTCGCACCCCAAACATCTATCTGTTGACTGCCATTACTGAGCAAGATTTCTTCACAGTCAGCATCGAGCAGAGCTTTTCGCTGTAACTCCAGATTTTAGTCTTAAGTCGAAACCCGCGCATAACCAATCAGCATAAATTCTTAAAACTCGTCCCAGCGCTGTCCACCTCCTAAGATTCCCACAAACCACCGTTTTCAAGAAAAAGCTTTTGAATATTGTTGTCATTGTATGTACAGCGGCCATATAATAGACAAATGAAAGATATCCGATGGGATCAGTCAAAAAATGAACTGCTCAAATCCGAGCGCGATGTGTCATTTGAAGCCGTTCTGGTAGCAATTACTCAGGGCAACACACTTGATGATTCCGTCCATCCAAATCAAGAAAAATACCCCAACCAGCGTTTATTAATCGTAAAAATCAAGGAGTATGCTTACTTGGTTCCTTATGTAGAAACAGATACAGAGATTTTCTTGAAAACCATTATTCCATCACGGAAAGCAACAAAACAGTATCTTGCGAGGATTGAAAGCCATGACTGAACTCGATAATGAAGAAAAAGAACTCTTGGAAACCTTCGAGGCTGGCGAGTGGCAATCAGTTAAAGAACCAGCTCGTCTGCAAGAACTTCAGAGCTATGCCAAAGCAGCGTTGGCGAAGCCTCTCGAAACGAGAATCGCCAAAGACAAACGAATCACCCTGCGCCTGTCATCGATAGACTTGGAAAGTATTCAGACCATAGCCGTTGAAGAGGGCATCCCCTATCAAACACTCATTTCCAGTGTCCTGCACAAGTATGTAACCGGTAGATTAGTAGAGCAGAGGCGCTGACAAAGTATTTAAATTACTTGAGTTGTTTTTGAAGTTCCTTCACCCACTCGTTCGCGGAGCGTCTCTGTTAAGAGAATCGAAAGCTTTGTTGCTCTGCTCGATCGCCTTCGGCGCAAGCAGAGCTATCGGCAAATCAGCAGCACCATAACTGCTTGCGCCGACAGATTCCAAAGGGGACACTTAGTTTAATGATTTCCGAGAGAAGGTTGCATTCGATCGCAAAATAAGACAGTTTAAAAAGATCGACTCACCATTTTTCAGAGTCGATCCTGCCAGTAATTTGGATCGCGACGACAACTCATAATCGCCGCGATTACTATTCTATCTAGATAGATTCGATACAAAACGGCATAGGAAAACTTGAAAGTCAAACAACGACGAATCTCTCCCTCAATAATCGGCCAGCGCTCCGGTGTTCCAATAATCCGAAATATGGCGTTTTCTATGGTGTCGATGAAATCCTGCTGTCTGTCTTGCTGGGCAAAAAATTGCACAGCCTCCGCATATTCTTGCAGGGCTGCTGGGTAAAATTCATACCTCATTGCCTTGAAAGTTGCCGTATTTGTGCCAAGGCAACATCACCAGGAATGGTCTGGACTGCACCGCGATCGATTTCGGCAAGGCGTTCTTGAGCTTTTTGCACTCCAGCCATCAAAATATCTTGTTCGGTCTGTACTGTCATACTAGCCACAATTTTGTCAATGAGGATAGCTTTGGCCGCATCTGGTAACGCAGTCGCCTCTAAAATGAGTTGATCTAGGGTTAGCATTCGATCATTTTGCTCCAAGGGAATAGCCTGATTTTAGCATTCTGTGCTCTCCCTAGCGATCGATGGCAATTCTTTGATCAGCGGCGGCTACGGAGAGCACAGAATGTGGGATATTGCCTAACCCCGTACTTTGGTAGACCAAACCCGAGTAGGTAAGCCCCACACATAAATAAATCCTTCCGCAGCCTTGTGATCGAACTGGTCAGCAGCACCGTAGGTGGCCAGATCCATCGAGTAGAGACTGTTTTCAGATTTACGGCCTACCATAATGGCGTTGCCTTTAAAGAGCTTAATGCGGACTGTACCGCTTACTCGCTCTTGAGTTTGGCGGACAAAGGCATCGAGTGCCGCTTTGAGGGGGCTATACCAAAGTCCGTTATAGACCATTTTGCTGTAGGTTTCTTCGATGCTGCGCTTGTATTGGCTCACATCGCCAGTCAGAGTCAAACTTTCTAGGTCGCGATGGGCTTGGATCAGCACCGAAAGCGCCGGGACTTCATAGATTTCCCGTGATTTAATACCGACCAAACGGTTTTCCACCATGTCAATCCGGCCAATGCCGTGGCGACCGACGGTTTGGTTTAGCTGGACGATGAGGTCTACTGGTGAAAGTTTTTGGTGATTGATCGCCACTGGCACACCCTGAGCAAATTCGATTTCGATATATTCTGGAGTATTCGGAGTATTTTCGATCGCTGCTGTCAGGGCAAAGACTTCCTCAGACGGTTCTTGCCAAGGGTCTTCCAAATTTCCAGCTTCAATGCTGCGTCCCAGTAAA
>JANNEH010000054.1:0-16650 GCA_031378405.1 Synechococcales cyanobacterium OTE_75_metabat_409
TACTACAAAGGCTACTCCCTGCGGGAAGCCAATCCTCACCTTGCGGCCTGGTTTGCTGCCATGGAAAGCCGCGCGACCTATCGCGGTACCCAAAGCGATTTCCATACCCATGTCCACGATTTACCCCCGCAAATGGGTGGCTGCTGGGAAAACGGCGAACCCCAAATGGCCATCAACAAAGCCCGAGTAGATCATGGGCCGTGGTTTGGCCTGCCAGATGTTACTTATCCAGAACCCACTACCGCCAAGGCCGAGGCTCTGCAAAAAGTCTTGCGCCATCGCAGCAACATTATTCGCGTCAACCCGGCTGAGGATCAATTGATCGACCAGGCTTTGCGCTGCGCCCTCACCGGTATGATGACTGGTGAAACACCCACCCCTCCACCTGGTGCCGATGCGGCACTGCGCTACCTGCGCGATCGAATCAATGTGCCTCGCGACATGTCGATCTACGCTGCTAAGCATCTGAGAGCAGCTTTAGAAAAAACTGCGGCGATGGTGGGCGATCGACAAGGCACTCCTATTGCCCTCCAGCATCGTCGTGATCAAAACCCGATTGAATTTGCCTCCGTATTTTCCTGATGGGCAAAATTTTCCTGAGGGGTAAATCGGCAATCAACCAGATAATTTATCTTGGCTAACCGGGTAAAATTAAATTCGATTTGGTATCTTTTGTAGTGGTATCGCAGCTTTTGGGTAGGCTAAAATCAAGCAAGAAAGAGATCTGCACTTTCCAAATTTGAGGAGTTCACCATGTTCAAAATGCTTTCCTACGAAAAGTTTCGGGACACCCCTGGGGTCAAGTTTTTCGATATTACCGTAACTGCTTCTAATGCCAGAGACTTGGTGTTTCATCAAGGACCAGCCGTTAGTCCCAACGACAGCGAAGATGGCAGTTGGCAATTTTATATGCATTCCCACCAAGAAGATAATCTGCTAGCGCTCTCTGGGGGGCGCACCTTTTATTTGGTGAATTTTGCCTGGTCACGGCCTTTTCACATTGTGCGCTTAGAGGCCAACGGTGACATCTTACAACTGCCCCCTGGTACTTTTCATCGATCGATCTCTGACTTGAACGGTTCACTAGTGCTGAATCAGGCCGTGCGCGACCAAGTAGCTGTGATCGAGAACGAGTTCCGAGTCTATAACAGCGGCCAAATTCCCCGCCTGCTCAAAGCAACTTCCAAGCCAGCACCATTGCCCAGCCTCCACGGCGTTGGTATACCTCAACCAATGGTTGCATAGGAATTTTAGGTGGAGTCATTATTGTTCAGAAGCCGGATCGATCGTCTGTGGTAGCCGCAAGGTAAATACCGACCCGCGATCATATTCGCTTTCTACTGTAACGGCTCCACCCATTATCTTGGCAAATTCTCCAGTAATCGCCAAGCCTAAGCCAGTTCCACCATATTTACGAGTAGTAGAACTATCAGCTTGAGAGAATGGTTGAAAGAGTTTAACAAGTTGTTCTGGTTTAATCCCAATGCCTGTATCCCCGACCTGAAAGCAAATCATTGCCTTGGCTTTACCATTGCTATGCAATTCTGTGGATAATTCTTTGGTAATGTTGAGAGATATTTTGCCATTATTAGTGAATTTGCTGGCGTTACTCAAAAGATTAAATAAACTTTGACGAACCTTGGTTAGATCACTCCACATGAATTTTATATCGTCTTCACAAAAAGTGATTATTTGATTATTATTTTTCTCACAGATGGGCTTGATTGTGTCAGTAATTTCTTGAATTAATTGTGCAATACTGACTGTCTCTAGGTACAGCTCCATTTTGCCAGATTCAATTTTAGATAAATCTAAGACATCATTAATTAGGTTTAAGAGATGCTTCCCAGCACTTTGAATTTTACTCAGATCGCGAACCACATTGACTTGACCATTATCCAGCGCATCCTCAGCCAGAATTTCACTGTAGCCGATAATGGCATTGAGTGGGGTGCGTAGCTCATGGCTCATATTCGCCAGAAAACTGCTTTTAGTTTTACTAGCTTCCTCAGCCATCTTTTTAGCATTTTCTGTGATGATTTGCATTTCTTGCAAATCATTAAGAGTTTTTTCTAGTTCCTCAGTTTTATGCTGAAGGGCTTGCTGAGATTCTTCAAAATCTTCAATGATTTTTCTAAGAAAGAAAGATCTTTTTTCATTTTCAACTTCGATGGTAATCCGATTAGATTCCGATCGATCTAGTTTTTTTTGAAGAGTCCGATTGGCTTTTTTGATTTCTTGATTTTCTTTAATTAGATCAGTTGTTTCCATGTCTAGGCTTCACCAATCAGCACTGTGACAAATGTTTGATTATGGAACTGGGTGGACTGGTCTTGCTGAAGCGGGGCAATTTCCCCATAAGAGTAAAAGCCACAGCAGGGTAAACCGATCGGCAATTTAGTTTTGAAGATTTCATATTCTTCTTGAGTTTGGGTGCCCAACAAAATGCGTCTGGCCGCGCAAGAGATCACCAAAGCAGCAGAGGGTGATTGACCAGGATAATTACTCAGGGCATTTTCTAAAGAAATAGCGGTAGCATTTAAGACATTTTCCCGCGATGACTCAGCCATCCAGACGGTTGCTCCTTCTGGAATACTGGATGAAAAAATCATGCTGCCAGTCTCTTGGTCATGATTTAGCGGCGATCTTAAGCAAAAATCTGTCGAGTCACCTGCGGCGATCGCCAGGGGATAATTAACATAGCCACTAGTACTAGTAGTGCCAATGCCATCTTGGTAAAAGTCCAGGGCTTTTTTGCCATCGATTTCATAAATTACACAGTCTTGAGCTTTGGTGATGATGCTTTTTTTGCCGATCGGTTGCCAGCCACTCGCCACTCCATGGGCATATTGCAAATTGCCAGCAAAAAGTAGAATGGGCACGGCACCAGAGGTTACCTCGGACTGAAAAAACTGTTTAGTGTTATCAAAGGTCAAATCATCTGCGGATGTACCACCCAAGATGGGAATGGTTTCTCCGAGTCCTGCTCGCAGAGCTGAAATTAAGGAAACGCCGTTAATATTAATGCTATCTGGAAAAGTTAAGCAGAGCTTGGCTGGACTAGATAGTTTGGTAGTAGCCATGGCGATCGACTCCTGCACTGCCGCCTCAACATTTTTAGTGGCACCTCTACCCAAGCCAGCCCGAATTTCGACTTGATCGGAGCAAAAAATCATCAAGCTGAGAGAATCTTCCTGAAAGCCTAGAACAGATGATACTTCGCCATTAGTGGTAGTACCAATTAGTTCAATGCCCGGAAAGGCTGCTTGAATTTGCGCCAAAATCAAAGCATGGTCAAAATCGATCGCCGCCAACAATATCCCAGCCTGGGGCAGCTCACCGTTTAAACTAGCTTGGCATTGCTGCAAAACCTCTGCAACTGCACCTTGCGAATCGGGGTCGTTGCTGTGGCCGACAAATGCTTTAAACATTAATGCTCCTGGGCAGTCGCTGGGTTGAGTTCCGTCTTAGTTTATATTGTGCCCATTTGAGATGAATTTTCTGACATTGTATGGTTAAGAGTGATGTTCTTGGAATTGGCTGAGGGTATTTACAAAGTCATTAATGCCCTGAAACTGGCGGTAGACCGAGGCAAAGCGAATGTAGGCGACTTCGTTAAGGGGTTTCAGTTGCTCTAGCACCAAGTCGCCAATTTCGGTAGTAGTGACTTCGCGGCGGGTGCGGGATTGAAGCTGGGCATCGATTTCATCTACGATTCGTTCTAGGGTATCAGCCGTAAGTCCGGTTTTTTGACAGGCATGAACCATACCCCGCAATAATTTGGAGCGATCGAAGTACTCCCGCTCTTCATTGCGTTTAATGACAGTGACGGGCACAAATTCTAGGCGTTCATAAGTGGTAAAGCGATGTTTGCACTTCAGGCATTCTCGGCGACGACGAATGCTTTGGCCGCTTTCCGTCGATCGAGATTCTAGGACGCGGCTGTCAATAAATTGGCAATAGGGACATTCCATGGAAAGGTGTGGGCGACAGGTAAGGCGATCTTCCCACAAACTACCCCATCCGGCAAAATTCTTGTTCGATTTTACCTGCTAAAATTGATGGGTCTACGCCATAGTAGAAGGTTAATCATTTATGTCTATTACTACTTACAAATGGTCGATTGATCGCTATCATCGAGCTATTCAGACAGGAATTTTGGATGATCAGTCCGTAGAGCTATTACAGGGTGAAATTATTGCTATGTCTCCAGAGGGTGAATATCACGCCTACTATAATACTGAGGTTGCTGATTATCTGCGGTTATTGCTGGGCGCTAAGGCCAAAATTCGGGATGCCAAACCAATTACTTTGCCGAATGATTCGGAACCCATCCCAGATATTGCGATCGTTCAGCCTTTAGGTGCTTTGTATTTAGAACATCACCCTTACCCTGAAAACATCTTGTGGTTAATCGAATTCGCGAAAACCACTCTCAAAAAAGATTTGGGAATGAAGAAAGAAATTTATGCCACAGCCGGAATTCCAGAATATTGGGTGGTCAATTTGCAAGCTGTTGAACTACATGTTTTCCGAGATTTGTTTGCTGGCACGTATCGCCAAGAATTAACTCTAACCAGTGGTGTAATCCAGGCACCATCCTTTCCTGATGTTTTTATTGATGTGCAGAAATTGTTAGCATAGAGCTAAAAGAAATGAGCCTAGAAGAGGTCTAGGCTCATTTCTTTAAATAGAATTTCAATGGTTATAGTTAAACAAATAGATTACTAAGGCTAAACTTGAAAATCGCCGACCGAACAGAGGTTATTAGAGATTTTGACTTGGCTACATCCTCAATAAAAGTGGAGTAGAGCCATCTGGTTGCTTTGTTCGGGTAACTGCGTCGAACCACCAACTGGGTAGACATCTAGTTTGGGTTCGGGGGTTGAAAACCAACTTTTATCTGCTGGCTGATGTCTGTATTTAGAATAACACTGCAACTAGCTGGTACCAAGATTGTTTACAAACCTTGAATACCAATTCAAGAAAGAATTTTTGACAGGTCACACAAATATCTTACAAACAGCGACGCAGAGCCGTGGCTACTTCTGCTGCCGTAGCATAGCGGTTGATCGATCGATCGGCAGATATTTTATGAATCACGGCGGCTAGCTCTGGGGTGATGGTGGGGACATTTTTCACCGAAAACTCATAGCCCTTAGGAGTTAGAGTCAAATATTTGCTAGGATTTTCGCCAGTAACCAAAAATAAGATAGTTGGTCCTAAAGCATAGAGATCCGATTGGGTGACTGGTTTACCTTGGTTTTGCTCGGGAGCCATATAGTCTGGGGCACCGATACGGGTGCTACCTACCGAACCACTTTCTTTCACGGCTCCAAAGTCGATTAAAAAAATCTGTTGACCAACATTGCTGACTAACAAATTGGCCGGTTTCACATCCCGATGGATCAACGGTGGTTGCTGGGAATGAATATAAGACAAAATATCGCAGAGTTGTAGCACCCACTCGATCGCCTGCCGCAAAGTTACTGGCCCTTTAGAAATGATATATCTTTCTAGGTCTTGGCCATGCACCAAGTCCATTGCCAAATAGCGTTTGCCCGCTTCATAAAAAAAATCTTGGTAGCGAGGAATACCGGAATGTTGCAGAGTACTGAGAATTTTGGCCTCGCGCTCAAAGAGTTCCTGGGCTTTGGGGTTGTTCACCACTTCGGCATTCATTTCCTTCAACACCAGCATTCTATTCCCGTCCCAGGCCAAATAGGTGCTGCCCATGCCACCTTGCCCCAAAGGCTTGAGCACTTGGTAATTGCGGATAGTTTTGACTACTGTAATGGGCTGGCCACAGTGGATACAAAACAGTCGATCGGGGGTATTACCTAAATGCTGACAGCGACCGACGGCATTGACGGCTTCAAAACGCAATTGTGGCCCGCCCGCTCCGAGCTGCAACATATTACCATCGACTAAAATAGCTCGATCGACTTTGTGGCCATTAATAAAAGTGCCATTGGTACCATGGCTAGTTAATTGCCATTGACTCCCCGCCGTCAGCTCTGCATGAAAACGAGATACTAGAGGGTCATCGATCACTACCTGGTTATCGGGGTCGCGCCCGATCCGTACATGGCGAGATTGATCAAATTGCCATTGCTTGATGAGTTTTTTGCCGGAAGCATCAAATAGGGAGAGGATTAGCATTGCCGGGTCACTTCCCAATATTGACGCGCACGGCAATCGCCGTGATGTTGTCGTGGCCGTTGTAGCCGTTGGCAAACTCGACCAACTGCTGAACTCCTTTGCCGATCGGAATTTGGCGATCGATCAAAGGTCGCAATAGGGCTTCGCCATTTTCTTCGACCAAATCTCGATCGGTTAAGCCATCAGAGGCAATCAAAATTAGAGTGTCTTCCCGCAGACTGAACATCTGCACATCAGGTGAGATTGAATCTCGATCGCGCGGTCCGATCGCCTGGGTAAGCTGGTAGGCATCGGGGCGACCGTAGGCAATTTCTGGCTCTACTCCCCGCAGCATTTCTCGCTGACCCACTTCGTGGTCGAGGGTAATTTGGACTGGGCGACTGCTGGTTTCCAGTAAATAACAGCGCGAATCTCCCACATGGGCGATTGCCACCTGGTTGTCTTGGATCATCACCATCACTAAGGTGGTACCCATGCGGCCACTGCCAGCAGAGGCATTGGTTTGGTTTACTTCAAATAGCGCTTGGTTGGCATAGTAAATGGCTTCAATAATTTCTTCTTCACTGGGCAATACATCTGCTTGCCAATGGGTTTCCCAGTATTCTTTAAGTTTATCAATGGTCATTTTGCTGGCTACTTCACCAGCGGCATGACCACCCATGCCGTCACACAAAATGTATAGTCCTCGGCCTTCGAGAGTTTGGCCGCTAGGGCTTTGGCATTGTTTAAAGCTAGTGTCGATGCTGTAGTAATCTTCGTTGTGATCGCGCTGTTTACCTACATCGGTGGCGGCGGCGGCTTCGATGCCTAACAGTTGCACCGGTATAAAGGCCGATGTGGTGGCTGGAGCAATTTCGGTAACTGCGCTGTCCGAAATTTGGCGGAGTCCAAGAGTTAGATCCTCGATCGTCAGATTTTCGGTGGTGATGAGCTGCTTGATCGACTGCTGCCAGTCTAGGTCTTGGGTGTGACCAAGTTGCTGCCAAATCTTGGCCAAGTCATTGGGGGTAGGTGGTTGCTCGCTGGGTTCGTGGATCAAACAGCGCAAATACAAATGCCGATCGGCGTTCAGATATAAATTTTCTAGGTTTAACAGGCTCGATCGCACCGACCAAGGCTGAAGATAATTCCAAAGCTGAGCCATTTCGGTCAGCCAGCCATGTAAGTCAGAGCGGAGCAGTTGTTCGTTTTCGCAGATAGTAGTTAACTGCTGATGGGTATTAAGAGGAGCCGCTAAGATCACCACACTGCGGCGCTGATCTTCCCAGGCATCACAGAGTTGAGGAATACTGTTCAGAGCAGGCTGTAATGCTAGGTAAGGGCGAGCGGCTAGGCTAACCCCACCCCGTTGCCATAACTCCCATTCTGGATAGTCTGGCGGAAATTTACCCAAATAGGCTTTGCTATCGATCGGCGGCTGTTGAGCAATAAATTCTTGTAAAGCAGATGGTTGCTTGGGGCGGGCATCTAGTACCTGGACTAGCTTGGTATCGATATTGACCGTTGCTGTGGGGACGGCGACAATTCGATAACGCGCGTCATTATCTAGAGCCAACGTTAGTGGTGCAGAAGGTTCTGGGGTGTCAAGTTGCGGATCGGTGGGTTGGCCAGTTTCATCGGCAAACTCCTCGACCACAGCCAATTTTTGAACTAACTGAAAACCACATTGCTGACAAAAGCGGTGGTCGGTGGGGTTCTGGGAGCTGCACTGGGGACAAACAAACATAGACCTGAATCTGGAGGTTGGCGGATGATCCGAAGATGACGCAAGCTGTGAGCCTGTTATTCTTTATTAGTATGCCACGGCCATTCCGTAAAGTAGCAGTTGGCGCAAATATTCACCCGTAAAAGTCATGGAAGTTCCTTCCCTTCATCCCGATACCATTAACGAAGTCAAAGCCAAGGCCGATATCTATGAGGTGGTGTCATCTTATGTCGTACTCAAAAAACAAGGGCGGGATTTTCAAGGACTCTGCCCATTTCATCAAGAACGTTCTCCGAGTTTTACGGTTAGCCCCAGTAAACAAATGTATTATTGCTTCGGCTGTCAGGCTGGGGGCAATGCAATTAAGTTTTTGATGGAGGTCAACAAGCGCTCTTTTGGTGAAGTGGTACTGGATTTGGCCAGGCAGTATCAGGTATCGGTGCGCACTCTCGCTCCCGAAAAGCGTCAAGAATTGCAGCGTCAGCTTACCGAGCGAGAGCAGTTATTAGAAATCGTGGCGGTGGCCGCCAATTTTTATCAGCACGCTCTGCGCCAAAACGCTGGTCGTCTGGCGTTAGAATACCTGCAAACCAAGCGTCAGCTTAATGACCAGACTATCCAAGACTTCCAGTTGGGCTATGCTCCAGATAGTTGGGATACTCTTTATCAGTATTTGACCGGAGCGAAAAAATTTCCGGCCAATTTGGTAGAGTTGGCGGGGTTAATTATTCCTCGGAAAGAAAGTGATGGCTACTTCGATCGATTTCGCAATCGTTTAATGCTGCCAATTTGGGATCATCGCGGTCAAATTATTGGGTTTGGTGGTCGCAGTTTGGGCGATGAACAGCCCAAGTATTTGAACTCACCAGAAACTCCCTTATTTGATAAAGGCAAAACTCTGTATGGACTTGACCGAGCTGCTCCTGGGATCAAACAAGCCGATCGAGCAGTGGTAGTAGAGGGCTATTTTGATGTGATTGCGCTCCATGCGGCGGGAATTACCGAGGTGGTGGCTTCTTTGGGCACTGCTTTGAGTAATTACCAAATTAAACAGTTACTGCGACTGACTCCGGCCAAGCAGATTATTTTGAATTTTGATGCCGATCGGGCGGGTAAATTGGCCACCGAAAGGGCGATCGAGGAAGTTGCAGATCTGGCTTATCAAGGCCAGATTCAACTGCGGGTGTTGAATTTACCAGCAGGCAAAGATGCCGATGAGTTTTTGGGTGAAAACAGCAGTGCTGCCTATCGAGACTTGTTGGATAAAGCTCCGTTGTGGTTAGACTGGCAGCTCGATCGGGCAATATCAGGCGTAAATTTGCAAGATGCCCAAGGCTACCAAAAGGCCGTGGGCGATAGCGTGAATTTGCTGCAACAAATTACCGATGCCACTACCCGCACCCACTATTTAGAAAAAACTGCCCAGTTGCTCTGTGGTCGGGATGTGCGAGAGGTCTCATTGGTCAGAGAAAATCTGATCACTGCACTGAAACGTCAAGAGCGGATGGTCAGGAAGCCGGGAGATGCAACTAGAACCGCAGAACCCGCTCCAGCGATAGAAATCCCGGTTAATTTACTGCCACTACCTCAGCAGCGCTTGGTGGAACAAGCTGAAATTGTGCTGTTACGCCTATATTTGCATTACCCAGAATACCGGTTGGTAATTATTGAGGCGATGGAACAGTCGGATGTGATTTTTAGCTTGCCCCACCACCGGTTTATCTGGCAAAAGATTGTAGATGCCTGTCAGCAGGGGGTGATCGATTATCTAGATCCGCAGTTGATTGCCTATTTGCAAGATCTACATGGTACCCACAGTCGGGAAATGGGTCAGGTCAGTCACTTGTTTCATCTCAACGAAAAAACCGCCCAAGAAATTCTGCGATCGCCATTGGTGATTAGAGCGGCGGCGGCCTGTTTGGAGAAAGTATCTTGGGAAAAGCAGCGCAGTGATTATTTGGCACTGTGGCAGAACCCGGCCACGGCACCGGAGCGACGGCAGCAATATTATGAATTATTCTATGAAGCCCAGCGTCGTTTGCAATCGATCGAGCAACAACGGTTGTTTTCGATCGCTGACTTGACGCTGGGGAAGGTGTGATTTTTCCTCGCCGGAGTCTAATAAATCAAGTTAAAAGAGTTCAGGAACTGCTTCAAATCTTGATCTTTGCCCACCCCAAATAGTAGGTAGACTCGTTTGCCCACGGTATAAATTCGCCCGCTGCCCTTAGCTTTGGCTCCGGGCTGACCGGTGGTGAAATCGAAGGCTTTGCCAGGATTTTTTTGCAGCGAGATGTCTTGTTCTTTGGTCATTTTGCCTTCGATCGCCTTTACCAACTCTTTCGGCATGTTTTTTAAGAACGCTTTGGTTTCTTCGGTGGTCGATGCATCTAGGTAGCTAATGCCATAGAAGCTTTCTGGCTGGGTGACCCGGAAAAAATAAGTAGCTTGGGGGGTACCTGCTTTTTCGCTGTTAACGACGGGCTGTTCTGGCAACTGCACCGAAAAACGTCCGTCTACAGAACGGAAGCTCTGCCAATTGCTGGTACCTGGCTGAGCCGATCTGCTGGGAGCTGGTTGTGGCTTGGTGGCGGGCTTCGGTACACCCCATGTAGGCATTGCCGAGCTACCAATTGCCACCGCGATCAGCAGTGCCAGTTTTACTTGCTGTAAATAGTGCATAATTTTACCCTTAAAATAGATTAATTCTCGTGAAACGCAGTAGCCCTAAGACTGTGCGCTGACTTTGGTGGCTCAACTCCACCCAAAATCGGTTGTTATTGATGCCTCGTTGACATTTGCCATAGCTTAACAAGATTTTGCCGATCGACCCTCGGGTCGATTCTTTGAATTCCGAATTATTCGATGATTGTAGTATTGGATTGCTGACCAAAGATGCCGCTAAATTAATCGAACCTAAAGAAAAGTACAAAGTTGTGGCCAGAATGGTACTTTATCAAGTAAGATAGTACTTGTCTACTGATTTTGAGTATGAGACTATGAATAGCTGTATCTTGATGGCGGAAATCGTGCAAGCTCCTGAACTGCGTTCCACCCCCGACAACCAAATGGAAATTGCCGAAATGTTTGTGCAGTTTATCAACAGCAAGCCCGAAAATCCACCGGCCTTGATCAAAGTGGTGGGCTGGAACAACTTGGCCAGGGAAATTAAAGAAAAATATCGTCAGGGCGATCGAGTGATCATTGAAGGGCGGCTAGAAATGAATACGATCGAGAAGCCGGAAGGGTACAAAGAAAAACGTGCCCAACTGGTGGCCTCCCGCATTCACTCTATGACCGAAGGAGCTGAGATGTCGATCGGGAATGCTTTACCCCAGACACCGATTGCAGCACCTATGGCAGAAAGTCGTCCCCCCGCTCAATCGGTGCCAGCCAAAGCTAGCAAAGCTGCTCCAGCCAAGGCAGTAGAATCTTTTGAAGTGAGTGATGATGAAATTCCTTTCTAAAAATCTCTAGAAGCCTCTAAAAGACACAGATATGTTTGTCGTCCGGAAAAATGATGTAGTCCGGAAAAGTGATGTAGTCCGGAAAAGTGATGCATCGAAACAAGCAACATGGTAAAGTTGGATTGCCTAACCACCAACTTGGAGAAAATTTTTATGTCCATTCGCCTCTACATTGGCAATTTGCCGAAATCTGATGTCGAGCGCCAAGATCTACAAGCAGTATTTGCTGAGGCAGGGGAAAGTGTTTCTGCTAAAGTAATCAAAGACCGTAAGACTGGTAAATGCCGGGGCTTTGGTTTTCTGACTGTAGAAGATGAAAGTCAAGCTGATGAAATCATCGAAAAATATAATGGCGCGATGTTTCAAGAATCAGCAATCAAACTAGAAAAAGCGTTGCCTAAGTCGGAAGAAGAAGAGTCTGGAGCGTCATCTGCCAAACCCATCGTAGCCAACCGTAGTGAAGGTCAGCGCAGTGATGGTCAAAGAAGTGGCGGCGGTGACAGAGCCAAGAAAAGTGGCGGCAGTCGCGGTGGTAATAAGTCTGGTGGTGGCAACAAAGCTCCAGCTACTTACACTGGTGGCGATACCACCTTCCAGCCCGATCCACGTTGGGCTAATCAGTTGGCTATTTTGAAAGAGCGTTTTACTGAAGTCAGTAATCCCTAATGGAGCAGTTTGATTATCGTGTGTGTTTCGTGATTTTTACTTGATCCAAGTGATAGTTAGGACTGGTGTCTAATTTTTAGGCACCAGTTTTTTTTGCTTAAGGATCAATTTGGATGCTTAATAATTCCTGGAGATGAGCTTTAAGGAGATGATTGAACTCTGAGCGTTGAGGATTTTCCGGTGTTTTGACTGGTTTGCGATCGGCATCTAGTACCCAACCATAGTCACTGCCCAGGCGCAGTTTATCTTGCCAGTCGGCTACCGATACCACCAATTCAGGGGCTTCGGCAATACCATGCACCTTAAAAACGTAGTTGTAATTATTCTGGCTGGCAGCAGCGACAGTGGAAGACTGCCCAAAGGTGGCGGCCAACTTGGCTCCTATTTCTGTGGCCAAATTAGGTCGATCGACTTCTTCTAAGGTACGGACTGCTAGGGTGAGGGCGAAGTAAAAGTTTTCTACAGGGACGAATTCTAATTGCATGTGATGAAGATTTCTGTGGAACATCTGGGCGCTAGGCCATTATAAGTCCCAGAGAGTGACATATTCTTCTACCACTTCGCCGCTAAAGCGCTGGGCTAGGTAGGTAGCGGCAGCATCCAGGTCTTCGATGGTAAAGCTGTCCGGGATGGTTGTAATTGTTTCCAGTGGCTCCTCGGGGGTGACGGGGATAGAAATCGATGGGCTAAACAGTGAGAGGGGGATAACTTCTTCGGCGACGATGTTGGGTGTGATACTAGGGTTTGTCCAGGTTCGATCGGGTTCAGATTCTTCAGCAATAAATTCATCATCGGCCTCTTCCAAAATCTCACCGGGCAAATCAGCCACTATGCGTACTGGCTCAATGGGTTCGGCGGGTTCTGCTGGGTGAGTGGGGATATTCTGATTCTCACTAGGTGGTGCTAGACGATGTGCTGCTGGAGAGGCAATGTGCAGGTCTTCAGTACTAGCAACGCGACCAAAACCCGCTGGTGGAGACGGATTTTCTGCTGGTGCTGGGATTACCGTGGCTGCGGTGGCCGAGGGGTTTTCCTTGCTGGCGAGTTGGATGGTCACTACTATCGGTCTGCCCAAGATCTTGATCAGGGCTTTTTCTAGGTGAGGTTTTTGTCCCTCAGCGAGCTTGCTCATAGTGCTGCTTTTCATACCCACGATCGCCACATTGTCGGTGATCGAGAGCAAAATTCCATGGGGCGTAAACAGTCCTTTCCCGGAAGGTAAAAGTTGTTGCAGTGCTTGCTGCCAAATACTAGGCAGGTCATAGGTTGGTTCGGGAGGTGTGGTTAGCTCAATTTTGGTAACTCCGAGGTCTGGAGCAACTGATTTCATCTCTGCTCTGAGACTGGGAGGTTCTGCTAGAGGGATCTCAGTAACTGGTTCAAGATCGGGGAGATCGTCAAAAAGCGGATCTTCATCTTTGATCGGGGTTGGTGGTTGATGGTTACTGACTGCCGGAGAAGATATAGGTGGGAGTTGATGGCTGACCAGTGGAGTGGGTGATTCTAGCTGAGGGCTTCTCAGTGCGGGTGTCTGGAGATCTACGGTAGCTCTACTTTGGCTGGTAATGGTTGCTGCTGGTTTAGAACTCGCTGACTGCCAAGTCGGAGTTACTGCTGGACTGCCAGATTGCACCGATGGTAACAAAGAAAGCAGAGAAATCTCTAGCCATAGATGGGGTTGGGTGCTGCCTTTAAGCTGAATTTCGCTTTCTTTGAGGCGCTGCTGACCATCCAAAATAGTAGCTAAATCAATTTGAGCCGCCAGAGCTACAGTCTGTTCCCAGATTTCGGCGGTGAGAGTCGTCAAATCAGGTCTTTGGGGGGCGGCTTTGGCGATCGACAGATCGCGATAAAAGCCAGTCAAGTTTTGCAGGACTGTCAAAGGTTCTTTACCCCGTTCTAGTAACTGCCGACAGCAATCCAGGACTGTGGTTAGATCTCCTTGATGCAAGGCCGTACAAATCCCTAGCAAATCTCGTTCGGGTACCGAACCTACCAAATCCCATACTCGATCGATCGTGACTTGTTCGCCGACCAAGCTGAGCTGATCTAATAGGCTTTCGGCATCACGTAAACCACCTTGGGCAATCTGGGCGACTAGGCGCAGGGCAGCGGGATCGATCGCCATCCCTTCGTTTTGGGCAATATAGGTCAGATGTCCCACCATTGCTTCGAGGGGAATTCGGCGATAGTCAAATTTTTGACAACGAGAAATAATCGTCGGCAATACCCGCTGAGGATCGGTGGTGGCCAAAATAAATACTACCCGAGGCGGTGGCTCTTCCAGGGTCTTGAGCAAAGAATTAAATGCCGCCGTACTGAGCATGTGGCATTCATCAATGGTGTAAACTTTGTAGCGGCACTGCACTGGCGCATACTGGGCGCGTTCGATAATCTCACGAATATTGTCTACGCCGGTATTGCTAGCCGCATCAATTTCGATCACATCTAAGGCATTGCCAGCGGTGATCGATCGACAAACTCCGCACTGGCCACAGGGCGTGGCAGTGGGTAACGCACTCGCGGTACAATTGAGAGACTTGGCGAAAATCCGGGCGCTGGAAGTTTTGCCAGTGCCTCGGGGACCCGTAAACAGGTAAGCTGGTGCCACTTTCCCCAAACGTAAAGCGTTGGTTAGAGTTGCCGCAATGGCTTCTTGACCAACTAAATCAGCGAAGGTCTGCGGTCTATACTTGTGATGGAAAGGAAGGTAGCTCATTATAAATATGTTAATGGAATCTCTCGCTAAAATCAAAAACCCGTGTACTACTACAGCTCAAGGATATCGGTAAATGTTTAAAGGAATTTGGCGGTCAGTTTTAAAATGGTGGCGATCGGGCACCATCCCCCATAAAGCTCTTACTGCCGCCGCCGACTTACCGCCCCTGGCCGACCCAGACTACGAATATCTGTTTATGCAGCTTCTCGAAGGTGTCTCGCATGGCTGGCAACAACCTCGGGCGATCGAGTTTTTCCGTAAGATCAAGCAACGTGCCCCGAAGTCCCAGTGGATTGAGTGGCTGAACACCTTTGGCCCTCAGGCCGTGAGTTCTCCCTCTCCCAACGAAGAACTAGCTCGCCGCATGATTCAGCTCGGTGATTTGGACTGTAGTGAAGTGACTAGTTTAGCCGGTGAATATGGCCACCAAATATTGGGCAAAATTTACGGTGGCATTGATGATGACCAGTATTTGACCGAGATTTCAGCGGCAGAGCTAGCTAGTTTGGGCTTAGGAGCCGATGGCCTAATATCTGAAATAGATTTTCCGGTGGAACTGCCGCTAGACTTGCCAAATGCTGATGCAGAATCGATCGCCCACGATCCGATGTTGAGCTTCTCGTCACCAGCAGACTTTAGCAGTAGTGCCGTGCCGGTAGCTGAGAATAGCTGGCAGCATGAACCGATAAATTTCCAGCCGCTAGAATCTCCGGTAGCTCAAGAGCCACCAACTCCAGAAAAAAATGCCGATTTTGTACTGCCGGAACCTTTATATAAATCTCGCAGCCCCTTAGCTGACTTGGTAGAACCAGAAGATGATTTCCCCACCTTCGGTGAAGTACCCGAATCTCTTCGTCTGGGTAATAATAAAAAGCGACCAACCCCGCCACCACCGCCTTCTGGTTTTTTGCAGCCGATCACCCTGGATGCCAGCGGAGCTATCGAGCAAGAAAATCCACTTTACCAAAATCCAATTGACCCAGCGGAGCATCAGCCAGTGGAGGAACGGGAAATTAGCATTGAAGAATTTGCACTAATGCTGCAAAGTGATCCAGAGTTATTGCAAGACATTTCTAAGCAGTTGGGGATTGAAACCACCGATCCTCAAGTGGTGGTGGATACAGTGATCGCCCAAATGCAGCAGCAAATTGCAAATGGACAGAACTAATGCCTGAAATTCAGAGTCTGTATGGTGATGGTGCCTGTAAAGGCAACCCCGGTACGGGTGGTTGGGGGGCAGTGGCCTACTTCAGCGATGGCTCGGTAGCCGAAATGGGTGGCCGAGAACCAGCCACCACAAACAATCGGATGGAAATGCAGGCGGCGATCGAGGCGATGAGGTTTTTCATTCAATCTGGTCAGACCATTCCCTGTACTCTGTATACCGATAGTGAATATGTGATCAAAGGGGTGACTAGCTGGCTGAAAGGCTGGAAAAGTCGGGGTTGGAAAACTGCTGCGGGCAAACCAGTACTCAACCAAGATCTTTGGGAAGTATTAGATGAGCTAAGTAGTACCATTCGGCTGCAATCCCAAGGTAAACCCCTGCGTTGGGAGCATGTTAAAGGTCATGCTGGCAATGTGGGCAACGAGCGCTGCGATGTAATTGCCAGTTCTTTTGCTCAGGGTAAGCCGGTTTCATTGATTCGTTCGCGGAGCGTTTCCGAAGGAAAATCGGTTTCCCAGCCCTCTAACGGAACTAATCCCAGCTCTCCTAATTCGATGTCTACCAATTCAATCTTTATAAATTCGATGATGCCTAATTCTCTGACCTCCAATAATCTGACCTCCAACAAATCGATCGAAGAGCACTCTCACCACAGCGACAGCGAAAATCTGCCCCGCGAAGAACGAGTCGCCCATCTGCATTACATGATTGATACGCTGCATATTGCCGATAAAATTGCTGCCGATCGATACTTTATTACTAG
>JANNEH010000242.1:0-20520 GCA_031378405.1 Synechococcales cyanobacterium OTE_75_metabat_409
TGACCAATTTCCTCTAACAATACATCGGCGATCGCCTGTGGACTATTTTGATTGGCCAGTAAGAATTTCTGAGAAAGATAAATTTTATTATTATCTGCGGCGTAAGCACCTAAGGCTCCACCCAGATCTGCGACTACTTCAATCTTGGGGATTTTACCCTGAGCCAGCTCTGTCACTAGGTTTTGCGCAACGATTGGAGACCAGCCACTACCAAATGCCACAGCCATTTGTTCTAAGAAGATGGGCGACTTAACAAACAGCGCTAGCTGATGTAGAGCTAAGTTTAAAGCTGCATCAAACAAGAGATTAGAGCTGGTTTCCAAGGAAGACATAAGGCTGAACTAAAATTGCGTGCCAGCCAAATATACCTTAAGAATCCAGGGAAACAAGTGCGCCATTGTGCTGAATTACACTGTTTTTTGGCTTAAAATATGGGTTTCAACGTTTTGTCTGTGATGTTAATCACCTGAAGATCTTGTAATCAATCACTATTTGATTGCGATATGCCCAAAAATAGCAAGTAAGAAATCCGCAGAGATTTTTTTACTTGCTATTCATCTATCACTTACCGACGACAACTCAAATTCGATAACTTAGACGTAAGTAAAAGCAGTGCTAGTCAGACTCAGATTATTGACCCCAGCCACAAAGCCAATTAACTCTGCTGTTCCAAACAAATTGCTCTTAATTAGAGTGCCTTGCTGAGTGCCATTATTGACCGCAGTACCTACCGACAGGGTGTAGTCTGCTGCCTGACCTTTGAGCTGAATCACATCCCCTGCCGCAAAGCCAATAATCGCAGCATAGTCTGCCAAACCAGCATTGGTATTGTTGCCATCGTTGTAATAGACAACATTCACATCACCCAAAATGTATCGATCGTTCCCTGCATCACCTTGTAGAACATCATAGCTGGCCTGACCAGGAGTGGCACTCAAAGGATTAGCACCCAGTAAGATATCATTACCAGCCCCGCCAAAAAGGGAGTCATTGCCACCACCACCAATTAAAATATCGTTGCCATTGTTGCCATTTAAGCGATCATTGCCCAATAAACCTTTGATAATTTCGTTACCAGCACCACCGTTGATGGTTTCGGCATTGTTGGTACCATTAATGATCGGGGTGACATTGTTTAAAGTCACATTGAAGCTAGTATCTACCGATTTACCGCCAGCAGTACCGCGCACCGTGATCGTGGTAGTACCAAATTCGTAAGGTACATAGTTTAAGGTCAGGGTGTTACCGGTCAGAGATGTTTTCAGCAGGTTGGTATTACTATTGGAGACCACGCTAGTAGTAATCGCATCTTTATCGATGTCGCTGAATACTTTGCTCAGGTCGATCGATTTGGTGCCAGGAGCATCTTCGGTTGTGGTAAGTGCGGCGATCGGCGTGGTTACCACCGGAGCCGAATCGTTGACTACCGAGATTTCCACTGTATGGCTGATATTGGCATTAAAAGTCAGCTCTAATTTATCACCAGTCACTTTAAAATCATCAGCCCCGGTCACTTTATAGCGATGGGTGGCGGCGATCGCCTTCATATCGGCAGCTACTTTGCCTGCTCCATTAAAGCTAAAGTTTAGATTAGTGCCATCACCCGTTACCGAGACTAATTCATTACGTTGATCTAAGGAAGTGATGTGGCTAATATCATCGATTGCTGTGCCCAGATTGATCGTATAGCTGCCACCGGTCTTGGTAGTAAACACCGAGTCATTATCGTAGGCATAGTAATTAGTCACATTTTTAATTACCTTGGTACCAGCATCGATATCTAAGGCAAACTTACCAATATCGGTGGCCTCAGTAATAGCAGCAGTAATCGTGTCGCCCACCTGACTTACAGTGAGCTTAGCAGCATCAAAAGCCCGAATCCGTTTTTGGGCATCATCTAAGGTAGTGAATTCTGTCCCATCGTTGTAGGCTCTGGCAATGAACTTATCATAGATTGCTTTGGTATAACCTGGCGATGATGCAGTTATTCCATAATCATGCCAAGCAAACAACACAAAAGGTGTATTGCCATGTTTGGTAACTTGGGCATATTCCTTTGCCCATTGCGCTTCAGTTTGATCTGTGGTGAGTTTTTTGAAGTCAATTAAATTGAAATCAAAAGAAATATTAGGTGCTAAAAAGAGAGTATTATTACCTGGCTCCAAATAGCCAAACGAGTTGGTATAAGATGAGCCAACCCCACTGACATATTGAAAATATTTAGATAATTCTTTGTCCACAAATAAGCTATCTGGATTCCCAGGAGTCGCTGCACCATTCACTGGTACACCTAACTGCTGAGCAATAATTTGCTTTGATTGATTAAACTCAAATTCTAGTTGGGCAGCCGTGAGGTTACTGACATTATCTGGGTGTGTATAAGAGTGAGTACCAATTTCATTGCCTAAATCCAACCATTTTTGATAGATGGGTTTCATCACTGCCCAGTTAGTGGATTCATTCGCATTTGGATTATTACCAATATTGATATAGTGCGAACCCACAAAATTATATTTGGTTTTCCATTCAGCTAAAATATCACCTACTTTGGCTTCAATGGTTGGTGCTTCTAAAGAGAATTTAGACTGATCAACATCATCCCGCGAGATAAAAATACTCTTATTGCGAGTTAGCTCTAGGCCAACCTTAGCTTGGGTACCGTAGACTGACCAGTCTAGACCTTGCCAACCCAAATTACTGTCGGCAAAAATCGACTGATCAGCGAAGTGTAAGTTCCGACCACCGGTTTGGGTAGCAATCACGGCATTGTATTTCTGACCATTCACTGTTTGATCGGCCAAGATGGTGCCAGTTTGACCTAAGCCACTGTAAGCAGAAAAAGTTAAGTTGCTAGTATAACTTGCGATCTGCTCGCCCGCTGTGTAGCTAGATTCCAAAATCGGGCTGGTAGTATCTTTGATATTTACGCTCACTGCTCCACCGGTAACAGCACCGCCGCCAGTACGATTAATATCGAACAAATTCTTGAGTCGTTGGTAAGGGTCGCCAGCTAAAGCTGCTCCAGTTTCATCGTTGGTCATGAATTCACCAGCAGCAACCAGACCCACCCCGTATTTATAAGATGCTTGGGTCAGCACGTTTTCGATCGAACTCACATCCGCCGCTTTCACATTGGCAAAGCCAGCAAATACCAAAGAATCATAATTCACCACTTTGCTTAGGTCTTTGAGATCAGTTTCAGTCAAAATATCAAAGTTAATCCCGGCCTGGGTCGCTTGGTTCTGAGCATTAGCAAAGAGTTGATTATAGGCTTTGCGATCGAAAAACTTATTGGCAGAAGTCTCGGAGTAAACAATTCCCACTTTCTTACTCAGATCAGTGCGAATTGGCAAGGGGGTATTGCTGATTGTTAAAGGCGATCGATTGTAATCACTGGGTAAAAAGACGGTGTTATTTACATCGGCCAACAAATTAATTCCAGCACCTGTTACTGGCAAAAGCGTTTTACTGACCCCTACTTCCCATTTTTTACCATCGACACTCAGCTTGGAGTCAACTTTGGCCACAAAGTTCTGGGCAGCGGCTCCGGTATACAGATAAGCATTGCCATCAGCCGCGATGTTGATGTTGTATTCTGCCCCAGCACTGGTGGGCACTGTGCCAAAAATCTGGAAGCCAGTGGTTTTGTTTTGGTCGGTATCCAACCAAATAGTAGTTCCGGCACCCACGGCTATCGCAGAATCGATCGCAAACACATAGCCATCAGTGGTACTTTTACCAAAGAATTGATAGCCGGTTTGGGCAATACCAGGTAAGTAATCCAATCGATCGACTGGTTTCCAATCGGCTAAGCTACCATCTAGGCTAATATTGCCAAAAGCAATTGGGGGTGTAGTAATAACATTACTGACGGCGTAAGGCGTTGTGCTAAAGTCACCAGGCAAAAACACATTATCATTAACATCAGCTAAAGCGTTCAAACCATTACCAGCCGCAATTTGAGCTTTGCCCACCGCAACTTCTAGGGTTTTGCCGTCGGTGCTAAGTTTAGAATCAAGCTTAGTAATAAAGGTTTGACCAGCATCACCACTGTAGAGGTAAGCATTACCATCACTGGCGATGTTAATATTGCGCTCCGCACCACCAGCAAAGCCAAAAATTTGAAAACCAGTAGCTTTATTCTTATCGGTATCTAGCCAGATAGTGGTGTTTGCTCCAATCGTGACCGCAGACTTAATGGCAAAAGCATAACCATCGGCAGTGTTTTGGCCATAAACTTCATAGCCCGTCACGGCATTACCTGTATCAATCCGATTGGCGGCAGTCCATTCAGTCAAGGCACCATCGAGAGTAACGTTGCCGTACACAGTTTTGGGAGGAGTCACTGTCGTCGTCTGTGCCACAGTATACTTAAAAACGTCATAGTCGCCAGGTAAATAAATGCTGTCATTCACATCAGCTAAAACATTGATGGCTGTTGGTGCCGTAGTGCCTAATGCGGTTCCAGCTACGGCTACTTCCAGATTTTTTTTATCCGCACTCAGGCTGTAATCTAAGGTGCTGACTAAAGTTTGTCCCTCCGCGCCGCTGTACAACTTGGCGACACCATCAGCACCAATCTGAATGTTGTACTCCGCACCACCAGCAAAGCCAAAAATTTGATATCCGGTGGTTCTGTTTTGATCGGCATCAATCCAAATAGTTGATCCAGTACTAATCGCCACTGCCGACTTGATGCCAAACACATAATTATTGGCAGCATATTTACCATAGACCTCATAACCAGCTACGCCACTACCGGGCGCAGTGTCAATCCGTTCGGCTGCTGTCCAGTCAGTCAAATTACCATCGACATTAATGCTGCCATAAGTGGCTTGTTCGACTGAGACCGCTTGGCCGTTGATCACCAAAGTCTTATGATCATTCTGACTCTTTAATGCGGCTAATTCACTAGTGCTTAGTTGACGCTGATTTACTAAGGCCGCAAAGATTTCCCCTTCGTCGCCAGCGCTGTCGGTGGTGTTTAAGCGAGCATCGATCGAGTGGCCAATTTCTTCTAACAACACATCAGCAATTGCCTGGGGATTGTTTTGGTTAGCCAATAAAAAGCGCTGGGAAAGATAAATTTTATTATTTTCTGCGGCATAAGCACCTAGTGCTCCACCTAACTCTGCTACTGCTTCGATGGTGGGGAGTTTGCCATTAGCCAGCTCTGTTACTACACTTTGAGCAAAAATGGGTGACCAACCACTGCCAAATGCTGTGGTCATTTGTTCAATAAAGCTAGGGGATTTGGCAAATATTGATAGCTGATTGAGGGCTAAATTCAATGCTGTATCAAATAACAAGGTAGAGCTGGTTTCCACAGAAGACATAATATGTAAACTATTTTAAAATACTTGTTCACTCAATGTATATCAAATGTTCAGGGTGAACGATAGAGCAATTTTGCTTAATTATTTATAGGTTTTTAGTCATTGCTTAGATCTCAATACTTTGTATGTGATGTAGATCGCTAATAAGCATTGCGATCGATCATTCTTGCGACAAAGATAGCTAGCAAAATACCAGCCCAGTCTGCTCCAAAACTATCAATTGCAAAGTGTCAGTTAACGATCTGATGAAAAATGACCCAGAAACGAATCTATTCTGCTGTCAATAGCGATACATGCTAATCTAGGAGGTATAATGAAGCGCCCGCTAGTGGCGGACTATATTCAATTTATTTTTATTAGGAAGACCAATATGGATATCGATTTTCGCATTGCCCTCGTCCTCGCCCCAGTACTAGCTGCCGCTGGTTGGGCTGGATTCAACATTTTGGCGGCAGCACTCAACCAAATCAACAATCTTCCCGGCAACAAGAAATAGTACGGATTATTTAAAAGCGGGAGTCATCGATGACTCCCGCTTTTGATTGCGGCGTGGGTATTGCCAGACCTACAGCAGACCCACAAAGTGCAATGGGCCTTGGCCAGTGTATATTTCCAGCACAATCATAAAAAAGCCAATCATAGCCAGACGGCCATTCCAGACTTCGGCTGCGGTAGTAAGACCCCATTCCCATTTTTCTTGGGGATACATCTTGGTTTTTTTGCGCATCTGCGGCACCTGGGACAGCTCTAGACTAGGAGCAGATGCTGCTTCCAATACCAGGTCAGCCATGGCTGTAATGAAAGTAGGATCGGTATCGAGGGCGGGTACCCGATTAAAAGTATGAATCCCAGCTTCCTCGGCGAGTTCGCGATATTCGATGTCGATTTCTTCGAGAGTCTCGATGTGCTCAGACACAAAGCTGATCGGTACTACTACTAGTTCCTCAATGCCCTGCTTAGCCAGTTCTACGATCGCATCTTCGGTATAGGGCTTCAGCCACTCTACCGGACCCACCTTACTTTGGTAGGCCAGAGTATAGGGGTTTGGACGATTTAGAGTTTGAATGATTGCTTCGGCACAGCGCTCGATTTCTTCCTGGTAAGGATCGCCACCTTCGGTGACATAGCTAGCTGGCACACCATGAGCACTAAAGAAAATATGAGCTTTACTGGGGTTTGGACATCTATCGATTTCCGTAGCAATCAGATCAGCCATGGCTTTCAAGTAGCCCGGACGATCGAACCAAGAAGGTATGACCGTGTACTTAGCGGGTTTTAAACTAGGTTCTTCTTTCCACAGCCGATCGATCGCTCTAAAGCTAGAACCACTGGTACTAATCGAAAACTGCGGATACAGCGGCAAAATTACCAATTCATCAATGCCATCGGCTCTAATGGTGGCAAAAGCTTCCTCTGTGAAAGGCTTCCAATAGCGCATCCCAATATAAACTTTGGCATCGGTACCTCGGCTTTGGAGGTTGTGTTCGATCGCCATAGCCTGGGCTTCGGTAATGCGCCGCAGTGGTGACCCACCACCGATTTTCTGATAATTAGCCTGAGATTTTTTGGCTCTGCTGCTAGAAATCAACCAGGCCAAGGGTTTTTGCAGCGCCGGTATGGGCAGGCGGATAATCTCCGGGTCAGAAAAAAGGTTGAACAGAAAGGGCCGGACATCAGAAAGTTGCTCTGGCCCACCCAAATTTAACAGCAAGACCCCAAGACGACCCATGATGGCTACGTTTTTCCTAAATGTTTATATTATTTTAAGCTTTGTTAACAATTATAGGTGTTTAATTGCTGAACTTTGCATTTGCTTATACATAATCTACTGCAAGATGGTCTTAGAAACGATCCGGGTCTTTTTCTTATCGCCTTCCGATAGATCTTGGCCAGACTGGAGTTGAGTGGCACTGCTCTGTAGAACAGTAGCCCCACCGACATCGCCCATTTGCAAAGCCGTCTTGGCCGCAGTTTGCAGCATGGTGGCGGCACCGACTCGATCGCCTTGTTGCAGTTTTTGCTCAGCTAACTGGGTCTGACGGTATTTGGCCAAAGCCAGAGCATATTGCTGAACGTTGGCATCGGGCGTGGCCTGCCAAGCGCTGACAGCTTCGGCACTGACTGTGATGTAATCGGACTGCATACCGTTTTTACCCAGGGAAGGGTCATCGTAAGATATTTGCAGATTGAGCAATGGCTGGATGCCGGGAGGAAACTGACCGGCATAAATATTCAGTAATACGATCCGTGGAATGTTGGTCATCAAATCGCCCAGCCGCACCAAATACCGATCGCCTTCAGTTTGTACTGGTAATTCGATCGTGTCCGGGGCAACCTGGGCGATCGGCTTTAGCTCAGCTAGACGCACGCGGGGCTGGAGGGTAATTTGCAAGTAAGCATTGGTTAAGCCGACGGACTGAATACGGCTAAAAATCCGGCCAAATTCGGCTAGGGCATTTTCGGGTTTTTCAATATAGGCCAAGGTACCAGTACCTACATCAGCAATTTTTTCTAAGATATTTTGATTCCAATGTTCGCCAAAGCCTAGAGTATGGAGGGTAATTTTGTTTTCGTTAGAAAACCCGGCTAGCTTAATGCAGCGATCGTTGTCGCCATGCTCGTTTTCGCCATCGGTCAAAATAAAAGCATGAGAAGTACAGTCAGCGGTATGTGCCGTCATTTCGCGAATGCCTAGCTTAATACCTTCGTCGATCGAAGTACCACCCCCGGCTTGCAGGCGGTTAATTTTATTAGCTAACGCACCAGGGTCATCACCCACCAACTGGTTGGGAATCACGGTTTTGGCTTGGTGGTCAAAAGATACTACCGACAGTCGATCGTGAGGCTTCAGTTGGTAAATTAACTGCTGTGCGGCTTGCTTGACGGTTTCTAGGGGTAAACCTTTCATGGAACCGCTACAGTCCAAGATCAAACCCAAATTTAGGGGGAGCTGACTACTGCCAGCGGCATCGGCTAAGGCAGCGATCGAGATCGCCAATTGGCGCTGATTGCTACTTTGGGTAATATCTAAGCGCGGATCACTGAGTGTTGCTTTTAAGTTAACCTGCATGTTCGGCCTCATTACTAGGTGTCATCTATATATTTAAAGATAACCAACAAGGGGGCAGCAGCAACATCCGGAATGTTTTTTGTACCCAATTTTGCCCCCAATTTTGCTGGTATTAAACTTGGGACTGCTGCATAAAAGGACTATCCCGCTCGAAACGGCGCATTAAATAGGCCACCGCAAAGTCGCCATTTGGTTCTTCGGTCAGAATTTCTGCTAGTTCAAAGACCTGTTGGGCGATATCTATACCCAGTTTTTCAATCACAGCTTCTTTTTCGTTGAGCAGCATTTGAGCTGCTCGGACTTGGCTTTGCCAGGTGCCCGAAGATAAAGTTTCGATTTGATCATGGAGTTTGAGCTGTTGCAAGATGGCGGCTTCATCTCGATCGAACCAGATACCATTACAGGAAAGACATTGTTCGAGGTAAAAAAATGGCTCGGTGCTAACTCTAGTCCGCGATAGAATGCGCTGACACTGAGGACAAAGCCCAGTTTTGGTATCAGATTCGGCGGGTACTTTGTAAGCCGAAAGGTTGGCGCGCAAAACTTTGATCGGGTCAACGGTGGCTCTGGTTTGGGCTTGTCGCCACTGCTGATATTCATCACCTTCCACCCACTGGCCATCACAGGTGGCACAGGCTTCGACTTTTAGGCTACCAAAGAGCTGGGAGTTAGTAAGGGGTTCTTTGCATTTGGGACATTGCATAGGCCAAAATTGAAATACCTGACGATCGACTCGGTTAAAAACTTAGCATAAATTGGTCGCTCTAACGGGGTTGCGCTAAATTTTTAAATTTGGTCAGGCCGGGGTCGAAGACTAATTTCACTACGCCGGTTGGTCCGTTGCGATGTTTGGTCACAATTAACTCGGTGATGTCTTTATCTGGGGTATCTGGATTGTAGTAAGCATCCCGATATAGCATGATTACCAGGTCTGCATCCTGTTCGATCGAGCCACTTTCACGTAAATCCGACATCATTGGTCTTTTGTTGTTGCGAGACTCTACACTGCGGCTGAGCTGGGATAGAGCAATAATTGGTACTCCTAGTTCTCTGGCCAAACCCTTTAGGCTGCGAGTAATCTTAGAGATTTCTTGGACACGGTTGTCGCTACTGCCTTCCATGAGCTGTAAATAGTCCAACATAATTAAGCCCAAGGGCTTGCCGGTTTCGGCTTGCAGTCTGCGAGCTTGGCTGCGCATCTGCATCACCATCATGTTGGCGGTGTCATCAATATAAATTGGCAACTCCGAAATTTTGCCGATCGCCGCATAGACCTGTTCCCACTCGTTTTGACTGATCCGTCCCGCCCGCAACCGATTACTATCAACCCGCGCTTCACCAGCCAGCATCCGCTGGACGAGTTGTTCTTTAGACATTTCTAAACTAAAAACTAAAATCGGCAACTGATGAATCAGTGCCATATTGTAGGCAATGTTTAAACTAATGGCCGTATTGTGAACGCAGATATCGTTGGCCACAAAGTTATGGGTATGCGGAATCGTCAGGTCATAGACTTGCTTGGAACCAACCGGCTCGATCGACACAATTTCATCCCAATACACCTGACTTTGGGCTAAAGCCTGCAAGGATGGGTTCTCTAGCGCCGTGGCCAGTTTGAGCAGTCGATCTCGGGTAGGAGCACGTTTACCAACATGGATATTACTATGACCCACAATTCCAGCTTTCATGGCCACTGATTGCCAGGTTTGCTCAGCACTTACTTTGGCTTCACGCAATTGATTCCAGACAGTAATAGGAATCAAATCACAATTGGTTTGATAGCGCTTATGTTCCAAGGCTGACAAAACCTTAGTAATTGCCTCTTCTTTGCCACAGATTCCAATTTCAGTCACAAAAGTCTGGATAGAAATGGCATCTGTAATATCAATTTGCCATACGGCTCTGCGCTGACCTTGATATAATACCGATCGAGCCTTAAGACGAGCGATAACACCAAAGCGCAGCAACAGATGTTGAACCTGTTGAGCTAGCTTCTTGCTAACCGTTGCAAATCCAAGTTGGACTTGCCCACTGCCCAGTACTGCTGCCCAACCATCGGTGGCGAACAAACGATTAAGAAATGTGGCCAGTTGCAGCTTTGGTAATTGAAATATTGCCGCAGGCACGAATTTATCGCGGGATACTTTACCCCAAATACCCAAAGATTTTAACCAACTAGTCAAGGCGTTAACAGCACAAATAGCTGTCCAACCTTCAGGAATTAAGTTACTGGCAGTAACCCCTAGATATTGACAGAGTTGATCGAAGATTTCGAGCGGCGGTGCGCAGACTCCCTTCTCCCATTGATAAATAAGAGCTAAGCTAACTTCTAGATAATCTGCCAGTAATGGATAGGAGATATTTTTTTGATTCAGCAGCTCACGCAAGTTACCACCAAAGATTTGCCGATTCTGTCGCAGCAATTTAAAGTCAGTCGATACAGCTAAACTCGGTGCTCTGGTGCCACCAGAGGTACCGATCTGAACTTTTAAAGTTCCTTGGCCAAACTCTTGTACTGCATTAATAAAGTCTTGCTGAATGACAGAATTGGTATTAGTAAACCGAGGAGTTCCTTGGCTGAGATTACCATCACCAATCAGATAGCCCAATATTTTCACTGCACATTCTGGCAAAGGTTTTTGGCCAAAAATAGGTATTATTCTGGGCACAGCAATCTTTTCGCCCACTGTCAATGCAGATAGTGGTTGCCAGCCCTCTAGCGTCAGAAATGGGTGAGTTAGGGTAGTTTCAATCTCTCGACCCAAACTGGTTTTCACCAGAAATACTGGTTTTATTCCATCATCAATATAATTTGATGGCTGAGTCCAGTTGAATTGCCAATTGTTTTGCAGTGTGAGAAGCTCGGCATTTCGCTGTTGGTAAATACTTTCGATGGTGGCGATCGAGCCATCAGCCATAACGATTTCGGCATCAGCAGCCAAGCATTTACCCATCGACGGGCGGCCAGCAATAATAATCAAATCCGATCGCTGGAAACCGCCAGTCATGGCATCCAAATCAGCGAAATCACAAGTTAATCCTGGAGGAACCAGGTTTTGATGTCGATCCTCGATGTCTTGATAAGTTTGGAGCACAATTTCGCTCACCGGAGTCAGTCCCGACTGTGGACGGACTTGGGTGACATTCAAAACCTTCTGTTCAGCTTGATCCAGTACCTGTTCTAAAGGCTTGCTGAGGTCATATCCTAACTGCCCCACCAGATTGCCCGCCTGAATCAGCTCCCGCCGCATGAACTTATCCATCAGCAACACTGCCAATGAATCTACATTCACCGCGCTGACGGTGCGTTCTACAAGCTGCACCAACTTATTTTGGCCGCCGACTTTCTCCAAAAGTTGATTGTCGGCCAGCCAGTTCGAGACATTTAATAAATCGGTGGGTAAACCACTGGCATGTAACTCGATCGCCGCCTGATAAATATGGCCATGAGCCGGAATATAAAAAGCATTGGGCACCAGTAGCTCAGCCACTCGCCCATAGGCTTCTGGATCTAACAAAATGCCACCTAAGATGGCTTCTTCCACCTCAATATTTTGGGGGGGAATCAGGTTGGTGGCCGGGAGCGCGAATTGCTGGCCAAACTGATTGTTATTAGTATCTCTAGACGCTAAAAAATCGCCGGAAGCAGCCGACGATTTTTGATTGGCGCTAGTTTCTTCAGACATCACCGCGCCCCTGTAGTACTACTCAGCGACTACGTTGAATTCAACGGTTGCAGTCACTTCTGGGTGCAACTCAATGCTGGCGGTGTAACTGCCCAATTTGGCCACATCAGGAATCGAAATATCCCGTTTGTCTACAGTGACACTGGCCAAACTGAGAATAGCAGCAGCAATTTCGGCGGTGGTAACGGTACCAAAAATGGCTGCGTTTTCGCCTTCTTTCTTGCTGATTTGCAATGCTCCAGCTTTGTCGATCGCGGCCTTTTGCTGTTCTGCTACTATTTTTAACTCCGCCAATCGAGCCAATTCAGCTTCCTTGCGCTTTGCCACCTGACGTAAAATGCCAGGAGTAACAGCCAGACCGATGCCTTGGGGCACCAAATAATTACGAGCGTAGCCGGGAGCTACTTCTACCACGTCGCCTAGCTTGCCCAGCTTGCGAACGTCTTGATTTAATACTAATTGTGTGCGCTTTGCCATGATCCTAGGGGAATGTCTTTAAAACCAAATGCCAGATTCATCATACTAACACAGGTCGGCTCAACTCCTAAGTTTTTTCTGGATTTAGCGGGAATCTTGGTTCTCTCAACACTTTAACCACAATACTATCTGGTTGAACAAATCGGCGCATTCACTGCTGTCAGCTTTTGACTACGCCGACTAAAGATGGAACTCAGCAAGATATCTTTTTTGCCTGCATCACTACTGCGGGCTACCGATAGTTTTACTGCTGATCCACTTGGTTCTACACAAGCCGCAAATCCCTGAGTTTTGGCTGGAATAGCGGCGGTAAAAACATCATCACAAGCAGTTGCAAGATTGGCAGCAGTGATTTTGTCTACCACTACCTCATTGTAGTAACTGTAACTGATGGTCGCTTCGCCAAGACTAGTCGATTTGTCAGGACTATAGGAGCCATCTAGGTTCAGGGTGGGACCCCAACGATAAATTACTAAAGGGCCAGACCAAACCGAAGCTACCGGTGGAGTCGCCACATAATAGACGATCGGCTTAGTCAAACCACTCTCGATCGGCATGGTCAGTACTAATACTGGATAGTGATCAGAGCTATTACTAGCCGGACTATATATATCTGTAGAATTTGGGGGGCAAGGGTTCACCGCTGTGGCCATCTGCACCTCATTTCCCATAAAGCTTAGTGCCCTTTGGAGTTCATAGCGACTAGTGCGATCGGCGGCGGCAGCTCGATCTTGTTTGGTGACTACGACCAAACCACCACCCACCAAGGCTAAAAACATGCTGGCGATCGCTAGTGCCAATACCAGCTCAATTAGCGTAAAACCCGACTTTAAAAACTTGCTCATAATCCAGCAGAGGAAACTGAGCTTCTATCCTAAGAGCCAGATCATTGTTTTACACAGAAGCAAGTAGCTGAAAAAAACTGCGCCGAATCACCTAATCAATCCCCGCATCAATCACAATTGCCCCTGGGCGTAATACCTCCCAACCGCTACCGATCCATTTAATTACAGTAGAGGGCAAACTAGTCGGTGGTTGATGGTGCTCTACGGCTAAAGTTGTCACCGTCGGAAAAACTCGATCGACCCTGATCATATTTAGTAACGGTGCTTCACCCGAAATATTGGCACTACTAGTAGCTAAAGCTCCAGTTTGCCGCAATATTTCTCTGGCCACATCACAATTAGGTACCCGTAAACCGATTGTATTGCTACCAGTTAGGTTTAAACCAGCAGGTACTCTAGTGCTAGCTGGTAAGACTAGAGTCAGTGCCCCCGGCCAATATCGACTGGCCAACTGCTGCCAAATTTCTTGTTCGGCACTACTGCCTCGGGCAAAGGGCCACAGATCGGTACTATTCGCTGCCAGCAAAATTAATGGCTGACTGAGATCTCGTTGTTTGAGTTGATAAATTAGCTCTGCTCGATCAGGTCGAACGGCTAAAGCGGGCACGGTGTCAGTAGGAAAACTCACTACTGCCCCATTCATTGCCGCAGTTACTACTTCATTTACAGAACCTTGCATAGGAAATTTTTTTAGATAGCTGTGAGAATATTAAATTGTCCGTCGATTGTATTCAACCACAAAGTAGTCAACCACACAGCATTTATGACACAGCATGGCTTAGCTCTACACACTAGCACCCCAGAGCTAGGACTGGCGATCGGTCAGACTCCGCAGATCGGCGATCACTATCGCACCCAGGTTTGGGATTTAGGCCGGAATACTTCCAATCTTTTGCATACCTATATACAAGAGTTTATTGCGCCCCAGAATTGGACAAACTTAGCCTGGATTGCTGTAGGTAAAGGCCCTGGTGGTTTTACTGGCACCCGTTTGGCTGTGGTGACAGCCAAAACCATTGGTCAGCAACTGCAAATTCCGGTTTACGGCATCTCTAATTTGGCGGCGGTGGCTTGGCAGCAACAGATTGATGGTGACGTATCTGTGGTGATGCCAGCCCAACAGGGACAAATTTTCACCGCAGTCTACCGCACCAGTCATGTCAATCGCACCATCGAAGTATTGGAGATCGATCGATTAACTACCCCAGAAAATTGGCAGCAAGATTCAGATAAATTTAGTGGCTGTAAAATTATCTTAGAAAGTGGCGCAAAACTAGGTAGTACTGTAGATGGAGTCTGGGCTTTAGCCGATATCCAGTGGCGGGCTGGGGGAGTTCCTACCTGGCAAAATCTCACTCCTTTTTATGGGTAAGGATCTGTAAAAATTCAAAGATTTGATAAATAGTTCGATTTTTTTTGCAAATAGCTATCTCTTTTGACTGTTTATATATACAATAATTAGATGCTGGTGGCAATAGCTATTCAGCAATACCTATACCCCCGAGCAATCATGGCACCAAGACAAACAACAAAAACTCCAGTTAACGGCAAAAAGCCTACTACGCGCCGTCAACTCATGACTCCCACCAAAGCAAAAATGAATCGTCCCGGTCGGAAACCTGGTCGGAAACCACGAGAAGCTGCCGAAGCCACCGAAGTTGCTATTCCTATGTCAGCAATCTCTGTTAGTGGTGATACCGATCTGACTACTCTCTTGGCAAATCTGACTCAGCAGTCCATAGTCCAGCAACAGGCGATCGCCACTCAAGCTTGGTTAACCAATGAAATCACCACGCTACGGCAACAGGTAAGTAACGGTACCCAGCCAGCAGCCAAGGCTGCTGGTCGAGTAGCAACGACAACAACTGTAGTCGATCGACCAGAACTCTTAGCCGAAGTCACTCAGTTACGTCAAGAAAACGCCGATCTGCGAGAAAAAGCTGCTCGCCTAGATCAGATGGCAACTCTTTTGGGCATCAGCGAACCCACTACTCCAGCACCCGCCGCTAAAGTTAAAGGTAAACCTGGCCGACCACCCAAGACACCTGTTGTTGCCGCCATAGAACCCCCCCCAGTAAAAATTCCTGGTAAACGTGGCCCAAAACCCAAAGTTGCGGCTGAAGTCAGACCACTAGTGATACCAGTGGCACGGGGTACTAAGGCTTCTATTCTTAAAGCTGCCGCTGACAGAGATGTCGCTCGCACCTTTAAAAGCTGTTGGCCAGTGGTGTTCAAAATCGAAGAATGGAATGCCAAAAATCCCGGCAGACTCGCTAAAATTAGTCAAACAATGCTAAATAAATGCGGAGTAAATTTTGCTCGTGCTAAACAGTTCGTGGAAGCTCATGAAGCGATTATTCAGAGATACCACAACGACATCGGCCTGAACAAAGCCAATAGTGGCAAGTTTAATGAAGTCTATGAATTTGTGCGGGATTCTTTAGGTAAAGGTCGCCGCCACTAAAACCCCTAACATTAGGCGAGGGGCAGCAAGACTGTAAATCTACTGCCTACGCCTACTCCTTGGGCATCATAGCTAACCGGACTAGCCACTTGGATTTTACCCCCCATTTGTTCTAACAATTCTTTGGCAATCGACAGTCCTAAACCAGTACCAGGAATGTTACCGCTAGCCTGCACCCCCCGATAACTACGCTGAAATAGGCGCGCCAAGTCTGTTGTCGGAATACCCAGACCGCTGTCACTGACAATGATCGATAGCTGTTGTTCATCACAACACACTGTTACCAGTACTGCGCCTCGCAGGGTGTATTTCAAGGCGTTGTCTACCAAATTTCCTAAGACTTCCCGGAGAGCACTAGCACTAGCTAGCACTGGGGGTATTTTTGCAGGAATTTGTGTGGTAAAAGCTAGCTGTTTTTCCTGGGCAACGACAGCAGCATTAGCTAAAATCGGCTCTAATATTTCTAGAACACTACAGGGTTGTAACTGCAAGCTAGCTGGTGGCAACAGTGGTAGTGGTCGATTCTCATCAGTAAATTCTTCACCCACTGGAAGCAGCAGATCTGTAGATGCTGCTGCAATTTGTCTATTCCCTGCAAAGTTATCGAGTTGTTGCAATAGCTCTTTCAAATGCTCACTCTCGCGAGTAATATTCAGTGCTAGCCGATGATTGGCATCATCGGCAGGCAGTTTTTTCAGTAACAATCTACCAAAAGTATAAATAGCGGTCAATGGATTGCGCAGTTGGTGCAACAAGTTGTCTAATAATTTCTGCTGGCGACTTTGTAACTGTTGCTGCTCACGCAACGCCTGAGATGCCCAGGAACGCTCTCGATCGATAATTGCTGCTAAGGCTACCGTATGACTGATCTGTTCGATGGACTGCCGTTCCTGCTCTTGCCAGGGGCGATCGAACCTGACCGCCAACAACAAACCCAGAATCATCCCCTCATGAGCCAATGGCTGGAGCAGCTTTTGGGGTGGCCATTTGCGCAGTGGTCGCTGCCTGGGGGCTGCTGCTAAGTCGGGGTTTGCTGCCACCAGATCACTCAGCATCATCTCGGGGTCTTCTTCCTTCGTGCCACTCAGTAACTTGCCAAGTCCCAGATCTTCTGACCAAGCTGCCTGATTCTCGGCGGGGTAAGAAACCAGTGGTTCTAGCTTTGGCTCTTGACCATCGATCGTCGTCTGAGCCATATAAACAATTCCCATCTCTGCCCCCAGACTATCTCCTAGCAGCGCTAACTGGATACGGCACAGCTCGATAAATTGAAGGCTGTAAGAGCTAGACATAGTCGATCATGTAAGGTGAATTTTTTGCAGAAAAAAACAATTAAGATATTAAGATTTGTTAAACTTTTGCAGGAAAAATTAATAAATTCTTCAGTTTTTGCTGAGGTAGAGAGTTTCAGCCTCTTGGTGAGCCAAATTGGGGGGGATTGAATTTTTAAATCAAAGAGGATATGATACACACGGCTTTTGTAGCAACCATTACAACTGGTACAAACAACAAGGAGGTAATCAGGTTGGCTAGAAGACGTAAGCGGAAAAGCAGACGGCGGCAAGAGGGTCGAAGGATCCTGGAGCAAGTACCTCAGTATAGTATTGAAAGCGGCGAAGACAAACCTGTCACAGCAGCTAGAAGATACATTCACAACGAAGGTATTACCCCCCCAGCACTCTTGCTGGTCAAACGCAACGAGCATACTACAGATCGGTATTTCTGGGCTGAGAAAGGTCTATTCGGCGCACAGTACGTCGAAGAGAACCATTTTCTTTTCCCCAGCCTGAGAGTCCTGGAATGTCCGGAACCTGCCTTGGTAGGTACCAGATAGCTGCAAGCTCTAGTATCTTTCAGTCAGCTTTCGGCGATTATCGAAAGCTGGCTATTGATATTTAATTTAGTCTGCTACGGCGGATCTAATTTTTAGGCTTTGCTCTAGGATCTGCAGTTCATCCCGATGGCCAGTAAGACTAAATATCTTACCATCGGTGTGCTCTGTGGTGGCAAAAATAATTTGTTCGAGACGCTCAGATTTTTTCCAGTAAAACACCCCAGCCACAGGGGCCAGACCAGCCAAGCCCAAGAACCAGTTGCTGGCAAAAATATAGTTTAAAACCAGTCCTAAACAAAGGAAACCGCTAGCGGCCAAAGAAGTCAGGAAAATGGCCATGAACCAGCTCGGTGCGACCAAGCCTTCGTAAGTTACGCCAGTAGTATCACTGATATCAATTAATTTGTAAGATCGATCGGTCAGATAGCGATCGAGTTTGGCCAAAAAAGCCTCTTCTGGCTCAGTCAGAGCAAAAGATAATTTTTCGATCCGGGCTTTGACTGACGCTTTAATAAAAAACATCAGGCCGATCGCCAGCAAGAAAGTCAGGCTGGAGGAAGAAACAAGGACGGTATTCACAAAAATTAATAAAGAGGAGCTACCTAAAATATACTAGCTTCCAGCGCCGCTAGATCAGGGATTGCCACTTTATCATGGGAGCGGACAATTAGACCATCTTTTTCTAGCTTAGTCAGTACCCTGGTCACAGTTTCTCGCGCCAAACCGCTCATGCTGCTCAGCTCCCGATGGGGAAAGTTAGGAATTTCAGCACCTTTTTTGCTATTGATATCCACTCCTTGACCTTCGGCTAGAAATATTAGGGTATCAGCCACCCGTGAGCTGCTGTTCGATTCCCGTAGACGCAGACGACGGTTGACTTGACGCAGGCGGCGACCCATAAGCTGCGAGAGCTTGAGACCAGCCATTGGTTCGATTTTGAGCAACTGAATAAAGTCTTCGGCAGGCACATTGGCGATCGTGGTAGGAGTCAGACTTAAGACATCGGTAGAACGGGGCGCTTGATCGATCGCTGCCATTTCACCCACAATTTCGCCTTGCCCCACAATATTTAGGGTGATTTCTTTGCCATCGACGTTGTAAGTCCGAATCTTGAGCCAACCACTCAACACAAAATACACCGATCCGCCCCAGTCATTTTCCAGCAAGATCATTTGGTTGGCTGGATGGCTACGCACTACTGCATGGCTGAGGGCAACTTGCCGGGAAGCTTCGGGCAGTTCGGCAAAAAAAGCTGCGGTTCTGAGCAAATCTTGGAGATTAGGCGCGAGTTGTTGATTACCTTGTCTATCTTCCATAAAACCCACTATTAGATACACCTAAACAAATATACTTTTAAAGCGCCGAGGCTGGCAGGTCGATTGCCGGGAATTCTAATTTGCCGAGGCTGTTTGGCAAGATTAGCCGTAAAACTATTGTGCCCAAATTTCACTCCATATACCTCACTGCGATTTTGATGACTTTATGAATTTACCCAATAGCATTACTCTTTCCCGTCTGCTGGGCATTCCGTTGATTTTGTATGGGCTGTATCAACCGGGACTAATTTGGCAATGGCTGGCGATCGGTGTTTTTATTCTTGCGGCGGCGACCGATTGGCTGGATGGCTACTTGGCCAGAAAGCTGGATTTGGTGACTGATCTGGGTAAGTTTTTAGATCCGTTGGTAGATAAGCTATTGGTGCTGCTGCCACTGTTGGTGGCGATCGATTTACACCGGGTACCAGCGATCGGGGTTTGTATAATTTTGGCGCGGGAGCTGACTATTGCGGGTTGGCGGGTGGGTGGTACTCAGGTCACAGGTGCCAATATGTGGGGCAAGGTCAAGACAGTGGTACAAATTGTGTCGATCGTGATGGTGATGGTGCCTTTGCCTGCAATTCAGGCTGGGGGGGTCTGGGTATTTTGGCTGGCGGTGGCTCTAACTGTGATTTCTGGGGGGATCTATTTATTTCCGAGGCAGGCTGTGGAGAGCTAAGGGGTCATGGACGTTGGGGTTCGACTCCGCTCACCCAACGTCTGGTTCTATGAATTCTATGGATATCTTTGTTACCAACGATCAGCGGTGGGTGAGCGGAGTCGAATCCCACCGCTATTGGCAACATTAACTACTTAGTCAATCCATGCTCCAAAGCATATCTCACTAACTCCGTGCGGCTATTGGTGCCAGTTTTACCAAACAGACGACTGACGTATTTTTCGACGTTGCGCACACTGGTATCGAGCTGACGAGCGATTTCTTTGTTCATTAAACCAGCAGCCACCAGATCCAACACACTCTGCTCACGCGGGGTGAAATCAATATTGATTGGCGGTGGCGTAGTCACGATCGCGCTGCCAGTACCCATCATGCCCCGCAGTTCAGCGGCAATTTGCTTGGCAATACCACCGGCTTCGCTATTGGTACTGGCTCGGCGCTGCAAAATATTTTTGACGATCGCAATTAATTCTTCCGGGTCGAAAGGCTTAGCCAAATAGGCATCAACACCAGCCTGGTAGCCACTAATTCGATCGGACTTCATGCCTCTAGCCGTCAAAAATACTACCGGCATCGCCACAAAACGCGGATCATCACGCATTTGCTTCAAAAATTGGTAGCCATCCACCTGGGGCATCATCACATCGGTAATTACCAATTCAGGGGGGTCGCGTTGGAGTATTTCCCAGGCATCTTTGGCACTAGCCGAGACTTGCACAGCGTAGCCACTGTCTTCTAGGTATGCCTGTACCGATTCCCGCACACCGGGTTCGTCGTCTACTAAGAGTAATCTGGCTGACATAGCTTGCTCCT
>JANNEH010000069.1:0-7418 GCA_031378405.1 Synechococcales cyanobacterium OTE_75_metabat_409
CCTCAGTTGGCTGGGTTTACCGGCACAGCGCACCCAGTTGATTACCAAAAATCATCCTTGGGGTGAGCGGTTCGAGGTGGCTATCTTGGATTCGATCGAGCTGGGCTTAGGTAAGTTTGGTGAAGTGGCTTTGTTCGATCGGCGGTTTCAACTTCTATTAGTCACCGATACAGTAGTCTCGATTCCGGCCAATCCGCCGGAGGTGGTGCAATTAGATCCTTATCCGCTGCTGTTTCATGCCCGCGAGGCGGTTAGTGAAGCTGTGGTGGATACTCCGGCTCATCGTCTCACCGGTTGGCAGCGGATTGTCTTGTTTACCTGTTATTTCCGCCCTAGTATGGTAGAAATTGAGCGAGCTTTGGTGGTGCTCAGGTCTGTTGGTCAGGCAGCGGATCGATCGCCACGGGCTTTTTGGGGAATATATCCTTTTCGTTGGCAACCCCACTGGCAAAAATCTTTTGACCAGACTGCTCACCAAGGCAGGCTCATCGTAGCGCCGATTTTGCAGCAGCTCATTCTCAGTCGGCAGACCGGAAAAACTCTGGCTTGGGTAGATAAAGTAGCTCAATGGAATTTTCAGCAGGTGATTTCTTGCCATTTTCAAGCTCCGGTGGTGGCCAATGGTGAAGATTTTCGCCAAGCTTTTGATTTCTTACAAGGCCAATCGCATCTACCAGCGCCAGACCTGGCACTTCTGCAAAATATTGATCAGTTGCTCTGTCGCAGCGGCATATTGCCATCGATCAGCAATATAGATCATTGATGTCCGTGGGTTTTGGTTGCGGGGGATCAGTTTAACATGGGACATCTTAGGATCGAGAGTTCAAATGAAATTCAACACTGTAAATGAAGTAACAAGCTGGAGAGAATTTACTTTAAACAACACCACTTATGATTTGTCACATCTCAATGCAAAGTGGGTCGAGTACCTAGATAGCAGAGATATTGAAAAGCCAGTTATGTATAAATTTATTGTGACCTATAGCTTTCACTGTTTCGCTAAAGATTCAGGAGATTTTTCCGAGGAAGAGCTGAAACTGTTGATGTACAAAGCATCAAAGGAGTCTAGACCATTTAACATCGAGAGATACGAGCTATCAAAGCAGCTACCAAATATAATCAGTTCATTAGGTAGCAAAGATACTCTGGTTTGTCATGGTGGGTACGGAAACTTTGCTGCTCTAAAGATTCTGGATGCAAATGGTAATGAGGTTGATTACTATGTCTCTTTTAAGGTTTTCAAAGAAAAGAAAAAACTTAGGCTGCATGTACTAAGTGCTTATCCTCTAGACCAGCCACTGGAAAAGGTGAAAAAGGTGGGATTTTTTGTCATAGCCAAAAACTTGTTGGATGGTAAGAATCTGCCGAAGCCATGACATAACAAAGGCTCCTTAAGGAGCCTTCGCCAAAAAAGATTTTTTGGTATTCAGAAAGTCTTTACCGGATTTCCTCGACCATAGCTGGTAACTGGATGTCATGAATTTTTTTTACATGTCTGCTGCATCCGCCTCCATTTTAGTTCATGGTTTCTGGATATGTCAAGTACAGGTGAGGATCATTAGACAAGAATGGTTGCCATTGGGTATTTTGTCCCATACGCTACGACTCCGCTCGGACTTTGAATTTAAAGAGTCTTTCGTCCCCGCTGCGGTTTTTTCTTCACCACAGATTTTTGCTCGGGTTTAAACACCTTCTTAGACAAATTTTTAGCCAAAGAACTCAAAAAATCTGCCGAATAATGGCTCATCGCCCCTATTTCTAACCCCACAAAAATTCCAATCAGCGTCGAAAAATACTGAATCACAAATTTCTGGATCGATCGCCAGATCTGCAATTCATTCCAGGTCGGCCAGCCCAAAAAATGATAGACCGACTGGCTAATTAACCCAACCAAGGCCACCCACATGCCCACATACAACAAGCGACAGACCGTGCCAATAATCGGGCCATGGGAAAAAATCGATCGATGGGGAATAGCTCGGCGGTAGGGTTGCCACAGCCAGCCGAACCAGCCCCACCGAATGGATTGATTAGAGTGAATATCTAAATCAGGACCAAACATGAGTCCGCCAAACAAAAAGCTTCCAGCCACCCAGATAGTGAGTTCTGCATTGCGGGTCAAACTCAAACAAATTCCGGTAATAATCGGCAAAGAGAGCAGAGTAATTCGATCGTGGGTGCGCCCAGAAGACATATCAAATTTTTAAAAGAGACAAAAAGCGGTGTTTTGACTTGTTCTAAATTATCAGATATTCTGTGCCACTTTTGCTGAATATCTATTGGCAAGGCATATCAAATCTGCTGGCAAAGACGGGAACAAAAAAATATCAGCCCAGTCACAGGAAGGATTAAGTTTTTTGCTTAATAAAATTCCACTAGAATTGAGGTCTCACTCCGCATGAACGATTTAAAACTTCGTAATACCGTAGTAGCTGCCATCGGCGTAGCCCTAACTGCCGCCAGCTTTGGTGCAGTTCAAGCCCAGTCCAAGTCAGCAGACATCAAGTCTCTCATCCAGCAACAGACCTTAGTGCTGAATGCGCCTGCAACTCCCAGCAAGCCCAAGCCTGCTGCTCAACCAGTCAGTACTCCTAGTGCTACCCCCGGTACTACTGCGACTCCCAACATCGTGGAACTAGCAGCTAGTTCTAATCAGTTCACTAAATTGGTTGCTGCGGTTAAGTCAGCCGATTTGGTTGAAGCTCTTTCATCCGAAGGACCTTACACCTTGTTTGCTCCTAACGATAAAGCTTTTGCTAAGGTGCCTAAAGCCACTTTAGACAAGCTGCTGAAGCCAGTCAACAAGGCAGAACTGCAAAAAGTTCTGAAGTACCATGTGATTGCTGGTGCGGTCATGGCTGCTGATGTCAAATCTGGCAAAGTAGATACTGCTGAAGGTAGCTCTTTGAAGCTGGTAGCTGCCCAAGGTGCCGTTACAGTTAATGGCGCTAAGGTAATTAAAGCCGACAACAAGGCTAGTAATGGTGTTGTACACGTAATCGATACGGTATTGATTCCACCTACTCTAAAGCTCAAGTAGAGATTTAGTCAAAATGAAAAAGCCCCAACACATTGGGGCTTTTTTACGGTCTATAATTTGCTAAAGCTAGTAGTAGCCGTTGTTATAGCGATCGCCGCCTTCATTAAAGGTATCGTCGGTGCTAGTCGCCGCAAAGTTACCCAAATTCTTCTGCAGTAAAGATTTTTGGTTCTCGCTCAGCCCCGGTAAATCTAAGACATCTTCTACTGTTTTATAAGGAGCATTGTCTACAATTTTTCTAGCCAGGGTAGGGTAAAGTCCTGGATACTTGCGGAAAGCCCGCACATTGGTGTTATTTAGGTCGATTTTTTTACCAAAGTCAGTACTCAGCTTAGAATCGGCGGTATTACTACCCTGGGTGATCACGGCAGTATCGGTTTCAGCCCAAGAGGGAGTAGCAAAACCTACTAAGCAGGTTAGGCACAGACAGAAAGCGATCGCCATCCGAATTAACTGTTTCATTATATTTTCTCCAATCTATCTTAAATATATTAAGCGGTCGCACACATTGCACCGGATCAATTTTAGCCGATCGAGCGAGAATCTTAACGTGTTGTTAGCCCTTTAGTATCCCCTGCTATGATAGACGTTGATTTATTTTCACGGCACCATGCGACTTTCTCAAAGCCTTTTTGTCACCCTGCGGGAAGAACCGGCTGAAGCCGAAATTCCTAGCCATAAGCTGTTGTTGCGGGCGGGTTACATTCGCCGGATTGGCAGCGGACTCTATGCCTACTTGCCCCTCATGTGGCGGGTACTCAACAAGGTACGGCGGATTGTCCAGGAAGAAATGGATGCCACTGGTGCTCAAGAATGCCTCTTGCCCCAATTGCAGCCCGCCGAACTCTGGCAACAATCTGGCCGCTGGGATACCTATACTCAAGCCGAAGGCATTATGTTTGCCTTTACCGATCGGCAGCAGCGTCAAGTCGCCCTCGGCCCCACCCATGAAGAAGTAATTACTGCGGTGGCGCGAGATATGATCCGCTCTTATCGGCAATTGCCCCAAAATCTGTATCAAATTCAAAGCAAGTTCCGGGACGAAATTCGGCCACGCTTTGGTTTAATGCGGGGCAGAGAATTCATCATGAAAGATGCCTATTCTTTCCATGCCAACGAAGAAAGTTTGAAAGAGACCTATCAAGATATGGCGGTGGCCTATGCCAATATGCTGCGTCGCTGTGGACTCAAATTCCGGGCAGTGGATGCCGACTCGGGGGCGATCGGGGGTTCTGGTTCGCAAGAATTCATGGTACTGGCCGATGCTGGTGAAGACGATGTGCTGTACACCGCCGATGGCCAATATGCCGCCAATGTAGAAAAAGCGGTGTCGGTGCCTGCGGAGGCGGTGGTCTCTAGTTTTACTAGTCGGGCAGAGGTTGAAACTCCAAATACTGACTCAATCGATAAACTCACGGCTCTGTTAAAGTGCGCGGCTAGTTCGATCGTCAAAAATGTTTTGTATCAAGCTACCTACGACAACGGCACCACGGTAATTGTGCTGGTCAGCATTCGCGGCGATCAAAAGGTCAACGAAGTCAAGCTCACCAACGAACTCAGTAAACGCGCTGCCGATTATGAGGCCAAGACTATCATTGATTTAGTAGTGCCCGACGCTGAAGCCATAAGCAAATGGGTCGCGAAACCCTTGCCAATGGGTTATATTTCACCTGGTATTGGCGATGAATATATTAAAGCTGGCACAGTTTCGCCAAAAATTTTGCGGTTGGTAGATCACACAGCGGCTAGTCTGACTAACTTTGTAACTGGAGCCGATAAATTAAACTATCACATTACTGGTGCCAACTGGCAGACCGATTATCCTTTACCTGCCCAGGTAGATGTGCGCACTGCCTTGGTGGGCGATCGAGCCACCCATGATCCAACTCAGACTTTAGAAACAGCCCGAGGCATCGAAGTTGGTCATATTTTCCAGCTTGGTACCAAATACTCCGAGGCCATGGGGGCGACTTTTACTACCGAACAAGGCACTGAGCAGCCCTTGGTGATGGGTTGCTACGGGGTAGGAGTTTCTCGGCTAGCCCAAGCTGCTGTGGAACAGTCTTATGACAAAGACGGGATTATTTGGCCAGTGGCGATCGCTCCTTATCAGGTAATTATCTGTGTGCCCAATGTGACTGATGCGGCTCAGATGGCTGCTGCTGAGCAACTGTATCAAGAACTCAACGCCGCTGGTATAGAAACCATTTTGGACGATCGAGATGAACGGGCTGGAGTAAAGTTCAAAGATGCCGATTTAATTGGCATTCCCTACCGGATTGTCACCGGTAGATCGCTGCAAAATGGCCAGGTAGAAGTAGTTACCCGAGCTACGAAACAATCTGCCGAAATTGCCGTCCAGGAGGTGCGAGGGGTGATTCAATCTTGGATCGCCGCTAGTATTTTGTGAGTTACCTGTAACTAGTCGTGCTATATTAGCCAGCATGATTAATTAGGGTGCTGTCGGAACTGGGATGGAGAAATGTTTCTCCATCTTCCCACTCAAAATCCAAACCTGAGAATTGAGACTTGAAAATTTAGACCTGAAAATTTAGACCTGAAAATTTAGACAATAGGAGCGTGGGGTGGAATTAATCACTATTTTGTTGTCGAGTTTTCTTTCTGCCTTGTCTTTTGGCGGCATTGTGGCCGATCGAGCAACTGAAGGTGCAATTAGATCTCGGTTAAGTAAAGTAGAAAGTATTCAGGTACGTATTGATAACGCACCTAGTTTGCAAATTCTCAATGGCAAAGCCGATCGAGTGCGGATGGCGGCTAAGGGGTTATGGCTGAGTCCGGAGGTGCGGGTAGATGGGTTTGAACTGGAAACCGATGCCATTTCGATCGACCCCAAAGCTCTCCAAAGTGATTTAAACAAACTTCAGCTAGAGTCTTTGCCCAGGCCACTTCAGGCTGGGGTGAAAATCGCCATGACTGAAGATGATTTAAACAGAGCGCTAAAGTCTGTTACGGTGTTAAATCGGATACAGGAAATTGTCCGCAAAGGTCTGGCCACTTTTGGGAATTCGGCGGGAATTATTTATATGGTAGAGAATCCGCGAGTGCGATTTTTACCCGGTAATCGTCTGGGTTTTCAAATGACCCTGAGTGACAGTGCTGACCCCAAAAGCAAACTGGATCTAGATCTAGAAACTGCGGTGGAAATTAGCGGTGGTCGCAAAATTAAGCTGGTCAATGTTCGGGGTTCAGCCAATCGGGTGCCTTTACCAAACTTTGTGCTCCAAAGCATTGTAGATAGTGTCAATGAGCGCGCCGATTTGGCTGTACTAGAAAGCACTGGTCTGACAGCGCGGGTGTTAGAGGTAAAAGTTGTGAATAAAAGATTGGAAGTAGCCACTTTTATTCGCTTTCAATTGCCGCCACCCCAGCAGCCAAGATAGCAGTTCAGACAGTTTGTTTAAACGTTGATCTGGCTGTTGGGCAGGGTAGAATTTGATAAGATCGAGGAGTCAGAAAATGCTACACAATTTGAGTCAAGCATTCAACATAATTTTAGTGGTGGAGTCAGGTCAATGAAACAGATGAAGTCTAAAGGAGTGATTGCCGCTTTAGCTGCCGGGGCTATCGCCCTGGGAGTAGGTGTCTCTACTCTCATCCCTCGTCCAGGAGTGAAAATCACTGGCTCAGTCGAGATTCCTACCAATACCCCCACGGTGGCGGTGCCGACGGATCAAGCACCGCCGCCAGCTTTGAACCCTAGTACTCCAGTAGCTTCACAGCCAGCACAGACTCCTCAACTAGAACCAATTCCCATCCCCAAAAATAGTGTCAAGATCAATAAGGTACAGGTCACTGAAAAGGGGATTGAAGTAGTACCGAGTGATTTACCCATCAAAGAAACCAGTAAGTCGGTAGAAGACAATCTGCGCACTGCCTTTGGTGAAATGCTAAACAACAAATCTGCTGCCAAAGGTTCTAAGGGGAAAACTTCCTCCGAGATTCCGGCTGGTACCAAGTTATTGAGTCTCAAGTCCGATAAAACTGGCGTGCGGGTGGATCTTTCCGAAGAGTTTGAGAAACCCGGTGGAGCCACTTCTCTCCAAGGGCGTTTGGCGCAGGTGATCTACACTGCGACCAGTCTCGATCGAAATGCCAAGGTATGGATATCGGTTAATGGTAAAGAGCTAAGAGATCTGGGCGGTCTGGAATTAGATCAACCAATTACTCGTTCTAGTCTGAAAAAAGACTTTGATTCGATTCAAGGTGCTCAATAACTAGTAAGCCATAGAATGTGGGGGTTCTGACCCCCACGCCCCCCATTGAGAAGGGCTGGAGCCGCCACCTGCGGGCGGCTAAAAAAGCCCGTGGGACGGAACGCCTCCCCTCAAACTCCCCTACGTAAGGGTTGATCTCGGGC
>JANNEH010000073.1:0-8679 GCA_031378405.1 Synechococcales cyanobacterium OTE_75_metabat_409
AATTGGACTAATGCTGCCACTGCTGGGCAGCGGCTCTTGATTCGTCAGTAGCGGGGAGGCCGTAATAGAGCTAGTGCTATCCGGGGCAACTGGTAAAATTGGGTCGGGCATGGTTCTGACTGGATAGGAAAATAATTAAAAAAAAGTTAAGAGAAAAGTGTGCTGAGACGATTAAAATGATTCAGAGAATGATATTTACCCATAACGTAGTAAAGATCTCTTTGTTTATCAATACCATTCAGCTAAATGGCGGATGTTCTTGTTACTATGTGCCGTTGTGTAGGTGGCTACTACCCCTAATTGAGAGAGTCCAATGTCGATGGGAAGATTGTGCCAGCCGGTAATTTGTGATCCCAGCTCCTGTTACTAACTCCTGCACTTCATCTAACGTTAAAGCTGCTGCCAAGGAATCACGAAAGAGCTGATTTTGGCGCTCTCCATAGTCCCCAGCTTCAGCTACCAGGCGATCGATTTCGGCCACACTAGCGGGACGCAGGAGATCCCGAATGAGCACAGCACCATTGGGCTTAACCAATCTGGCCACCTCTTGAAAAAAGCTCTGGGGATCAGGCAAATGATGCACCAAACTATTAGAAATCACCAGATCAAAATCCCAGTTGGGATAGGGTAAACGCTTGCCGTCGGCTAATTCCAGGCGAATTTGCTGAAGTAGCCCAGCTTCTTCGATATTTCTGCGTGCCAACACCAGCATTGACTGGGCTAGATCTACACCCAAGACCTGATAGCCCGGTTGCTCTTGACAGAGCATGATTGGAATGCGGGCGGTGCCAGTGCCAATATCTAGTATTCGCACCGCTTGGGGATACAGATCGATCGCTGTTAGTGCAAAATCGCGGTTCACTGCGTTAAAATCCATGGCATCGTATGCCGTGGCTTCTTGCCAGTCATCCATTACTTCTGGTTCGAGCATTCGTTCGAGCATAATTATTTCTCAGCTAAAATTTTTTGATTATGACAGTAGAACTTCGTGCCCAGCTTACCGAACTCCTTGATGAATCAGAGCTAGACTGGCTTAAACCCCACCTGCAAAAAGATGTCGTAGTGATTGTGCATGAGGGTCTAGACCTGGTAGATGTGGGGGTAGCGATCGCCCAAGATGACACCATGGCAGTCGATCGATGGATTGGCGAACAATTGATCACCAAGCCTAACAATGATCATTTAGCTAAGTGGCACCTCAATCCCCGGCAAAAGTTTCGAGCAATCATCGTCCAGCCCTATGTGCTGGTGCAAGAGCTGCCCTAGACCAAAGGTACGACAATATCACCAGCACTACTGACCAACAGAAAATCGTTGGCGGTGAGGGCTGGTAGGCCGTTGATGGTGGCAAACTGCGCACCGCTGCCCAAACCGGCTACAGCTCCATTGGTGTTGTAGAACAGGTTGCCACTGCCTTGGCTGTAGACAATGATTCCGGCACTGGTGTCAACAACAGCATCGTTGGCAACTACCGCAAACTGAGTGGCTAAATTACTCACCCCGATGAAAGTGTTGCTGCTGAAGACCACTTTGTCGCTAGCGATGGTGAAGCCAGTAATTATATCCACACCCAGATCGGCTGTGGCAAATACTTTACCGGTCTCGAAAACAAAATAATCGGTGCTGCCACCACCCGTTAGGGTATCGTTGCCACTCAAACCATTGAGCTTATTGATGCCCTCGCCGCCATTGAGTAAGTCGTTGCCCTCGTCACCAAACAGCACATCATTACCATTAGCACCATAGAGTTGGTCATCGCCGTTACCACCTTGGAGGGTATCATCGCCGTTTTCGCCATCAATAATGTCGCTGCCTTCACCGCCGCTCAGCAAATCGCCACCATTGCCACCAAATAAAACATCATTGCCATTGCCGCCATAGATCTGGTCGATACCATCGGCACCAAATAAGCTGTCGTTGCCATCTTCACCATCTAAGATGTCATCGCCATTGCCACCATTCAGCAAATCGTTGCCCGTGCCGCCACGTAATGTGTCATTGTCGTTGGCACCATAAAGGAAATCATCACCGGCTCCACCTTCGATCAAGTCGGTGCCACTTTCACCATCGATCGTGTCACTACCATCACCACCCCGGAGGGTATCATTATCTAAGCCACCAAAGATTGAGTCGTTACCACCCAAGCCTTCTACCAAGTCATTACCACTACCCCCAATCAAAGTATCATTGCCGATCCCAGCAAAGTCATCACCAAAAATATTGTCATTGCCATCGCCACCAAAAATACTATCACTACCAGTATTGCCTTCTAATACATCATCACCATTCCCAGCATTGATCGAGTCGTTGCCATCACCACCTCGGATGGTGTCGTTGCCATTGCCACCATAAAGTTGATCTAAACCAGGGCCACCCTCGACTAGATCATTACCATCTTGACCATCGATTACATCGTTGCCGGGATTCACAAAGTTACCTTCAAAATCTACCGAGTCCCCAAATACTCGATCGTCTCCGGCTCCGGCAAATAGGGTATCACTACCGCCATCTCCCCGCAAAATATCAATGCCAGCACCGCTGCGGATCAAGTCGTTGCCTTCATTACCCAGAATCGTATGGTTGCGATTACCTAGCGCCGTAATATTGTCAGCAGCGGTACCCGATCGAAAAGATTCAATACCATCTACGCCACTCATCGAAGTGATGTTGGGAATCGTCAGATTAACCGGAGAAATGTCTAGGTCGATCGTAATGGGGGTGGTTTGACTGCCAAAGTTAACATTCAATAAAACATCAAATCCTGAACCACCAATAATGGTATTACTACCTTCGCGCACATCAAATTTGTCATCACCATCGCCGCCATCCAGAGTATTATTACCAGAGCTACCATCCAGAAAGTCATTGCCATCGCCACCTAGTAGTAAATCATTGCCCTGTAGACCGATTAAAGTGTCATCACCAGCAAATCCTTCAATGGTGTCATCACCAATTGTTCCACTCAAGAAATCGGCAGAAGCAGTTCCACTAATAGTAGCCATAGCAATTATTTAAGTTTATATTTGTTGTATTGTGATCTAAGTCTGAAAAAGTTGCGATCGAAGTCACACTAATGTCTAGCAAAGGATGACAGCAAATTATCTAGAATCATTTTGCTGTAATTACCTACTAAAATACATCAGCCAAAGGAGTGATTGTTTGCTCTTTGACAATTATTTAAAAAATAAGTTTATTTAAGGAATTCGTTTATATTCTTTGACCAATCGCGCCCCGGTTTTACCGGTAAAAATCCAGAGAACTGCTCTACCACCATCGCGCAAAACTTTTTGCCAAGATTCATCTGGTCTATTGCTCACAAAGCTCACTGGTTTAACGGCAATGCCATGGCTACCAAAAATAATCTCACCAATCAGCCGCGATCGAGCCATGTGATCATCGGAGGTTACTAAATAAACACTTTTCACTCCGGCCTGTTGGAGGGTTTCTACCATGGTGGTAAAATTAGTCACTGTATCTACTGCATGATGGTCTATATGTAAGCGGTTCAGATCAACGTTTTCCTTGATAAATACTTTTTTGGCGTAGCCGATCGGTGCCCCGCCTGAAACCCAAATTGGCAGCTTGGGATGCTTGGCCGCTAACCGAGCAGCAAATTTCTCTCGATCGGTTTCTCCACCCAAAACAAAAATTGCCTCTGGCTGTAGCCAGGAGTTTTCTAGTTCGCGCCAACCAAACCACAAGACCGGAGAAGCCACAATAGCAGCAAGCAAAATGCCCGTCCACCGCCAACCACTCGATAGCTTTGCTTGCGGCTTTGGCGATCGAGGAGATTTGGATTGAGTCCTGATAGGAAGTTGGTCGTTGTGATGGATAGTCATGGGTGAGGAAGATGGTTGCCGCAGCAAGTTGCGGCTAAACCCTGTAAGTCAGCGTACCACAAGTGTTAGTGTTGGAAATGGGACTGGCGCGAGTCGAACGCGCGGCCTATCGCTTAGGAGGCAATCGCTCTATCCATCTGAGCTACAGCCCCAATCTGTGTCATTATAGCAAACCATTCTGTCGTCTGGACTCATATAAAATCAGGGCGGCAGTAATTGAGACATTTAAGGATTCTACGGTGGATTGCATGGGAATTTTCACTACTCGATCGGCAGCAGCCATTAGCTCTGAGGATAATCCTTGACCTTCGTTGCCCAATAAAATTAGGGTAGGCTGGGTGAAATCTACTTGCCAATAGTCGAGGTTAGCAGTCATGCCGGTGGCGATTACTTGGGCACCATGCGATCGATAAGATTTTGCTAAATCTAACAAGCTATCGGTTTTGGCCATGGGCAACCGAAACCACTGACCAGCGGAAGCGCGCAGTACTTTGGGATGGTCTAAATCTACGCTGTCTGCACTAGTCCAGATCCCATCTGCGCCAACAGCAGCGGCAGTGCGAATGGCGGTGCCGAGGTTGCCGGGGTCTTGGAGTCGATCGAGTGCTAAGACTAGTTTGCCATTTAGGCTAGGTGGAGAGATGGCGGTGCGCTCAGCTACGGCAATGACTCCATCAGGAGTGACGGTAGTGGCCATGGCGGCGAGGACTTTGGCGGTGACTAGTTCGGTGCGAGGAACTTGATCGATCGCTTGTTGCCAGAGGTCAGGGTGTTGTTCTTGCCAAGCTTCGGTGGCACAGACTAGCTGGAGAGGATGATGGACGGTGAAGACTTCTTGTAATAGATGAGTGCCTTCGATTAAAAATGCTTGCTCTTGTTGCCGCTCTTTGGCTTGGTGCAGGCGGCGAACTTGTTTGACTAGGGGGTTTTGGGTGCTAGTGAGGATCAATTTTGGCTAGGGATTTCAGTATGCCTGAATTGTACCTTGAGCAAATCGCCCTGGGGTAGCCAAGGGCGATTTCAGGGTCTTTAAGCATGTTGGAGTTTACGGGAAAAGTTGGCGGAATGGATTACGTGGGCTTTGATTTTTTGGCGGGCTTGGGCAAAGGCGCTCCAGATGGCTACTTGGAGGTCTTCTTGGTAGCAGTCCATCATTGGTGCTCGATCGATTACTACTGATCCATCAGGAATTTTGCAGTCAATATGGATTTGGTACATGCCTTCGGTGAAGGGGGCGGGGATTTCGGCGGTGACTTGGCAGTCGGAGATCCAGTTGTGGTCTTTGCTGAGTCGATCGATTTGTGCCCGAATTAAGGCTTCGGCGCTGGCTGGAATGTTGTGGAGGGTAATGGAGTGAGATGCTTGCATGGTGGGAATCCGATGAATTTAATGATGGTTATATTTGTATGTTTCCTATCCTTCTGATGAGAAATAATGTTTGTGGGTAAAACTTTACAGATCTTTATTTTGTGTAATTTGGTTTTCTGGAGAAAACCGGAATGTGGGGGTTCTGACCCCCACGCCCCCCATTGAGGGGCGATGAGCGCCCCCCTCAAACTCCCCGCGCAACGGGGTACTATCACAAAGTAGTTTTTTTGTTTTTTATACAATCAAAAATTGTGTGTTGTCTAGCCTATTAACTTAACGTTCTGAATAAATGTGCTTTGCACATTTATTCAGAACAAAATCTGGAGCACAAAAAATCTTCGGCCAGTACCATATGTTAAATCACCAATCAAACACTTAAATCCAGAATCAGGCAACCGCACTCAATTAGAAACAAGCAACCCTTACGATGGGGAGTTTGAGGGGGTGCGTCCCGCCCCTCAATGGGGGGCGTGGGGGTCAGAACCCCCACATTCCAGCTCTTTACAAGAAATTTAAACCCAAAACTTCACCCTGTCAAAATACTCAAAGCAACCGCTTCCGCAACCTTAATTCCATCAATCCCCGCCGACAAAATACCGCCTGCATAGCCAGCTCCCTCACCCGCTGGATAAAGACCTATCGTATTTAGGCTTTGATATTGTTCATTCCGTTTAATGCAAATTGGTGAAGACGTGCGAGTTTCGATGCCAGTCAAAACAGCATCATCCATAGCGAATCCTGGGATTTGTTTGTCAAAAGCCAATAGAGCCTCACGGATGGCTGCGATCGCATACTCAGGCAAACTACCACTCAAATCACCCAACTTCACCCCCGGCTTATAAGAAGGAGTGACCACACCAAGAGCAGTGGAAGGTCGATCGGCCAAAAAATCCCCCACCAATTGCCCTGGAGCCTCATAAGTCCCACCACCCAAAGCAAAAGCCCGTTCTTCTAAACCCCGCTGCAAAGCAATACCAGCCAAGGCTCCATCGGGATAATCCGCAGGAGTAATACCCACCACGATCGCACTATTGGCGTTAGACTCATTCCGCGCGTATTCACTCATCCCGTTAGTCACCAAACGTCCTGGCTCCGAAGCAGCAGCGACTACTTTACCACCGGGACACATGCAGAAGCTATAGACCGATCGGCCATTACTACAGTGGTGTACTAGTTTATAGTCAGCAGCACCCAGGCGCTCATGACCAGCTTGGTCGCCGAAGCGACATTTGTCGATTAGAGATTGGGGATGTTCGATCCGAAAGCCGATCGAGAAAGGTTTAGGTTCAATGTATACACCGCGATCGAACAGCATTTGGAAAGTGTCACGGGCGCTGTGACCAACAGCAAGAATGACGTGATTGCTAGCGATAAATTCACCGTTTTCTAGCCAGACTCCCCGCACTTGGCCTTGTTCTATTTCTAGATCTTGGACTTTGGTTTGAAAACGAATTTCACCGCCCAGGGCTTCAATATTCGATCGCATGTTTTGGACGATTTTGACCAAGCGATAGGTACCGATGTGGGGCTTATTAATATATAAAATTTCTGGGGCGGCACCGGCTGCGACAAGTTCCTTCAGGACTTTGCGTCCATAGTGTTTGGGGTCGCTGACTTGACTGTAGAGTTTGCCGTCCGAGAATGTTCCAGCACCGCCTTCGCCAAATTGGGCATTAGATTCCGGGTTTAGGCGTTTTTTCAGCCAGAAGCCAAAGGTGTCGGCACTGCGATCGCGCACTGATTTACCCCGTTCTAACAAGATTGGCCGGAAACCCATTTGAGCCAAGAGTAATCCGGTAAACATGCCACAAGGGCCGGTGCCAATGACGATCGGGCGTTTTTGATGGTTCCTGGGGGCTTGGGCAACAGGGGTATAGGTAATATTGGGGGCGATCACAACGTGGGGATCTTTTTTGAAACGTTGGAGCAGGGCTTTTTGTTTGGGGGTTTCGATGTCTACGATGTAGACCAAAATGATTTGGCCTTTTTTACGAGCATCATAGCTGCGTTTGAAGATGGTGTAGCGGCTCAAATCGGCAGCGGTGATTTGCAGCTTTTTGAGGATGGCTTCTCGCAGGGCTGTTTCGGGGTGATCTAGGGGCAGTTTGATTTCGTTGAGGCGCAGCATGTTCTTGGATCTCTGAAATAGAAGTCGGACTTCTATCTATCTCTATCATCATTGATATTTCTTGAATACCAAAGTCACGTTGTGACCACCAAACCCGAAGGAATTCGACATTGCTACGTTGATGGGCATCGATCGAGCCACATTCGCCACATAGTCCAAATCACATTCTGGATCGGGGGTTTCGAGGTTAATCGTAGGTGGAGCAATATTGTGTTTAATCGCCAAAGCCGTCGCCACTCCTTCAATACCACCAGCACCGCCCAGCAAGTGGCCAGTCATAGACTTGGTGGAACTGACGGCTACTTTGTAAGCTCGATTGCCTAAGGTCTTTTTAATCGCCGCTGTCTCAGTAGGGTCATTAATTGGCGTACTAGTACCGTGAGCATTAATATAGTCTACTGTGTCAGGCGAAACATTCCCATCTTGCAGCGCTAAAGCCATAGCTCTAGCAGCTTCTACACCACCAGGAATTTGGCCGGTCATATGATAGGCATCACAGGTCATGCCATAGCCCACTACCTCAGCATAAATTTTGGCACCTCGATCGAGAGCATGTTCTAGTTCTTCTAAAATCAAAATCCCGGAGCCTTCGCCCATCACAAAGCCATCACGCTTGATATCAAAAGGCCGACAGGCATGGCTGGGGTCATCATTGCAGGTAGAAACAGCCTTACAGGCCGCAAAACCAGCAATTCCCAGGGGCGTAATAGCTGATTCCGCGCCACCACAGACCATTGCTTTGGCGTAGCCATTCTGAATCAGGCGGAAAGCTTCACCGATCGCGTTGCTACCAGCGGCACAGGCCGTTACCGTACACATGTTTGGCCCTTTGGCTCCCAATTGGATCGCCACTAAGCCAGCGGCCATATTGGAAATCATCATCGGAATCATGAAGGGGCTACAGCGATCGGGTCCTTTAGTTAAATAAATTTCTTGTTGGTCTTCAAGTACTTTTAGGCCACCGACCCCCGTACCGACAATTACGCCGATTTGAGAGGCATTTAGGTCAGTGATTTTTAAATCTGCGTCGGCCAAAGCTTGCTTACTGGCACAGACTGCAAACTGAGCAAAGCGATCCATCCGCTTGGCTTCTTTTCTTTCCACATATTGCAGCGGATCAAAGCCCTTGGCTTCGGCGGCAATCCGGCAATCATGGCGAGCCGGATCAAAGTGCGTGATCATGCCGACCCCACTTTTACCAGCAGTTAAACCTGCCCAGTATTCGTCTAGGGTGTTGCCGATCGGGGTGATCGCGCCGAGACCTGTGACAACAACTCGCTTGCGGTCTGAATTCGCCATGAGGAAATAAAGTTAATAGATAAAAAATATTGGAACGGCAAGGTC
>JANNEH010000117.1:0-9476 GCA_031378405.1 Synechococcales cyanobacterium OTE_75_metabat_409
ATAATTCGCTGAAGAATTTCTAGGCCACTCAAGGCTTGCCAACCAAACAGCCCCACAATGCCAACGTTGATCGTAATATGGCTAACTCTCGCCCATTCCTGACCCTTCTGCATATAGGGAGTCAACGAAGCCGACAGTGCAATTAGAGCAGTCATCCCCAACCCAGCCAATAAGTGTGGTCCAACGAACAGCTTGCTGTTGTTGATATAAGTTACAGTGATGCCCCCGATCGAACCCAAAACCATCAGTGCCAAAATAATCGAGCCGATCTTGTGGTGACGGTCATTATACTTACCCTTAATTAATTCTTTGCGCACATCCGGAGTGGCCGATCGAGTGCGGCGTATTTGGATGCCCAAATACATCGCATAAATACACATTCCTAGCAGCACCCACATTAAAGGCGGGTGGACAAAATTTAAGTAGGGTTTGACCTCAGGAGCGAAAAAATCCATTGTCTCTCTGTATAATTGCGATAGTTAACATTTGTTTATACGAAATTAGCACACTTTCTTCTTGGTGGTGATAGGCATGATCAGCAACAAACTTCGGCAAGACTCGATTCAAGCAGCGCAGTTTGGTGAAAAAGACCGATTAGCAGCGCTCTTAGAAGAAGGAGCCGATATTGACAGTCGCGATGGCAGTGGCACCACTGCCTTGATGTTTGCGGCCAAGCAAGGATTTCTGGAAATAGTTGAACTGCTACTAGCCAAAAAAGCTGATGTGAACCTGGCGCGCGGTAAATTTGGTACCACGGCCCTGATGCTAGCCGCTGCTTCTGGCCATCGAGAAATTGTCCAGCTTCTGCTAAGTCATGGAGCCACTCCCAATGCCCTCAATGCCGATGGGAGTACCGCCTTGATGGCGGCGGCCTTCCATGGTTCCCCCGAAATTGTCAGTTCTTTATTAGCGGCTGGAGCAGCAGTTGACTCGATCGATAAAGACCATGATACGGCTTTGAATATCGCCGTCAGCCAGAATCATTCATTGGTCGTAGATTTGTTACTCCAGGCTGGAGCAAATCCTGACTTGGCGGGAGCCAATGGCCGCACGCCGCTGCTGGCGGTACCTGCTCCCGGTGACATTAACATCATCAACGCCCTGATTAAAGCTGGAGCAAATGTCCAGGCCCAAGATGTCGAAGGCAATACGTTTTTGTTGACAGCGGCTGAAAATGGTTACAGCTCAGCTATCTCAGCTTTACTTGCCGCTGGAGCCGCGATCGATACCACCAATCAAGAAGGCTGGACTCCCTTAATTGCAGCGACGGCTGCGGGCCAAGACCAAGTTGTCAAATTGTTGCTGGCCAGAGGTGCCGATCCTAATTTGGCCACCCAAGAAGGGGACACCGCTCTACATATTGCGGCAGTAGAAGGACATGCTCAAATAGTCGCCGCTTTACATGCCGCCGATGCCAACGCAACTAATGCTCTGGGTGATACTCCCTTGCTTCTAGCTGCACTACACGGTCATCGGCAAGTGATCGAACAGCTATTGCCTCAGATCGATCTCCATCGGCATCGCCAAGGCGAAAAAGCCCTCACTGTTGCCGGGTTAGCCAAACATTACCCGGTGGTAGCAGTGCTACTGCGAGCTGGTGTCAGCCCAAACATACTGGTACATAAAGAACAGTCCCTATTAGTAGTCGCAATCAAAAAAGACAATCCAGACTTAGTTCGTCAACTAATTGCCTACCATGTGGACTTGAATCACCAAGACAAAACTGGTGCCACCCCTTTGATGTGGGCAGCCAACCAGCGCCGGGTAGAAATTATTGAAATCTTGCTCACCGCCGGAGCCGACCATACCAAGCGAAATCAGGGTGGCTTGAGTGCTGCCGATATTGCTAAGCTCAGTGGCAATCGAGCCACGATCGCCTGTTTTGCGACGGCTTAAAAGCGCGGCAGCACCAACGTGATAAAATAGTAAACCAAGGGAGCAGTGAAGATATAGCTGTCAGTGCGATCGAGTACCCCCCCATGGCCAGGAATCAACTCCCCTGAGTCTTTCACCCCAGCATCTCGTTTCATTAACGACTCGGTTAAATCACCAACCAAGCTAGTGCAGCCAATTAAAAAGCCCAGTACCAAGCCACTGACGATCCACTGATTCCAGTGTAGGTAGCAGGAACCACCCAAACCCACCATCATGCTACCGATCAGGCCAAATACTGCTCCCTCCACAGTTTTTTTGGGGCTAATTGCCGAGAGTTTAGTTTTGCCCAAAAACTTGCCCACAAAATAGGCTCCAATATCTGCTGCCCAAATGCACATAAAGGCCAACAAAGTATAAGAAAGCGTTGGGGGCAAATGCTGTAAGTCTGGCCAAGAAGTTGGCCAATAGCCATAAAAGGGCAGGTTCCCGGTAGGTTCCACACCCACCCGCAGCCGCACCCAATAACTAGGTAAATATCCCCCATAAAATAACCCCAAAATCGAGGTAGAAATATCAGCGATCGATACCATCGTGGGGGCAAACAACATGTAGAAACAGACAGCAATGCCCACCAATGGAAACATGGTGTCAGCAAAAGCTGGAAATAATGCGGTGACCACCAATAATATTTGGCTTAATACCAGGGTGGTTTTGACGGCGGGTTTAATTCCTTTGGCTAGCACCAACTGAAAATATTCTTGCTGCCCCAAAAAAACCGCCACGCACAGGCCGAGAGTAAAGTACCAGCCACCTAAGAACAAAGTTCCCAAGGCTAAAATAATGGCCACAATGGCACTAAGCAAGCGAGATAAAGACATTGGTACTTCGATCGAGTACCTGAATTTTAACTAAAAATTCACCTTTCTATGCAGACTTGATACATATTTAGTTTAAATCCAAAATTAAGTCAGCTCTTCTGCTGCCTCCACATACTCGCTGATCACCCCATTGATCACTGACAAATTAGCGATTACAAAAGGTAAATGAGCACCAGTCAAACCTCGGACAATCCGCTCATCGCCACCGGGATAGAGCACAAACAGAGGATATAACCGATCGCCACCTTCACTCATAATTTGGCGATAGAAATGGGGGCGATTCCATTCGTAATCACAATCTAAAAGCACCTGGGTTTGTCGCCAACGCCCCAACAATTCTGAAAAATGCTCATCGGGGCGCTGAATTAACACAATAATTTCACCGCCTATTTTAATTTTCCACTCTGGGTCGCAGAGTAAATAAGCCAAGTCACAGGGCAAAATCACCGAGCCATGCCCCCGGATTTTCACGGTGGGCAGTGGCAAGGTCATGATGCTTTCCCGAGAACGGCGAATACTGGGCACCATTTCTACATAGGGGCGATACTGCTGTAGAAGCAGTATCGCCATTTCATGATTGCTATATTCTGTGAGCAGGATTTCGTACATGCCTTGATCGATCATTAGGTCAGTTTTTCAAAGACCTTGAACATCGGGAGGTACATAGCCAGCAAGATTACTGCTACCATCCCGGCCAGGAATACCATCATAATTGGTTCCAAGACACTGGTGAGAGCTTTCACAGCCTGTTCTACTTCGTCTTCATAAAAGTCGGCGACCTTCATCATCATCGCGTCTATTTCACCAGTTTCTTCCCCAATGCTGATCATTTGAATCGCCAAAGGAGGAAACACTCGCTCCCGTTGCAGTGCCAAGCTGAGCATTCCACCCTGCTGGACTTCGTATTTAGCTTTCTCGATCGCGTTAGCAATTACCTGATTACCAGCAGTATCACGCACAATATCTAGGGAGCTGAGAATCGGTACACCTGATCGAGTTAAAGTACCAAAAATGCGACAAAATCTGGCTACTGCCGACTTTTCAGTCAAGTCACCCACGATCGGCATTTTCAAAAAGATTCGATCCATGGTCACTCGACCAACAGAAGTTTTATAATACCAATTATAAAGAAAACCTGCGCCAGCAATTACAGCAATTGGAATTACAACCATCCAACTGGTGAGGATAGCACTAACATCCAGCATAAACTGTGTCAGTGCAGGTAGTTCAGCACCTAGATCTTTAAAGATTTTGGCGAAAATCGGAATCAAGAAAATGGTCATGGCCAAAAACACCAATGTCGCCAAAACGCCCACAGCAACTGGGTAAGCCATCGCTCCTTTAATTTGGTTTTTCAGTCTGGCCATATCTTCTAATACTTTAGCCAGACGGTTGAGAACTTCATCTAGCACCCCACCCACTTCACCAGCTTGAATCATGCTCACATACAAATTATCGAAGCATTGGGGCTGACGACGCATGGCATCGGAAAGGTTCATCCCTTGCTGCACATCCAGGCTAATTGCTGACAGGGCTTTCTTTAAGCGAGGATTGGCAGATTGCTCACCTAAAATACTCAGACAGCGCACCATTGCGACCCCAGCGTTGACCATGGCGGCAAATTGGCGAGAAAAAACTGCTCGGTCTTTGACACTGACCGGACTCATCGCCGCTTCAATATCTTGAACATTAATATTGGTCAGTTTGCTTAGATCAAAACCCTGCTCTTTACGCACGTTTTTGACAAACTGATATTTTTCCTTCAGTTGTTTCTGCGCCACGATCGCCGATTTGGCGGAGATTTTTTCTTGGCGAGTGTTACCTTTGTTGTCCCGGACTTCAGCGATAAAAGTAGGCATGGTTCAAGTGGTGGTGTTGTACTTGTATAGATAAATAGATAGAGATTAATTTAGCGACGGCCGTTTACCATCGCCGGGTTGGTCGCAACCAGACGTTCCAATTCATCGGGTTTAGCGGCTTTGGTCATCGCCACTTCCAGACTGATGGAGCCATTACGCACATAGTTAGCCAGGGTGGTTTCTAGGGTGTTCATTCCTAGCTTGCCCCCAGTTTGGATGGCACCATACATCTGAGCAGTCTTACCTTCCCGAATCAGGTTGGCGATCGCCGGAGTCACAATCATGATTTCCTGGGCGAGGACTCGTCCGTATTCGCCCGGTTTGGGGCTTTTTTTCGCCACCAAACATTGACTAAACACCGCAATAAGTGAGTTAGAAAGCTGTGCCCGAATTTGGGGCTGTTGCTCAGGAGGAAATACATCCAACATCCGATCGACTGTTTGAGCAGCAGAACTGGTGTGCAGAGTACCAAAGACCAAGTGACCAGTTTCAGCGGCAGTAATCGCCAAACTAATGGTTTCTAGGTCACGCATTTCTCCGACCAAAATCACGTCTGGGTCTTCCCGTAGCGCGGCGCGCAGGGCGTTAGTAAAACTCTTGGTATCTTCACCTTTTTGGCGTTGGTGAATCAGACTGAGATGATTGGGAAACACATACTCGATCGGATCTTCGATCGTTAGAATATGCTCGGCACGGGTGCGGTTGATCAGGTCAATCATCGCGGCCATCGTAGTAGTTTTGCCGGAACCGGTGGGTCCAGTCACCAACACTAAACCTCGGGGTTTTTTCGAGGTTTCCCTCACAATTTCTGGCAAGCCAAGCTGCTCAAATTGCGGGATTTTAGAGGCCAATGCCCGCAGACAGGCCGCGTAGCAGCCGCGTTCTCGGTATACATTCACCCGGAAACGGGCTAAACCCTTCACTCCATAGGAGCAGTCCAATTCCCAACTTTGTTCTAATTCTTTGCGTTGGGTATTGTTCAGCATACTGAAGATCAGTTTCTGACAGTCTTGGGGCGAGAGAATTTCATCATCGATCGCGGCCAATTTGCCACTTACCCGAAAGTAGACTGGTGCCCCCGCCTGAATGTGCATGTCGGAACCGCCCATTTCCACGAGCTGCTCCATTAAGTCCTCAATTAGTAAATCTGCCATGGTAATTTATGTTTCCTGATGTCAATCAAATTTCAGTGAGCTTGCAAATTAATTAGTTTTCAAAACGGGGAGTCATGCAGTAGGGGCAGTCTAGCCATTCAGGTTTGAGGTCTGCTTGGCAACAGCTACAGATCAGCGAAGTTTTGCGCTTGGCCCGCAGTTCCGATTCCAAGCCAGAATCGGTAAAGGTCACTCGTTCCACCTCGTCCAAAGTAGTATGCCCTTCTTGCACTAGTTGCAAACTGTAGGACAGCAGAGTTTTCATACCCTCCTGCACCGCAGTCTCTTTGATCATGGCCGTGGGGGCCCGCCGGTTAATTAGTGAGGCTAGTTCATCAGTAACTTGCATTACCTCGTAAACACCCACCCGGCCTTTGTAACCGATGCCATTACAGGTGCGACAAAGAGTGGAACTGCTCCGAGATGTCTCGATATCTGCTGGTGCTAGGACGTTGGCACGATAAAAGGTAATAATGCCAGCTCCAGAAGATGTGAGACCAAAACGGGATAACTCTTCTCGGGAAGGATTATAAGCAATGCGACATTCACTGCAAACCCGGCGGACGAGACGTTGGGCTACGACCCCAATTAAGGCCGCAGAGACCATGAAAGGTTCTACACCCATTTCATCCAAGCGGGCGATCGATCCAGCCGCATCGTTGGTGTGCAGAGTAGTCATTACCATGTGACCAGTGAGAGCAGCTTCCATGGAAGTTTTGGCGGTTTCTTTATCGCGGGTCTCACCGACTAGAATAATATCGGGATCTTGACGCATGAAAGCACGCAAAATAGAAGGGAAATCTACCCCTTTGTCGCGAATTACCTGGACTTGGTTAATTCCAGGCAGGGCATACTCGATCGGGTCTTCAGCAGTACTGATATTTACGCCCGGATCGTTACGTTCGGCCAACAAAGAATACAAAGTGGTCGATTTACCCGAACCAGTAGGGCCAGTCACCAAAATTAGACCAAATGGTTTGGCTCCCATACTCCGGACAATTTCCAGAGTGGGCAGATCGCTGATCAGTTTATCTAGACCAAGCTGAGTCGAAGAGTTATCTAAGATCCGCATAACGACCTTTTCCCCATAGCGACTGGGTAGTGTACTCATCCGAAAATCTACTTTGCGGCCTTCATAAGTACGACGGATTCTGCCATCTTGGGGTTTTCGTCGCTCCGCAATATCTAACTCGGCGATAATTTTAAAGCGGGAAGTAATGGCCGGAATAATGTGTTTAGGCAAAATAGGAAAAGCCATCCGCAATACTCCATCTTTGCGGAAGCGAATGCGCAATCCTTCTTCTTGGGGTTCAACGTGAATATCTGAGACTTTTTCTAATAGGGCTTTGGCTAAGATTTGGTTGACGAGTTTGACCACTGGCGCGGCCTCTGCCCCTTCAATATCAATTTCATCATCGATTTCATCATCCAGGGTATGCAGATCACCATTTTCAAAATCGGCCAAAACATCCTGCACATCCAGGCGCTTCATGGAAGCATTGGCTTCTTCTAGTTGAACTTTTTCGTCTAGATAGGTGTCCAGCAGTTGTTGATAGTCTTCGAGGGGAATAACCCGTGCTTTCCAGGAAATATTGTGCTTGCGTAATATTTTGTCTAGGTCGTTACAGGCTTCTAAATCGCTGGGGTTAACCATCGCGATTTGTAACTCGGTGTCGTTCAAGGAAACAGGCAAAATTTTCAGTTGGCGGCAGCTATCTACCGAAACATAGCTGGCAATCAGGCTGCGCACTAATGATTGATCTATTTTGTTGTTGACTAGATCAAGGCTAGGTAGACCGTAGAGAACTTTCAGTTCAAAAAGCTGCTGTTTGCGATATTGTTCGCGCAACTCTACCGGCAACGACTTGCCAGTCATTTCTTCCAAAGTCTCCATCAGAGACTTGTTGGCATTGCGGCTATCTACCAGAGCCTGCTTCATCTGCTCGGCGTTAACATAGCCAGACTGAACTAGCTTGTTGCCAAAAGGAGAGAAGTCGTTGCGGACAGTAAGGGCGCGTTTCGGAGATGAAGATTGAGTCATAGATGCTCGAGATATCGCTATCTTCTAGAGCATTCCCAGTTTTCGATCGAAAATACGCTATGCAAAACTAAGACGTTATACTGCAAGGACAAAATATGAGTTTTTGGGTATGACGGCACAGGTTCTTTTCTGGCATCGGCGCGATTTAAGAGTGATTGATAATTTGGGTTTAACAGCCGCCTGCAATACTGGCCAGCCAGTGGTGGGTGTTTTTTGCTTCGATCCTGCCGAATTTACTCCCAGCAAAATTGCGCCAGCTAGTGTTAGCTATGTTTTAGCTTCCTTAGATTTATTGCAACAAGCCTATCGATCGAGCGGCAGTGATCTAATAGTCTTACAAGGCGACCCGGTGCAAAAAATCCCAGAGCTAGCCCAGGCTCTCCACGCCACCGCAGTATACTGCAATGAACTGGTAGAACCCAGTCGTCGTCAAGTAGATCAAGATCTTGAGACCCTAGGAATCACCTTGCATCGCTACTGGGATGCCCTGCTCCACGCCCCAGATACCATTTATACCGGTAGTAACAATCCCTATAGCGTTTACACTCCCTACTGGCGCACTTGGTTGAGTAAAGCTAAACCAGAACCCCAAGCTTCAGCAGTGCTTCGCCCTGCGCATATCCCAGCCAGTCTTCAACAGCCACTACCCACCCTAGCCCAGCTCGGTTTTGTTTGGGATCGACCACATTTCTTGGCTCCTGGCACCGGCGCGGCTTTAGCTAGATTAGAGTTGTTTACCAGCAAGGCGATCGAAACCTACAGCACAGATCGCAACTTCCCAGCTCTGGATGGCACTTCTACCCTCAGTCCAGCCTTGGCCTGGGGGACGGTGGGTATTCGCACGGTCTGGCAGACTACCGTGCAGGCCATGGAACGCACTAACGGCATCGAAGCCCAAGAGGGTATTACTACTTGGCAACAAGAATTGGCTTGGCGAGAGTTCTACTGGCAAGCCCTGTACCATTTCCCTGGTTTGATCGACGGGCCACATCGTTCTTTGTGGCGGAAGTTTCCTTGGTCAGATGATCGATCGCGCTTTGCTGCTTGGTGTGCAGGCCAAACCGGCTACCCAATTATTGATGCTGCGATGCGCCAGCTCAATGAAACCGGCTGGATGCACAATCGCTGTCGGATGATTGTGGCCAGTTTTTTGACTAAAGATTTAATTATTAATTGGCAGTGGGGCGAGCAATATTTTATGCAAACCCTGGTAGATGGCGACCCAGCCGCCAATAATGGCGGCTGGCAGTGGAGTGCCTCTAGTGGCATGGACCCTAAGCCTCTGCGAATTTTTAATCCCTCCACCCAGGCGCAAAAGTTCGATCGAGAGGCAGAATATATCAGACAGTGGCTGCCAGAGCTAAAATCGGTACCTGCTGCCGATTTAATTAGTGGCAATATTGCGCCGCTTTGGCGCGCCAAAAGCAATTATCCTGAGCCGATCGTCGATCATGCCATCCAACAACGGGAGTTCAAGCGACTGTACCAAGAACTCAAGGCTGCCGCAGGATAGTTTTTGGCAATCCCCAGTTTCTGAGATAATCTGGCATAGCAAATCTACTAATTGAATCCATGGCTCTGATTAAGGATGTGACAGATTGTTCTACTTTTTCTGTGCGCGGTCTAGATATTCAGTTGATCTATCAAATGAATAAAATTAGCCCCGGCT
>JANNEH010000138.1:0-28510 GCA_031378405.1 Synechococcales cyanobacterium OTE_75_metabat_409
CTTTTATTTTTGAGAATGTGAAAGGTTTAGCCGATCCTAGAAACAGGGATGCTCTTTTTTATATCTTGAAGCGGATTAAAGATGCTGGCTATTTTGCTAATTACTATGTGATCAACTCTTTTGATTATGGAGTTCCCCAGAACAGAGTAAGAATTTATATTGTGGGATTTAGAGAGAAGGAATACTTCTTAAAGTTCAATATTCCTAATCCAGCAAGTAAGAGAATTAGATTGGGAGATATCTTATCTAATTTCAATTCAAAGTTTGTTAAGAAGGAACAAATCGTTCAGCAAAGCTTATTTGGGGATTTTACTCAGAAAAAGTATACCAGTTTATCTAGTAATAATGGAATTAATGATTATTTTCTGTTCAATGATTTGCGGAATGGTCATTCAACGATACATTCTTGGGATATCATAGATACTACAGAAAGACAGAAAGATATTTGCTATCTGTTGTTAAAGAATCGCAGGAAAAGTGCTTATGGTAATTTAGATGGGAATCCTTTGTCTCTAAGTCATTTCAAGGGGTTGGATTCAAAGATTGAGCAAGAGGATTTAGATGAGCTGGTGGAGATTGATATCCTTAAAGCAGAAAAATATGCTTTTGCTATTAAATCTTTTGATTCAGAGGATCTTTCGGATGATGAATTTGCTGTGTTGCAACATGGCATTAATGGAAATTTGGTTATTGATGATCTGAAGAGTAGTACATCACTAAAGCTTAAGAAAATACCAATCTTAAAAATGGTGGAAGCATTGTTGGGCAAGGGTATTATTGATTGTGTGGAAGTAAGATATGACTTTAAAAATACTAAAATAAGCACGGGGCTTTTTGGGGTTAATCGAATATTTTTGCCGACTTCGGATATTTTTCCGACGTTGGTGGCTAGTGATTCTAATGATTATATAACTTTGGAAGAAATCAAGGCTGAGAAGGTGGAGGATTATAAGCAGCAGTTTATTGAGAAGGTTTACAAGAAAAATAATTACCGAAAAATCACGAAGGAGGAGGCTTGTCTGATCCAGGGGTTTCCGGAGGATTTTATGTTGCCGGAGAGTCGGGTGCGGTGGATGAAATTATTGGGGAATAGTGTTTCGGTGCCGGTGATTGAGATGTTGGGAAAAGCTATTATGGAAACTGGAGTATTTGATGGAGAAATTCTAGGCTCATCATCATTATGCATTCAGGCACGACCTGTACTCCGAATGCATTCGAGTACTTCACGATCACCTGAGTTTTAATTACTGGTTAATGGCAGCAGCTGATCGAGCCTATGATGAACAAGTCCCCACCGATTCCCCAGATTATGACCACTCCACCCGCACCAATCAAACTTATTGTGGTCGATATCGACGGCACAATCGCGGGCAAAGATAACCAGGTCAGTCCCAAAGTCAAAGCCGCTCTACGAGCAGCTCTCGATCGAGGCATTAAGGTAGGTGTCGCCACTGGCCGCATGTATCAATCAGCCCTGCGCTTTCATCACGAAATAGGTGCTAATGTACCAGTGATGGCTTATCAAGGAGCCTGGATTCAAGACCCAGCCATGGCTGAACCTTATCGGCATTTGCAAGTAGATACGGCGATTGCCAAAGAATTAATTACCTACTTCGAGCAGCCCCATTTACCCGCCGACCTCTCGATCCATGTCTATGTAGAAGATCGTCTCTATGTTCAAGGGGTTCCAGAAGACACCGCTGCTTATACCCAGCGTAGCTCTGTTATTGCCAACCCCCTGGCCGATTTACGGGATGCCTTGACTACGGCACCTACCAAAATTTTAGCAATGCACTCCGATGAAGACTTAATTTCTCGACTCCTTGCCGATCTAAAAACCAAGTACCGCCCAGATCAGCTCCATGTCACTACTTCAGTCCCGATTTTTTTAGAAACCACCAATCCGGCGGTGAATAAAGGTACAGCGATCGATTATCTGGCCAAAAATCTTTTAAACATCACGGCTCAAGAGGTGATGGCGATCGGGGATAACCACAACGATGTAGAGATGCTGGCTTACGCTGGCTGGGGTGTGGCCATGGGCAACGCTCCTGCTGCCGTGCAAGCCCAAGCCAATTGGGTAGCTCCCTCGGTAGATGAAGATGGTGTGGCTGCGGCAATCGATCGATTTGTATTAAGCCAATGTTAAGATCTAATAACATCCTGGGCTGGCCATTGACATATCTAAACATATCTCTGATAGACCTGGGGCATCACATTTGCAGCGTTTTAAACTATGACTCTTATCGACTGGTTTGCCAATCGTCAAAAAGCTGACCCCACCATTCAAACCCAGCAAGAACGAGAAATTGCGGATGGTCTGTGGACAAAATGTGATGCCTGTGGCGCGATCGCCTACAGCAAAGACCTCAAAGCCAATCAGATGGTTTGCTTAGACTGTGAACACCACCGTCGTGTCACTTGCGATGAGCGAGTGACGCAACTGATCGATGGCGGCACCTGGGTTTCACTGGATGATCATATCCGGCCATCTGACCCATTGAAATTCGTTCACCGTAAACCTTATATTGATCAAATCAAAGAAACCCAAGACAAAACCGGACTCACCGATGCAGTGCTCACTGGCAGCGGCAAAATGGAGGGTGAAGGGGTAGTTTTAGGGGTAATGGATTTTCGGTTTATGGGCGGTAGCATGGGTTCGGTCGTCGGCGAAAAATTGGCGCGGGCGATCGAACATGGCACCAAAAACCGCCTGCCGGTAGTCATTCTCTGTGCCTCTGGTGGAGCCAGGATGCAGGAAGGAATGCTCAGCCTGATGCAAATGGCCAAAATCTCGGCGGCTCTAGCCCGCCATCGGGAATCCCGGTTGCTGTATATTCCGGTTTTGACCCATCCCACCATGGGCGGCGTAATTGCTAGCTTTGCGATGTTGGGCGACATCATTTTGGCTGAACCCAAAGCCACAATTGGTTTTGCTGGTCGGCGAGTAATTGAACAAACCCTGCGGGAGAAGTTACCAGATAATTTTCAGACTTCGGAGTATTTATTTGAGCATGGCTTTGTCGATCGGATTATTCCTCGGCCTAAACTGCGATCGACTATCGCGCAACTTCTCCGTCTACATCAACATCACCCTCGGGAGTCGGCGGTAATGAACTCGGCTGCTGCGGGCATCTAGGGTTGATCGGCCAATTCTTCGCTAGTCACCGGCTGCTGCATCAACATTTGAGGCTGCCAATTTTGAAAACCCTTGACCGATAACACTTCGTGTTTGACAGCCACTTCCAGGGACTTGGGATCGATCGAACTAGGCACCGTGGCAAAACGGTTCTTATATAACACCACATCAACCATTTCTTCCTCAGCTACTAGCACTTTCAGGGTGCCAAAGCTGCCTTCACCGCCTTTGTATACATAAATTCCACCCGGTTTAATTGCTGTATTTTTGCTGATAATTGCGCTGGGCTGAGTAGCGTTGGGTTGATTACTGCTGCCACAAGATACCAGCAAACTAATGAAGCCGATCGAAGCCAGCCAGATTAAAGTAGGCGAAAAATTCTTCATGGTTTATGGGGTAGATTGCTGAGTTGATAGTCTCATTCTGCCCAGAGATTTCGGTGCGATCGAAGATATTTGGCAGTAACAGGTGACGAACCACTGGTTTTAATGATAAAATCGAAACTTTGTTACACAAGCATTCAACACATGGTTAAACTACGGCTCAAGAAACAGGGCAAGAAGCGCGAGGCCAGCTATAGAATAGTGGCTTGTCAGAGCACCACCCGTCGCGATGGTCGCCCCCTCGAAGAATTAGGCTTTTACAATCCTCGCACCAAAGAAGTGCGCCTAGACGAAGAAGCAATTAAAACCCGCCTCAGCCAAGGTGCTCAACCCACCGAGACCGTCAAAAGACTGTTGGTAAACGCGAATATTCTAGCTGCTGCGCCTAGCAAGTAAATATCGATGAATGCAAGCCATCCTCCTTACCAGCAGCTAGTGGCTGCTTTGTTGCAGCCATTTTTAAGCCAGCCAGCCGCTCTGCGCGTAGACTGTGAGTATATTCCAACCCATGCTCGGGTATGGGTGAGGATTGCCTTTGCCGCGATCGACCAAGAGAAGTTGGTAGCAGAGGGCAATCGTCATCTGTATGCCACCAAAGCAGTTTTAGCTGCCGCTGCCCGGGAGGCTGGACAGTCGGTGTACTTAGATTTATATGATCCCAATGCTGGTGCCAGACGGCCAGCGGAAGGTCTGCGGGGAGAATCTAATGGTGATCGACCTCGCCCAGCCACTTCTGGCATCAGCCGCCCCCAGCGCAAATCGGAGCGAGCTAGTTTGTAGGTGGTAACCTACGACCTTTTTGGCTATCTTCGATATTTAGTTTTTCTGGCGTTTTTTCTGGGGGCAGCAAAAAGTGCCAACTACCAATAGCAAAGGCCGCAGTAAGTGCTAAGCCTGCTAGCAAGATCCAACTACTGTAGGTCGTAGCGTTTTTGGCCTGCCAATGACGACCATCCCAGCGCCAACAGTTGCGATAGGGGCTAGATGTCTGCTCAATGGCATAACTATCGGCACGCAGGGCAAAGATTTTTTGACAGCGATCGCAGCCCAGGGCTTCGGTCAAAACTATCTGCTGTAGATGCCCACGACAACAGGGACAGGGATAGGTTTCACGCAGGTCAATTTTTTGCTGTTTGTAAATGGGCACAGGTCGGAAGGAGGAGAGTTCTGGAGTTGATCATAGAACATTGATTGGCAATAGAAAGCCTCCAGCGCCACTAAGCTGACAGAAACATTTAAAAAAATGATTGTTAAATTGTCAATTTGCCTGCTGTCTAGGTGAATGATAGATCAGAACCCGCAGCCCGGAACGGCTTGTGACTATCTGGAAACCCCTGCTCGATTTTTTCTTAAAACCCAATTGTCCACTCTGTGATCGACCTATTTGTGATCGACCACTCCTCACTACCCTTTGCATTTACTGCGATCGGCAACTGCAATCGGAGCAAATCAGTGATCCCCTGCAAAACACCGCACCATTTATCTTGGCCTGGGGTAACTATAGTGGCACCCTCAAAAGAGCGATCGCCCAATGCAAATACCACAACCAGCCCCAACTTGGCTATCACCTAGGTATATTACTCGGTCAAACCTGGCTAGCCACCACCCCCTTCAAATCACCAATTGTAGCGATCCCCATTCCTTTGCATGTCGATAAACAGCGTCAGCGGGGCTTTAATCAAGCCGAACTGATTGCCAAAGGATTTTGCACTAGTACTGGGATTCCTCTGAATCGATCGCTACTGCGCACCAAAGCCACTGATGCTCAATTTCAACTCTCGCCAGCAGCCCGCCAGCAGAATCTTACAGATGCCTTTCAGCTTCAAGCAGGGCACAAATTGCAGGGTCGATCGATCATCCTCATTGACGATATTTACACTACCGGAGCTACGATCACTGCTGCTAGCCAAACCTTGCAAACCGCTAGCATAAATATAGTGGGGATCGCAGTATCGGCGATCGCCCGTTTAAATTAAACTCTAGAAAAAAGCAAAATAAACCTATTTTTTGTGATCTTCGATACAGTCACTGGTAAATAAGAAAATTAACGTATGAAGTGTATTAATTCCGGATATCTTTTTGTCCATACTGAAGATATTCTTGGCGAACGTAAGGAGATCTTCCTGTTTGAAGACTACCAGTAACACAATTGACCTCATGCAACCCATCCGTAGATATCTTGACGGTGTTGAAGTTAATAATCCCGAGTTAGCTCGCTGGATTTGCCAGGTCGTACCAGCCCAATGCCCCTTTGCCCGCGATGTGACGCTTTTCGGTCATCATCTATTTCACATTCCGCCTCTGTGCAAACTCAACCCCCTTTACGAAGAAGTTATTAGTTTGCGCTGGCGCGCCCTTTGCTATTTAGCCGATGAATGCGGTGAGTTTATCACTTAAGACCCGATAAACTAAGACCTGATAAATTAAGACAAACCGCTGGTAGGATCAGGTTGCCTCTCATTGACCCCACCTATGCCTGGACAATTTGTCATCAACTTAGCTAACGGCTCCCTGAGCTTTAGCTTTACCCTCTCAGCAGCTCAAGATCTGAAAATAGCGATCGAGGAGCTGCTGCTGCATCTAAAGACCAAAGAACCGGGGAAAACCAAGCCCCATGCCCCCACTGAGTATCAGTTTACTGGGGATGTTTTTTTTGAAGTATTTTGTAACCCCAATATTTGGCCAAATCCCTTTGCAGCCAAAGTATTAGTAACCCTGCGGGACGATCGCATTCGGGTGAGCACCGAAACTGAGCTGACGGCGATGATTGCCGATTTGGATATGTACATTGAGCAACAGAGTTAGCCAGGGATTTTGTGAAAATTGCGACTCTAACCAGCGAGCACCTCGCAGCAATGGTGGCGATCGATCGGGTTTGTTTTGGCCAACATTGGTCGATCGACACCTATCAAAAAGAGCTAAATAGCCCCAATAGTCATTTTGTGGGTCTGTTTGCTGCCCCAAATTTATTGGTGGGCATGGGCTGCTTCTGGGCAATTTTGGATGAGGCTCATGTGACTATGATGGCTGTTCATCCCGACTATCGCCGACAGGGTGGCGGGACAAAAATTTTGGGTGGCTTATTAGAAAAAGCCGTAAAAATAGAGATGCGCCATAGCACCCTAGAAGTGCGTGGCTCTAATGCGGGGGCAATTCAGCTCTACGAAAAAATGGGGTTTGAAAACCTTGGTTGGCGGACTAAGTATTACCAAAACCCCGAGGAAGATGCGGTGGTAATGTGGCTGACCGGATTACAACATCCCAATTTTTTGGCGAGAATTAATGCTGTTGTGTAACCTCACATTGTGTTAGGTGCGATCGCTTGGAGTCGCCAGATATTTGTTAGCATTTTACTGGAACTAGCAAGACTTCCTTAGAGTCTCGATCTAGTGATATGAGACCTTATTTGGATTTTTGTTTATTATGAAATCTCTTAGTCGCATTGGATCTCTGTGCCTTGTAGCCTGCTCCCTGACCATGCTAGCGACTAGTTACCCAGCCGTAGCACAGTATTCAGACTACGATCAACCGGGCGATACCCCAGCAGATATTGACCAGCCGAGTGCCGATGTTGCGCCCGCAACTTTCGAGAATGAGTTATCTGCCCATGGCCGCTGGATTGATACTCCCGAATACGGGCGAGTTTGGGTACCAGAGGTGGATGAAGACTTTCAACCATATGCCACCAATGGCCATTGGGTAGTCACCAATTATGGCAACACCTGGGTTTCAGATTATTCTTGGGGTTGGGCACCTTTCCACTATGGTCGTTGGTATCGCGATAGTAGCTTTGGTTGGGCTTGGGTACCTGGTCGGGTTTGGGGACCAGCTTGGGTATCTTGGCGATCGGGTGATGGCTATTATGGCTGGGCACCATTGAGTCCTAGTGTCAGTATTAATATCAATATTCCGATTTATGCTTGGACTTATGTACCCCAAAGATACATTGTTAATAGAGATATAAATAATTACTATATTCGTGGGTCACGGACAGTCAATATTCATCGGAATACTATCATTGTGCGTAATAATTACCGGGTAAATAATCGTACTTATGTGTATGGGCCACGGCGGCAGGAAATCGAAACAGTTACCAATCGAAGAGTCGATGTTTACCGGGTCGATCGCCAAAACCAACCAGGTCGATCGACGATCAATGGCAACAGCGTCAGTATTTATCGCCCCACAACATCTGAAAATCGGCGCAGGGAAAGAGCTACCAACAATACTAATTCTGGACAGACCTCTGAGACCAGAGAACGCAGTCGTTCCCCGCGCCAAGAGTCAACAACCCCAGTGACTCCAAGCACCACAGGCAACTATGAGCGCCGTCGTTCCCCGCGCCAAGAGTCAACAGCACCAGTCACTCCAAGTACCATGGATAACTATGAACGCCGTCGTTCCCCGCGCCAAGAGTCAACGAGACCAGTTACTCCAAGTACCACCGATAACTACGAACGTCGTCGTTCCCCGCGCCAAGAGTCAACAGCACCAGTTACTCCAAGCACCACAGACAACTATGAGCGTCGTCGTTCCCCACGCCAAGAGTCAACGAGACCGGTTACTCCAAGTACTACCGATAACTACGAGCGTCGTCGTTCCTCTCGTCAAGAGTCCACTACACCAAACCCTAGTAACAATCAACCGATAGAACGCCGTCGTTCCTATCCACCACAACCTAGTCAATCGCCAACAAATACTGGGGAACGACAGTCTGGTCGGGGAGACAGAGGGCGGTATTCCCGTTAGGCTCGGCAAAATAATGATTGATCCCTTCAGTGCCGATGAATCTTGAGAATCGATGGATTCATTGGGGGATAATGCCGCCGCAGCGGGCGGGCACAAGGCCACGCCCCTACAGTGCCATTTCGTCGGATTTTATTGACCCGAATCAACACCCAAATAAAACCACCACCGTAGGGGTGCCCTTTATGGGTACCCGCCACCAACCGGGCGGGTACCCACCATCCAAATCGATGAAAAACATTGATTGTTCATCGATTAAAGATTGGATCAATTTTTCTATGGACTGACAGCGGCTAGACGATCGCCAGCACTTCGCCCTTGAGCATCCGTTTCACCGCTTCCAACAGAGCATCTTCTAAGTAAGGCTTAATGAAGTAGCCACTGGCACCCAATTGGGAAGCAATTTGGCGATGTCGATCGGAGCCACGCGAAGTAAGCATGGCCATCGGGATTTGGCGCAATACATCGTCACCTTGTACCTTCGATAGCAACTCTAGGCCGTCCATCCGAGGCATTTCGATGTCGCAGAAGATAATATCGCAGGGTAGACCGGCGCGCAGTTTGTCCCAGGCTTCTTGACCATCACGGGCTTGTTCCACCCGATAGCCCGCTTTGGTAAACGTGAGCGAAAGGAGCTGACGCACCGTAATCGAGTCGTCTACCACCAATACCATCGGTTCCCGCTGAGCCGCTTGGTCTTCGGGCATATCGCCGATCGACCAGGTTTGGTTGACTTGTTTTTCTAGCTTGCCGGTGGCTAGCTCGACTAGTTCCAAAACATCGGCGATCGGAATGATCCGGCCATCGCCTAATACTGTGGCTCCAGCAATTCCCAGCGGTTTAGGTGCTGGGCCTTGGAGCGGCTTGATCACAATTTCTTGTTCACCGATTACTCGATCGATTTCTACTGCCACTAGCTCAGTGCCACTGCGCAATACGATGATTGACACAGTTTTTTCGGCTTCTTCTTGACCAGCGCTGTAGTAATTCACCCGTTTCATAGGGCGATTAAAAGCCAGCAAATCGGACAAAGACCGGAAGGGCATTTGTTGGTCACGCCAAGGGAAGAACTTTTGGCCATTTTCGCCTTCAATGATGCTGTAGGGTTTCACCTCTAAGCTATCTTCGATTCCATCCATGGGGAAGGCAATACCCACATCGTTATTAGAAGCCATCAGAGCTTTGGTGATACTGAGCGCTAACGGCAGACGAATAGTAAAAATGGTGCCTTGGCCTAGTTTAGATTCGGTGGTAATGGTACCGCGAATTTCTTGCAGGCTGCTGAGTACCACATCCATCCCCACGCCCCGACCGGCCAATTCATCGGCTTGGTCTTTGGTCGAGAAGCTGGGCAAGAAGAGTAGTTCATAAACTTCTTGCTTGGTCATAGTTACCGCTTTGGCCGGAGAGATAATGCCTTTTTCGATCGCCTTATTTTTGACTTGTTCGGTGTCGATACCAGCACCGTCGTCTTTCACCGAAATGATCGTTTGAGTACCTTGGTGGGTGGCATTGATCGTGATAATTCCATCGGCTGGTTTACCGGCTGCTTGACGGGCTGCTGGCGACTCAATGCCGTGGGCGATCGCATTGTTCACCATGTGAATTAACGGATCATTCAGGCTTTCCAGAATCACCTTGTCGATTAAAGTATCGCGGCCTTCTACTCGCAATTCTACTTCTTTGCCATACTTCAGCCCGTTATCACGCACTCCCCGCTGGAGTCGATCGGAAGTATGTGAAAAAGGCAACATCCGGCTCTTGTTCAGATCTTCTTGAAGCTGGCTGGTAATTTGGCGCAAGCTGCGAGTAACTTCGGTGCTGCTGTCTACTACAAATTCAATATCGGAAGTAGACTCGCGAATCCGTACTGTCAACTCAATCATCTGTTGCGAGATTAAGTGGACAGGAGTAAACTTATCCATCTCCAAGGGGTCATACTCACTATCGCCCCCACTGTTGTTACCCGGAACCAGCGATTTGGCTTGCTGATTTTGTTGGCGACTGGCTACCAGCGAGCTTTCTAGCAAAGACTTTTCATATAAGTCTTGCATCGATTTACCCACTTCGTTGAGCTTTTGCACTTCTAGCAACAATTTATCGATAAACTGCCGCATCCGGTTTTGGTCTTGCTCTAGGGTGTTACGGTTAACAACCAATTCTCCGGTGAGATTATTTAGGTTGTTCAGGTTTTTGACCGACACCTTCATAGTCTGCTCGAAGGTGCGCTGTTTACCACGAGTAGATTTGGTAGCAGGCTTGCTTGCTGGAGCAGATGGTTGGGTGGTAGTAACACTGGCAATTACGCTGCTAGCAACAACCACTGGCATGACTGGTGAGTCGGTTACTGGAGATGCTAATAATTCATCTAAGCCATCAAAAGTATCTTCGGCTAAGAACCCATCTAGATCTGCGAGGGCATTGTTTGTTACTGGTGCTCGGTCGGGTAAGGCCGTGTTGTCGGCGAGTAAATCATCGAGGTTATCGAAATCACTGTTTAGATCACCACCATCTAGTTCGCCTAGTTCTAAATCTCCTAGGTCGTATTCTGCATTAACTTTAGACTTATCTCCTGACTGGAATTCGATATCTAATGAACCAAAAGTCAGCAACTCATTATCTGGATTGATTGTTGGTTGTGGCGTAGGTTTTAGTTCATTAGCCAGGAAATCAAAAGAATCTAGATCTGTTTGGTGATTAATTTGATGATCGATCTCGATCGGAAAACCAATAGATGCCTCTAAGTCAGAATCCAGATCTAGATCAGCTAAAGCGATCGAGACTAGATCGTTGACCTCATCGTGATTCCAGAGAGGTTCTATTGTTGCATTGGTTGGTAATGTTGCAGCTAATCTATCTGCTATGGGCTGATTATTAGTATCAAATTCGTCTATAAATAATTCTGAAATTGTGCCATAGTCACCTCCGCTTAAATCGGCAGATTTATCCAGATCTTCAGATTGATCGAAATCTTGATCTAACAGCGCTACCAAACTATCTGATGGATCTTCAATATCTAGCATATTCAGGCCAGCCAAGACATCATCTAATTCTCGATCGAGATCGTTGAGATCTTCGATCGAGGCTAAATCTAACAGATCTAGTTCTTCCAGACCCAAATCTGCTTCGGTAGCAGCACGTTCGGTGGCGAAAGTTGCTGAATGAGATACTGCTTTTTCTGTCACGGTGGCTGATTCTGTTGCTATAGATGATTCTATTACAGGAGAAAAGGATCGGTAGTCTGTAGACTGGTGGGAGTTGGTAGGGTTATTCACGTTGGTTTTAGCCTCAGTCAAAAAATCGGTAAAATTAATTGGGGGTTTAGAATTAACTTTAGAGTTGACTGAGGCTGGCGAAAAATCCTCAATATTCTCCAGGTCTAGTTCTTCTTCCAGGTTGCCATTGATGATCATTTGCTCTAGGTCGGCTAAGTCCACATCGGTGGTTTTGGTATCAGCTAACAAGTCATCGAACATCGCTAGTTCTTTCAGATAGTCAGCATCGATCGGTTGTAGATCGGGATGAGCCGGGGGTGAGAAGAACTCTGCTGAACTAGTAACCGGCGGCGGCAGACTAATTGGTTCAATCGGCTTAATGACTGGCTCATGAATAGAGTCGCTGATCGCAAAGGGATTAAAAATTTGGGCTTCGATTTGGGCTACTTCATCAAAGACAATCGGTTCGTCTAGAGAATCTTCTAAATCTAAGCCAAATGGTAAATCGGCAAAATCAGTAAAAAATGGGTTGTCATTTGTTTTGGTTAATGGGGTTGAACCATTCTTTTGTCCGTTCTTTTGTTCATTAATTAATTCGTTGTTTAATCCCAGGGGATTTCTTTCTAAAGGCATGGCCAGATCAAATTCTAAATAAGATTCTAAGTCAAGTGGTAAATCTGTTTGCAAATCTGGTGCTGGCTGTTTCGGCTCTTGATAATCTACGATTACTTCGTCTGGAATATCGGCCAGCAATCCGCTCCAGTCTACGGCAGCAGCGGGCATCACTGACGGAGACGGTTTGAGAGCAGTATCGGTGACATCTTCTACAAATAATTCAGAGTCCGACATTTGGTCGAAATCAAATTGCGGTAACTGCTCACCTATAGAGGATACTGGTATTCCGAAAGAGTTAGTGATGGGGCGAGCGGCAATGTCTTCATCCCACAAGTTGGCTGATTCATCCAGTTCTAGGGCAGCGGGTTGAAGATCTTCTTCTAAGACATCTTCGTCTTGTACCCAAGTGCCATCGAAAGATAGTTCTTCATCGAATAGCTCCATGAATTCTTCTAGCTCACTACCAGAATTGGTAGCCTCTTCATCATTAGTAATTGTGTCAGTAGAAACCATCTGTGGCTCGAATAAAAAGTCGGCAGTGGTGGGATGAGATCGCCCGTTTTCAGATGGCAAATCAGAAACATCTTCAGCAGTAACCACCAAGTCATCCCAAACACTATCGATCGAGTCGAGGGTGTCATATGTATCTAGGTCTGTTTGGCTGCGAGTACTGTTAATGGCATTGGGAGTGAGCAAAATTTCTAATTCGGGGGTAGAAGTAATGGCGTGATGCTTGCCCGCCATCACCAGCATTTGTGCTTGATGGATGGCATTGGGAATTACTTCTCGCAACTGCACTACGCTATTTAAAGGATTATTTACGGCTAGGCGACAGCTAATCAGCAAATTTGTCCAGGCCAAGTATTCAAAGCTTTCACCCAGGCTACCGATCTTTTGACAGATTGGCTGTAGTTCTTGCTTGGTGATAGATTCAGCTTGGGACTTTTTGCAAGTTTCCACAAACTGTTGCAGTTTTTGATTGACATAGTTACCAAAAACTTGCTCGATCGCCGGGTCGGTAAAAGGTAAATCAGAATCTTCAATCATGCTTGCCCGATCGCCACCCAGTCGTTGCACCCGTTTGGCGATTTTGGCAAATACTGGTTCTACTACCAAACTAGCTGGCACGATTTGGCCATGTTGTACCATTTGAATACTCAGACGGAGAATTTCCAAGCCTTCTAGGAGCAAATCTTGTAGTTTTTCATCCACAGGAATCGATCGATCTTTGATTGCTTTAAATGCCTGTTCAAAATGATTACTGATTTGGTGTACCACTTCTAGCCCCAGCATAGCTGCTCCACCCTTGATCGAGTGAGCGGCGCGAAACACCTCTTTGATTTTGGCAATTTCGGCTAGGCTGGCGGGGGCGATGAGTCCTTCTTCGATGGTGCGCAGGTGTTCCTGAGCCTCATCGAGGAAGTAACCAAGAATTCTGTCAATTTCTGCCATGGATTCTGCCGGAAACACCGACTGTGAAGTAAAAATTAACTACAAGATCAATACCAATTATCCAGAGGTTTATAGGCATTTAATCTACCTTGAAACGCTCTACGTAAGTCAGCAAGTTGCGCGCTACAATTACCAGGTTTTCTAGTGACGAAGAAACTTTTTGTGCTTCTTGCGATGTAGACTGTGCCTGGATTTCGACCGATTGCATTACTTCGGTAACCGACTTGGAAGTTTCCCGTTGCTCGATGGTATCGGCAGTAATTGATCGCACCAAAGAATCGATGCGGTTAGATACTTGAATGATGTCATCTAGGGAAGTTTTGGCTTGTTCGGCCAACTTGGTACCTTGAATTACCTGTTGAGTACCTTGCTCCATTGCCGCCATTACCGAGCCAGTTTCGCTCTGAATTTGCAGTACGATGTGCTCGATTTCTTTCAGGGCTTTGGCACTCCGATCGGCCAACTGTCTGACTTCATCGGCTACAATTGCGAAGCCTTTTCCTGCTTCACCGGCTCTGGCCGCCTCAATACTAGCATTAAGTGCCAAGAGGTTAGTCCGGGAAGCAATCTGCGAAATTACCGAAACAATTTGCGAGATCTGTTGCGAAGACTCGGCCAAGCGTTTCACCTTGCGGGTACTTTCGGCTACTGTTTCGCGGATTTCTAAAATACCAGCCACAGTTCTTTCTACTGCTTCACCACCTTTGAGGGCAGTGGCCGAAGCGGTGCGGGCTACTTCTTCCGATTCCCGAGCACTTTCGGCTACCCGTTTAATGGAAGCGGTCATCATTTGTACCGAGTTCACCGTTACGGCTAGTTCTTCGGCTTGGCGCAGCGCATCAGAAGACAAACGACGGGCGAAGGCTTCACTTTCAGTCGAGCTGTTGTTTACCTGAACTGCGGCGGTTTGTACCTGTTGTACAATCTGGCGCAAGCTATCAATGGTTAAGTTAAACGAGTCGGCTACTGCCCCTAGTACGTCGGCAGTTACTTCTGCTTTCACGGTCAAGTCACCGCGAGCTGCGCCTTCTACGTCATCTAGTAAGCGAATTACCTGACGTTGCAGTTCGTCTTTGGCCTGCTCCATTTCTCGTGCTTTGCGTTGCGCTTCGCTGTTGCTGGCCACCACGCTTTGCAGCATGTGGTTAAACGAAGCCGAGAGCCGCCCCAACTCACCATCGGTCGAAACTGTGGCTCGGGCTTTCAGATTGTTTTGGGCTACTTGGTCAAAAGTAGATTGCAAATCGACAATAGTTTCTTCTACTGCCCGGTTATATTTGCGGCCCATAACAGCGGTGGCACCACAGGCGCTCAAGCCAGCCACTACAGCCATTAACGCCCCAGTAATAGGAGAAGGAGAGGGCTTATCTTTGGGCGAGGCAATCATGGTACCAACTGCTACCACTACTACGGCACAGGCTGCCACACCGCCACCGATCGCTCCCAAAACCCAGGGACTTTTGGCCAGGGAGGGGTTGCGGAGTTCGGCCATTGGCCCACTGCTATCGCTAACTAGTTGTTCGCCACCCACCACCAGGTTGTCTACGCCCTTAGCTGCCAAGCCGGGACTAGAGTTAATAAAAGTGGAAGTGAGGTCAAAATTGGTCGGCGGTGTAATATTGCCAGAGATAGGAATAGCTTGCTGTAAGTCGGCAGGGCTGAGCGTACCAGAGAGTTCTGGCATGGTTCTATTTGCTTGTGTTTTTTCCGGAATAGCTCCGGTTTGCCAAGATTCCAACAGCGAAGAGTTCAGATTTTTGGGCGTACCTTTGGTGGCTTCGTATTCTAAAAAGCCAGAAATAAAATCGGAGGTGTTTTCAGGGGAATCATCATCCTCCATATTCCAGGCATCGGAAAGATTCGCACCAGGAACAAAAGTATCTGCTGCATTATGGAAGAGGGAAGATTCATCTTCAGTTAGCTTGGGAGCATCTTGCAAAGAAGGATTACTATCTTCTGAAATTCTGGACTCTACGGGAATATCTTCAAAGGGATTTTCGATAAAAGCTTCAGTTGCGGGTTCGCCGCTAGGATAATTGAAGGCAAAAGCATCAGTAAGAGTTTCTTGCTCATTGGCATGAAAGCTGCTGGTTGCTGGCTGTTGCTGCTTAGCTTTTACAGAACCAAAATCGGTGGAGCTTTGCTCAAACAAATCAGAGCTTTTGATACCCATATTGGCAGCAGCAAGATCAAATTCATCATCTATAGTCAACAGTTCTGGCTGTTGCCAAGTGAGCATTTCTAGCTCCTGTTGATCTTGGGGGAGTTTTTCGGGCTGATGGCCACCAGAGTCGCCACCCAGATTGCTCTTGGCGTAGTCTAAGCCATCGCGAGCGTATTGCAAAGACTGGGGGTCGCGAGCAATTTTTAGTACTTCTTCGTACTCTTGCCGACCAATTTCAAACTGCTGCAAACCGTAGCAGTAAATGTGTCCGCGCAACAGTCGGGTATTTGAATCTTCGGCACAGGTGGGCAACAGCTTATCGATAATCCCAGCGGCTTTTTTATAATCGCCTTGGGAGTAAGCGGCTTCGGCCTGCTGATATTCTCGATCGTAATTGGGAGTAGAAACCATGATGTAACCTGATTAACTGTACCTAGAGTGCAAATTTACAAGAGATATACCGAGCAGCCTGACCAATAACTGTGCTGGCTGTGCAACAAATACGGAAAATGTTTCCCCATATTTTTAGTTTGCCCATCTAGCAGACGATAAGATCGAAACTTGATCTAATAAGTGAAGAAATTTACCTTCGCCCAGACTGTATTCCCCTTTAATAAAAGATGAAGTACCTTCCGGGATGCTTTGGGTAATCGACATTTGGTTGATTTTCAACCACTCAGTATCGGCCACATTACTAATGGCAAAACCCATCACTGTTTCTTGTTCTTCTACTACTAATAAAGAAACTTCACCTCGATCGACATTCACCAACAAACTGTCGCCCAAGAACTGCCCCAGGTCGGCAATCCAGATTACCTGACCACGCCAATTAAAGGTACCTAGGAGGCAGGGGGAAGCGTTGGGAATCGGGGTAATGCGATCGGCCAAAGTAGAAATTACTTCCCGGACACCAAATGCTGGTAGTGCAAATTTGCGCCCAGAAGGTACGAAAAAGGTCAAGCAGAGTTCGCCTTCCCGTTCTTCTAGCTCGTGAACTACGGTTTCGGTATCCGTATCCAAGACATCATTAGCCAAGAAATCTAGATTTAAAGTCATAGTTGCTGCTAACTGTTGAGAAGTTGTTTGATGGTCGAAACTAGCTCATATGGATCGAAAGGCTTGCAAACATAGGCATCTGCTCCTTGCTTCATTCCCCAATGTCGATCGAAGTCTTCGCTTTTAGAACTGCACAGAATCACTGGCACGTTCTGGGTTTTGGGGTCAGACTTTAATTTGCGACATACTTCGTAGCCGTTCATTTTGGGCATGACCACATCTAAAATGACGATATCTGGCAGAATAAGTAGCGCCATGTCTACTGCCTGCTCACCGTCGGTCGCAATGTTCACCGTCATTCCGCTGGACTGAAGAAGATCTTTCATCATCTCCCGTTGGCTGCTGCTGTCTTCGGCAATTAGTACTGTTCTCATATATATCCCTGACACTGAAGGTAGATGGACGCTGGTGGCAAAAACGATGACCGATATAGAAGAGATCTAACAAGATCCAGCAATCGGCATCTGTATTATGTTGGTAACAATTATAGGGATAATGTTCGAGCGATAAACGCCCTGCCTATGAGGAAGGCTAATATAGCCTGTCCTATCTTTATCCATCCATCATCCACTACCTCCGTCCTGCAATCTCATTTTGCCCAATCAGCCCACTCGATCTACCATTTGGCTCTGAAATAAATCACCAAAACTTTTTGGGAGCTGTGGGTAGCAGTTGAGATTTTGTGCTGATGGCAGTTGGAAAATGCGGTAGATATATTTGTGTTGAGGAATAAATATTTTCGTTCTTGGTCTTGACCCCAGCCGTTAGGTTTGGTCGTCGGGTTTAGTCGAAACACTCCTTTGGTGTATTCTCAACTCTATGACTAAGCTGATCTGGCTGGATAAGTTCACTCACCAGATCAGGCTCAATCTAATTCCATCAGATCTAACTTCGCAACTGTGACTGCTCGCTCGACTACATCCGATAGCGCCAATTCGCAATTATTATCTAACGTAGATAGAATAAAATCGGCGATCGCTAGAGGCAAATTTAGGTAATCTCAATCACGACAGGGTATGTAAAAATGCTGTACCTAGCAGAAATTCAGAAACAAAAAGGCGGATTCATTGGCTCTGGCAAAGCTGAGTTGCGATTACTGGCTTGCCAGCGCACCGAGCAAAACTGGAGTGCCATTCAAGGCGAAGAACTAGTGGCGGCTCCAGACGAAGCCAATAACTATGGCAGCGGTGTACTAGTACTGGTAGACATGAATGCTAATCGGCAACTTCAAGGCCAATTGCGCGAAGCTGGTCGCCATCTAGTAGGCATCCTCCAAAATCTCTCTCGCCAGATCGAAAAATACAAAAAAGAAGCTGATGAAATCGAGAGTTGGCGGCAGTCGCTCGGTTTGCAAAGTCAGCAACTACAGTTGCGCCAAGAAGAAATCTACAGTCGTGAAGAAGAGCTAGACGCTACTCGCAGCGAACTCGATCGGATGACTTTAGAGTCTCAACACCTGGAAGAAAGTCTGCGTTCTAGTCGCGAACAGCGAGAAGAACTGGAAGCAGCTTGGGCTAAGCTCAAGGTTCAACAAGAGGCGATCGAGCAGGGTCATGGTGGCGATGGTCTCTCGGCGCAGCAAATCTCGGAAATGCGTACACTGATTGCGCAGTTGCAGCAATCCAACCCCAGTAATGTGCAAGAAACCCTGCAAGCCGTAGAGTTTCAGCAAGACCTGTTGCAACAACACCTCGACAAGCTGCACCAACAACAAAAACAGTCTCAGACCGATGAGGCTGAAATGACTCGGCAGCAGCAGATTATTACTGATCGCAAGCAAGAACTGCAACATTTGCAGACTTCTTTAGAGCAAGCCCAAACCGAGTGGGAAGTGCAGCAAAGTGCTTTGAGTATTCGCCAAGAATATGCTCAGCAACTGACCAGTCGGGTACAAACCGAAGAGGAAGGCTATCAGAAAATTCTGATGATGTCCCGAGGTGGTATGGATGTGACGGTCAGCGATCGAGTTGATATTCAACAAGCCGAAAATCTGCCGATCGAAGAACTGCAAACCATGGTGGCTAGTCTGCAAAAAGAGGTGGATCAATCTACTAATATGGTGCGTCTGCAAGAAGAAGAACTGCAAGAGCGGCAAGCAGATATCACCAAAATGGAAGATGAAATGGCCGAAGCTACGGCTTTTGACAAGCTCAATTTAGAAAACGAGCTAACCGACGAGCAAGATGCCTATCAAATGCTGGAGCAAACCCTGCAAGGTCAGCGGGAAACTCTGGCCGATCGGCAAACTGTGTTGGAAGTGTACATTGGGGTGCTCAACCACCGTCAAGGCCATATCGAAAACAGCGGTGATACTGATTGGAGTGCCATCTTGGGCATTTTGTCAGAGCAGCGCCGTCAGCAACAAGAAGAGCTAGAGCACACCAAAGCCGAAATTCAGCAGCTCGAAGCAACGCTGAATGGTACTAAGGCTAGTGTGGAAAAGCAGGTCAATGAATATTTGGTGCGATCGGAAGATCTGCAAAAAATGGAGCATAGTCTGCAATCGCTGCGGGAAAATGCCACAGAAGTACGGGCAAAAATTGCTCTCTATGAAGAGCTGATTCAGCCTTTGCAAAACCAAATCGATACCCTCAAAGGAAACTTGGGTGGTGTGACTGCCCAGATGGGTGGTAGTGGTGCCATCGATCGACTAGAAGCAATGCTCAACGATTTTAGTTACAGCCAGCGTGATACTGTCGCTAACTGAGTTTAAATTTACCTGTTTGCCTTGAAGGACATAGCCCGGTGCTATGTCCTTTTCTGTATTTGGAGTTGATGATTCACAACAAGGATGGTGCTGCCGCCCCGCAGGGAACTGCTCCGGCTGTTATGGGGGGCATTTAAGAGCATCACAACTTCTTCAATCGCCGCGAAACTGGGGGCATAATTTTGCAAAAATAGCTTGATCACTCTTCTTTGTAGAGCCAGGGGCAAATGGCGAATCGATCGGCGATCGAGTTGCTGGGGAGAAATCAAGGCCGATCGATATTGCTCTAAAGCCAGTTCCTGTAAATAATCCGCTTCGGCAGCTAAGATTTGGGCGGTTTGGGCAAAGTGCTGGGTGGTACGAGGATGAAATTGCCCTGAGAGATTAGCGATGTTTTGGCGCACCCGATTGCGGGCATAGCGGGGCTGGTCATTATAGGGGTCTGGCCACACTGGAAGCTGGTGTTGCTGGCAAAACTGGCCGGTGGCCTGTCGATCGATACTTAAAATTGGCCGCACTAGCTGGATCTCTGGAGTTAGCGGACGACTAGCACGGAGGCTGCTCAGGCCATCACTGCCTGCTCCTCGAATTAAGTTATAGAACAAAGTCTCGGCCACGTCGCTCTGGGTATGCCCAGTGACCACATATTGATAGTTTTTGGTACGCGCCATGCCCACCAGGGCTTGATAGCGCCACTGGCGGGCGGCGGCTTCGGTTTGGGGTAAGTTTTGGGCATTCCAGCAGTAATAGGGCAATTGCCAGGTTTGGGCAACGGTACGCACTCGATCGGCAATGCCCTCATCTGCTGGCCAGCCATGATCACAATGACCCACCGCCAATTGCCACTGCCAGCGACTTTGCAGGTATAACAAAAGCTGCCCCAAGCAGAGCGAATCTTGGCCACCGGAAATGGCCATTAAAATTCTCGCGCTTTGGGGCAAAAGCTGTTGCTGTGCTAGATGAGCTTGCAGTTGGGCTGATAATAATAATGTCAAGCTTGGGCGCGGGTCACTCCTGGCCAGTTGGGCTGCTCGATTTCGCTCCAGACTTCTTCTACTAACGAAGGACGGCCAGCTTGCACATTGGCGACTAGTTCTTCTAGGTTTAAATCTGGCATGGCTGCCGACAAGTCAAAATCAATATAGCCACTATGTTCGTCACTGAGATTTAGATCAATCTCGCCGCTGACATCGGACATGGTGCCTAGCTCAAAACTGTCGTCAGCATCGCTAGCTGCCACCGCTGGTTGATTAGTAGTCATAAATGGCGGTGCCGCTGGCGGTGTGGTGGCCACTGCATGGGTTGCTGCCATGCCAAAAGCTGCCGCCGAGGCCGTGGCTGTATTTACTGCTGGCGTTGTTGGTTGATGAGCAGTTTGTGCAGATGGCACAGTTTGCGCACCATCTTCGTTGGGGCAGAACTCGATCGAGAGGTGCAATCTTACTTTGCCTTTTTCCCAGCCCGGTGAGCCAAAGCGCAAAGCTTCGCCATCTACGCCTTGTTCGTTAGACCATTCGGCCAGAGTACCAGCAATTTTGCTGCGGATTTGGGCAGCTAGCTCGCTCACCCGATAGGTGTTTTGGACTGATACGACTTCCCCATCGGCTAAGGGGTGAAATTGTTTGCTCACGAATGTCTCCCGTTTGTTTGGTGTTACTTGTCTGACAGGGTGCTTACACCACCAGTATCGAATTCGCCATCATTTTAGCAGACAGGCGGGAATCCCCAGCCCATGATCTTTGATTTGGGGTGGGATGAAAGACGAGCGAGTTGAGGATTCCACCTGATCGCTACCCGACAAAACCGGACTCAGATGCCTACAACATACCGCTTGCGGTTGGTGTAGGAGCGTCAATTGAAGAACCAACCATAGCTGTGCAGTCCTTTGCCCAAAATATTTACCCCCAAATAGCAAATCCAAATTACCACAAAGCCGCTGGCAGCTAAGATGGCTGGTCGGCGACCCTGCCAACCTTTGGTAATGCGGGAGTGCAAATAGGCGGCGAAAAACAACCAGGTAATTAACGCCCAGGTTTCTTTGGGGTCCCAGCTCCAGTAAGAACCCCAGGCTTCGTTCGCCCAAACGCCCCCGGCAATAATGCCGATCGTGAGTAACGGAAAGCCCAAGCCAATTATGCGGTAGCTAATATTATCTAGGGTTTGAGCCAAGCTCAGGCGCTGGGGTGAAAGGGTTACTGTGGTGGCAGTATTTCCTAGGTCTGGACTAGAGCTAAGTCGATAGCCCCCAATGCCCAGTGAATTGCCTTGGAGTTCCACTTGTTGGCCAGCGGTCACAATCAAAAAGGTGATGGCCATGACGGCACCAACCATTAAGGTGGCATAAGAAAGCATCATCACGCTTACATGCATCATTAACCAGTTAGATTTTAAGGCGGGTACCAATGGCGCTGAATTTTGCATGTCGTCGGGCAAAGTTAAAGCTGCAAAAGCTGTAATACCCATGGCTACTGGTGCGGTGGCTGCTCCGACTAGTCGGCTTTGACTCATTTTTTCGGCGATCAGGTGAATGGTGGTGATTCCCCAAGCCAAGAAAAATAAAGATTCGTAAAGATTACTCAGGGGAAAGTACCCCGCCGCAATCCAGCGTGCAGCCAGTAAAGCTGCCATACAGAGGTTGGCGATCAACATGCCAACGGTGCCTAGGGTTTGGAGTGGCAAATTGGGAAAGGCGATGCCGACCCAGTACACCAGCATGGTCAATAGCAATACGCCAAAAGAAATATTGTCTAAGTAGCTCTGTAGCTCGACTAAGTTCATGGCTAAAAGTTTTTGTAAATGTAAATTACATCCTAGCTTTTTTCTTGGAGTTAAGAATTTAAAGGGGTGATGTTTTACGTTTAGATTTATGGTGGTAAGCCGTAGAATGTGGGGGTTCTGACCCCCACGCCCCCCATTGAGGGGACGGAACGCCTCCCCTCAAACTCCCCTACGTAAGGGTTGATCTCGGGCATTGGGTGTTGTCTTAATTGATCGGGCTTAGTCTAAATAGCTGCCGCAACGGCGCGACAACACTAGTTTGTTGCACTGGAACCAAGAAATTATTTGTAGGGTGGGCTGTTGTTGAGCGGAGTCGAAACACTGCCCACGATAAGAACTCCAGTGAATTCCAGTATTTCCCTGTAAGCTGCTATCGCTCTAATCTTCTGCGAAAATATAGCGGCGTAGTTCGCTGGGGTCAGGGTCGGGGCTGCTTTCGGCAAATTCTACAGAATCATCTACCGTGGCTTGTATCTCTTTGTCGATCTCTTTCAACTCCGCCGCAGTGGCCAGTTGGTTCTCAATTAGATAGCCAGCAAACTTTTTGATCGGGTCGCGGGCAAACCAAAAATCTTTTTCTGCTTGCGATCGCAGCTCGTCAGGGTCAGCCAAGGAATGCCCTCTAAAACGATAAGTCAGGGCTTCAATAAGAGTAGGGCCTTCACCAGCTCTTGCCCGAGCGACAGCTTCTTTAGCTACCCGATGCACAGCCAGCACATCCATGCCATCTACTTCAACACCGGGCATTCCGAATGCCGCGCCCTTGGTGTAGATTTCTGGAATCGAAGTAGCTCGTTCGTGAGCCATCCCGATCGCCCATTTATTATTTTCCACCACAAAAATTGCCGGTAACTTCCACAGAGCTGCCATATTCAAACATTCAAAAAACTGGCCATTATTGGCAGCACCATCGCCAAAAAAGCTGGCCGATACTAGGTCATGGCTGGGATCATTCAAAGCTTCCCGCCGATACTTGCTAGCAAAGGCCGCACCAGTAGCCACCGGAATGCCTTCGGCAATAAAAGCATAGCCCCCCAGCACCCGATGCTCGGCAGAAAACATGTGCATCGAGCCACCCCGCCCCTTGCTACAGCCGGTTTCTTTGCCAAACAATTCGGCCATTACTTGGCGAGCTGGTACCCCGGCACTCAGAGCATGAACGTGATCGCGGTAAGTACTAGAAACATAGTCTTGACCATTGCGCATGGCCTTAATGACTCCAGATGAAACCGCTTCTTGGCCGTTGTAGAGGTGGACGAAGCCGAACATTTTACCCCGATAATACATTTCGGCGCATTTGTCTTCAAAGGTGCGCCCGAGCACCATGTCTCGATATAGGATCAGTCCTTCCGCAGTCGTAATTTCGTCTGCCCGTGGTTGAAAGGTGGGTGCGGTTCGCTCTTGAGGCATTGGTTCGGTGCTCTTAAATGGATGTCTTCAGCAGATATTTTAAGACTTTATCAGTGTTAAGTTCTACTCGCTACCGCGATTTTTGCCAACGTTGAGCAATTTATCTTCATTCTTGCCAATCAAACAGTGAAGATTGTCCTGATAATTGTTGCCAAAAACTACCCCATCACTAATAATAAGGGGGATCGAATGCCAGTCTTTTCAAACCTTTTTTCGACGGCCGATCTGTTGATGTCAAATACTGCATCTCTCGGGCGATCCATGCGCATTCCCCTCGATTATTATCAAATTCTCGGTGTTCCCATAGCCGCCACTATGGGGCAAATTCAGCAGGCTTATGCCGATCGCAATCTGCAACAGCCCCGCCACGAGTATACTTCCACGGCGATCGAGTCCCGGCGCAAGCTATTGGGTGATGCCTATGAAGTTTTGGCTCATCCCACCGAGCGATCGCAATATGATGCAGCGCAAATGGAAGCTAATCCCCACTTTCCTGCTGGTGAGCAGCCGTCCAGTAGTCTAGAAATTCCTGACGATCGGCTGTTGGGTGGTCTATTGATCATGTCAGAAATTGGCGAGTATGAGGAATTACTGAGCATTGCTTGGCCACTGTTGGGGAATGATCGCCTGTTGCAAAACGCGATCGGCAATGGTGATATGGAAGAAACCCGCAACTCTTTGCACCTAACCGTGGCACTTACGCTGCTGGAGTTAGGCCGCGAAGAATGGCGGCAAAATAAACCAGCCGAAGGCTGTCAAGCGCTAGAAACCAGTATTAAGCTATTGCGCCAACAAGATATTTATCCCACCGTGCAGACCGAAATTGCTAGGGAACTCTCTAAATTTCGCCCCCAATATATTTTATCGCTGCTCTGTAGCCTCGATACCTCAGTAGAAAATCGCCAACAAGCTCTCGCCCTGTTACAGGAAGTAGTCAGTGCTTGTAGCAGTCCCCAAGGCTATAAAACCTATGGCATGACCCAAGATGGGTTTATTGCTTACATCGATCAAATTCGCCGCTATCTCACCACCCATGAGCAGCAAAATCTTTTTGAAGAACCCGCTCTGCAAACCGGCAATCCGGTGTTTACCTACTTGTTGGTATATGCCATGGTGGCTAGGGGCTTCTATTATCAAATGCCAGAACTAGTGCATCGAGCGAAGCAGTTGTTACTGAAAAACCTCGGTCGTCGTCAAGATGTTTTCATCGAACAGGCACTGTGTTATTTGTTATTGGGTCAAACCAAAGAAGCCCAAAACGCCTTAGAACGCAGCCAAGACCGGGAATCATTGGAATACATCCGCAAGAATTCTGCTAACAACACCGATCTGTTGCTGGGACTCTGCCGTTACAGTGAGCTGTGGTTCCAGTCTCAAGTATTTCCACACTTTTCGGATTTAGCTCAGCACAAAGCTTCACTTCAAGGATATTTTGACAATCGGCAAGTGCAGGCTTATCTAGAAGATTTACCAACTTCTTCCGGTGATTTGTCGCTGTTTAATGAGTCTTCTGGTGAGGTTACGCCTTTTGCCAATGTGCCTGCTGCCGTTGCTTTGCCAACTTTTGGTACGCCTGCATCGATCGATCTCAACCAGGGGGATTTACCTGCTGCTGAAAGAAGCTACACACCGCGTCCTACTATGCCGCCAGGAGCTGGTGATAATGTGGTGCCTTTCGAGCGACCTCAAAAGAAGCGGGCATCTGTACCCGATGTAATGTATATGGAAAACCCTGAAGGATTAGATGCTGCGGTGCCATTGGTGGAGCCGCCACTGCAAAATGGTGATTTGGTCGCCGGAGAAAGCACGGCGCTTACTCATCGCCCTAAAACCGCAATCGCCAAAAGAAACCGTTTCCGGCCAGTATTATTACGGCAAGCTCTGATTGGCTTTGGTGGTTTGCTGGGAGCTTTAGCAGTGGTGCTGTTCGCCCACAGTTTTTTCAAAGGAGCCAAAACACCAGAGGTGATTTCTACGGCCAAGAAAATTTCGCCACCTGCCGTTCCCACCACCTCGACTAGTCGGGCAGCAACAGCTACCAAAGCTCCAGTGGTAACCGATACCAAGCTCACGGTCGATAATGCCCAAACTCTGGTGGAATCATGGCTGAAAGCTAAAAATAAAGCTTTGTCCCAGCAATATGATGTGGCATCTTTAGATCAGGTTTTGACCGAACCTGCTCTGACTAGGGCGAAAAGACGAGCCAAGGAAGCCAAAGCAGCAGGTTCTTATTGGGAGCATCAACAGGTGGTAAAAATTGATGCAGTCAGTAATACTCCGGGTGGTGGAACGATCGAAGCTACCGTGAAAGAAGTATCCAATTTTTATACTGCTGACAAACAGTTGGATTATGGCAAGTCATACAACAAAGACGTGCGGGTGCGCTATGCCTTAGTCAATAGTACTGGCCGTTGGCTGATTAAAGATATGACCATAATTCAATAACATGCCTGAGAGTCTCATCCAAGCATATACCCCATTATTTTTCTGGACTGGAATTGGTTTCCTAATAGTGAAATTTCTCCCCGAGGGGTTCCCCAAACTATTGGGGCGGAGCCTTTATTGGGTGGGGGTGCCCTGCGAAATTTTTGCCCTGGCGCGCCAAACCGGTGATTTATCTACGACCAAGATAGCGCCGCTGATTACCATAGGCGCTATTCTATTCGGATTGTCACTCGGGGCGGTAAGTCTATATCTCTGTCGTCGCTGGCTGCATATCCCTCGCCTAGAAAATCCTAGCTTACAGGGTAGTTGGTTACTCTGTTCGATGCTGGGCAATACCGGCTTTATTGGGCTTTCGGTGGTGCCGTTTTTAGTAGATCAAGAGAGTTTGTCTTGGGCGGTATTTTATAGCGTCACCCAAAATGTGATGGGAACTTATTGTTTCGGTGTGTTGGTAGCCAGCTATTATGGTCGGCAGTTAGGTACTAGCCGCCCCTGGTGGGAACTAGTCAAAGATGTGGTGACGGTGCCTTCTCTCTGGGGCTTTTTATTGGGGTTCACCAGCCGCAATACCGTTTTGCCAGAGGCGATCGAAACAGTTTTGCATAGCTCAGTGGTGGTGGTAATTGCCGGAGCATTTGTTTTAATGGGAATTCGCCTCAGTCAAATCGAGGGTTGGCAAAGCCTGCGGCTAGCAGCTATCCCGGCTGTTCTCAAGACAGTGGTGATGCCCGGAGCATTGGGACTGAGCACTTTGTTGATTGAAATGCCCAGTCAGGGAAGATTGGCACTGGTCATTATGGCTGGAGTACCTTCGGCTTTTGCGGGGCTAATTCTTTCGGAAGAATATAACCTCGATCGAGATTTAGCCGCCAGCAGCATCATTAACAGCACCGCAATCTTCTTGGTAATGATTCCGGTCTGGATCTACTTTTTTGCCTAATGTTTAGTTAGAAACAGGTTTGCCATTAACAGTGTTATTCTCGCTTAAAACTTGGCTTTGCTGAATGCGCCAGCCCGCTGCCGTTTTTACCCAGGTATCCCGAAAAGTGCTTTCTGCAACTATTTTGTTAGAGCCAAGCACCATATTTGATCTTTGCTGAGCGACTACTTCGGCCTGATTCCCTTGGGCATTGAAAGATTGAATAGAAATTTTGCTGCTGTTGACTTTCACCTGCCGCAGCAAAGGAGTATAGTAATCGCGCAATTCAGTAACAGTACGAGTGGTTCCTTGGGCAGTAGTGCCGACATAATCATCAGCACAGTAGCTAGTAGCAGCTCGAACATCTTTCCGGGCAAAGGCTGCGGCAATTTTGTTGTAATTGCTCTGAATTTCAGATTTTGGGCTAGCAGCTTGAGCAATCAGTGCTGGAGTGCTAGTCAAAATCAAGGCGGTCAAAATTGGCAGAGTGCGAAAAGACATGCTGGGTTCGATTGTAAAGAATATTGAATGGGGACGGTCAGTAGTTTTAATAAGTTCCGTGAACTAAACATAAAATCCGTGAACTAGGCATAAAAATACCCGATCGATTATGGGCGATCGGGTATTTACTATTTCACCTACAGACTAGGCATCTTTTTTGCCAAAAATGCCAGACTTGAAGTTGTTAAACTCGCTAGTCAATTCGTTACGGGTCTCTGCTCTAAATAAGTAACGCCATACAAACCAGGCCGTATAGCCAAGTCCAACCATCTCAAAGGTAGGCGCGAGCAGGGGGATTTCGTTGATCGCCGACAGCACGGCTAAAGTCAACTTCAACCCCACAATGGTGCCAAAAACGATGCCTACGGTAGTGACAGCACTTTTGTTGTCAGCGTAGAACTTTTTGACATCTGTGGGTAACGAGGACAAAAATTCGGTGGCCTGCTTGGTCATGTCCGAAAGACCCAGATCATTGGTGGAAATCTTCGCTAAAGGGGCGCTAGTGCCGGAATTGATCCCCAGAGGATTGGGCATGTCTGCCGTGGTGGTTTCTACAACCTTGGTTTCTTCTTGAATGTCACTCATGATTTTTATCCTAAGTTTTATAGGGGTATTCTTTTAGGGATCGACTGTTTAGTTCATCCGCTAATGCCCCGAACGTCTGCCTAATATGGCTTTAGGCTCGATCAACGTCCAGAATGCGCAAATTTTCTCTACATCTTATCACGACCATTTCCGATCCCCAGAAACAAGGGCAAAATGTATCAGCTTTCGTTACAAAAGATGTTGAGCCAGAGCTTGGTCAAAGATTTTACGATGCCTTGCTACCCCAGAGATGATAGCCTGCTATCTGGCAGCTAGAGCGGGGATTTGCCGACTTTTTTCCGGAGAAGCTGCGCTAACGGCTATCTTGGGCGCATCTTTGCTCCACAGAATTTCGCAGGAGTTGTTGGGGCTTTCGATCAGGTTGATTTTGTGCA
>JANNEH010000140.1:0-3679 GCA_031378405.1 Synechococcales cyanobacterium OTE_75_metabat_409
GGTGATGAATCGAAGCTAAATTGCTATCAGTTGTTGGGAGTGCATGAGGTTTGGCTATGGGAAGACGGTGTTTTGGCTTGCTACCATTTGCAACCTACTGGCTACCAAAGATGTGAAAACTCCCAGATTCCGGTTTTGGCATCGATCGATTTGGCCATCTTGGCTGACTGTATTTTAATTGGTGAAACTTCCCGAGTAGCCGCAGTAAAACACTTTCGCTCACAACACCCAGTCGTTCAGAATTTTTTATGAATACCTCAAACCCTACAACTAATTCTTCTACTCCTTTGGTAAATCGCCTTGCGACCCAGGTAGTCAACAGTTTGCTCGCGGTCAAGCCTCTGGCGGCTTTTGCCAAAAATCGAGCGCGGAATTTAATCATTAAAAGAGCAGAGTCGATCGGAGTAGCATGGCGCAACGATGTGAAAACCCTGAAAGCCAGAGAGACAGATCAACCCTTTGATCCGGCATGGGAAACAGAATTAGCGCAGTTTACCAACCCTCAAACCACCTATCCCGATTACTATCTCACTTCTTTTCATGCCTACTCCGAAGGTAATATGGGCTGGGAACCAGCGATGGAAGTTGAAGTAGCCGCCTATTCTGTCCATGCCAAGATTTTTGCAGAAACTGGCAGAACCGGCGATCAGCAACTGCGTCACAGCTATCACCAAATTATCCAAGAACATATTCCCCATGCCCCACAACAGATTGTGGATATTGGTTGCAGTGTAGGCATGAGCACGGTGGCCATGCAGTCAGTTTATCCCCAGGCAGAGATGACTGGGGTCGATCTGTCGCCCTACTTTTTGACTGTGGCCAACTATCGTCATGACTCCGAAAATATTAAATGGGTACATGCTGCTGCTGAGCACACCGATTTGCCCGCAGCTAGCTATGATTTGGTTTCATTGTTCTTAATTTGTCACGAGCTACCACAAGCAGCCACGTTAGAAATTTTCCAAGAGGCGCGGCGGTTGTTGAAACCTGGTGGCCATATTGCCATTATGGATATGAACCCAGCTTCGGAAATCTATAGTCAAATGCCGCCCTATATTTTGACTCTCCTCAAAAGCACCGAGCCTTATCTAGATCAGTATTTTAGTTTGGATATTGATCTGGCTCTGCAAACCACTGGATTTAAGACAGCCAAATTGGTGGCCAACAGTCCACGTCATCGCACGGTGATTGCCCAGACTAAGGAATAATCCATTTCTTCAATAGCGTGATCTGGGGATTTTGGGGTTGGGTGAGGTTTAAGCGATATTTTTTTGTGGGAGTAGGGGTGCCATTGCCCTCATGGACTTGGAAGGTGAAAACCTTGGCACTCACTCGATCGACCCCATCAATAAATTCTGATTCCCAATATTTCAAGCCGATTGGTTTGCTGAACTTTCCTTGTAATAGACAGATCGAACCACTACCATCGATCATTTTAGATAGAATAAGTTTGTAGTTTTTACCTTGTTCAGAGAATTGAAAGGTTTTCTCGATCGTCCATTCTTCATCTCCGGTAGGGGCTGGTTTACAACTTTGATCTAAACCGTTAAATTTCTTCTGAGCCGCAGCGGCCAGGGGAAATCCAATGATCGACTGTGACACCGTTGTAGCGATCAAAGCTACGGTTATTAAAATCTTTTTCATAGTAGTGAAAAATTAATTAGATTCACTACTATTATAACCTATATAGGATCACAGCGAATCTCGATCATCAAGCCATCTGGATCATAAAAATAGACTCCCCGCCCGGTGGATCTGGTGACAGGCTCACCCTCGATTCTGATGTTGTTTTCCCGGAGAACTTGGACAGCAAAATCAAATAACTGTGGGTCAATATCAAAAGCCAAATGATTGGCACGAGTAAACTGTATGGTTGGGTCAGGATCGGGTGCTGTCAGCTCAGGTTCAGCAAAAAGATCCAAAATAGTCCCATCAGGAGTACGAAAATTAGCGACTTTACCGGCAGCAACCAATGGGGCAATACTACTGGGAATCTCTGATCCGGTTAATTCTTCCAGACCTAAAACCTGGCCATAGAAATACCGTGCAGCCCGTAAATCCAGTACGTTCAAGGCAATATGGTGAACCTGCCGCAGATGGCCAACATGCAGAAAATTAGCTGTAGACATAATCCTCATCCAAAACCTGATTTCTATCATAACCAATTACTCGGTAGTGTAGAATCAACCTTGCAACCTAATTTTTGTTATCAAATGTCCTTAAATCGATCATCTCTCTCTTAACTGTCGTTATTTTAATTTCCGCATCCACGATTAGCACTCCGGCCATTGACCTTTCTCCAACACCGCAAATAGCAAGTAATAACATAAACTTCAATAAAATCTCTTTCAATGGCATTAAATACAATATGTCAGAAGCAAATGTGCTAGAAAAGCTCGGCCAACCAGCAGAGACTAAGACAGAAACCCTTTGCTATGGTCAAGTACAAAGGTTGATCTACTCCAACATGGTGGTAGATATTCAAGAGACTCAAGGCAAAAAGACAGTGGTGGGTATTGAGGTCGCAGGCCGAAACATGGGGATTGATCGGGCGGTGAAAGTAGGTGACTCGATCGCCAAAGCAAAACGAGCTTATGCTGGCAATATTGTTATACAGCACATCATCGATGGCTACTGCTAATCAGCGTTATAATTCCATGAATAAATAAAAATATTCTGGGTTATATGAAAGTAGCTATTACCGGAGCCACGGGCTTCGTTGGCAGTCGGTTGGTAGAAAAATTATTGGCACAAGGAGATCAAGTACTAGTGTTGACTCGCAATGCTAGCAACGCCCAGGCGAAGTTTCCCTCAGCTCAAGTAGTACAATATCGCCCCTTAGAAAACGGTGACTGGCAAAAGTCGATCGAAGGCTGTGATGCCGTAGTGAACCTAGCCGGAGAGCCAATCGCTGAGAAAAAATGGACGGTAGAGCAGAAAAAAATCATTTTAGACAGCCGTGAACTTGGTACCCAAAAAATCGTGGCAGCGATCGAGCAAGCGAACCCCAAACCCCAAGTATTAATCAATGCTTCGGCGATCGGCTACTACGGAATCAGCGAAACCGCTACTTTTGATGAAACTAGTCCGGCAGGGAGTGATTTTTTGGCAGAAATTTGTCAAAAGTGGGAAGCAGCAGCTCAAGCCACCTCTGTGCGATCAGTAATATTGCGCTTTGGCATTGTCTTGGGTAACGGTGGGGCTTTGGCCAAAATGGTACCAGCCTTTAAAATGTTTGTTGGTGGACCGATCGGCAGTGGCAACCAGTGGTTTTCTTGGATTCAATTAGATGACATAGTAGCTATGATCCTTACCGCACTTCAAGATGTCAATATGTCTGGCACCTTCAACGCTACTGCTCCCCAACCAGTAAAAATGAAGGAACTCTGTCAGCAACTAGGAGTAGTGATGGCCAGACCTTCCTGGATGCCAGTTCCCGGATTTGTATTGGAAACTATGCTGGGTGAAGGCGCAACGGTAGTACTGGATGGTCAACAAGTATTACCCAAAGCGTTACTCGATCGAGGTTTTAATTTCCAATATTCTGAAATATCAACAGCTTTGCGAGCCAGTATATAAATTGGTAGATTTTATCAATGTGCAACCCAAGAATTTTCGGTGGTTTTTGTTGAGCGTGAAGACAACCACCACCGAAAGCTGGGGCTGTTTATCGAACACT
>JANNEH010000155.1:0-14717 GCA_031378405.1 Synechococcales cyanobacterium OTE_75_metabat_409
AGCATTTATCGAAATATTGACGTTGCCACGTACCACCTGAACACCTGGGCGATATAAAAATGCTGACACCGCTGTAGCGGCGGGGACTTGTTTGGCGATCGAGCGCGCATCTTCCCAAGTTAAGGTACTCGCAGAGCCAGCCCCTTGACTAATACCGCCCGTTCTCGCGGCGGCAGCAGAGACTTGGAGGATATTGGTGCCCAGTGCCTCAATTCTTAACTCGGTGGCTTTTTGCACGCCTTGACCGATCGAGGTAATCGCAATTACAGAAGAAATCCCAATAATTACACCCAGCATCGTCAATCCGCTGCGGATTTTGTTGCTCCACAGGGTTTCGACTGCCATCAGAAATATTTCCAACAGTGAGATTTTGCGTTTGTGGCGGCGGGATGAGCGCAGGAGAGATTTGTCGAGAAAATCTCCGCTTCTGCTTCGCAAACGGAGGGGTGCCCGTAGGGCAGGGTCGGTAGATCTGCGCATGAGTTCAAGTATCTATATAGTGGTTTCTGAAAGTGTAATATCCGATTGTCTATCCACCTGTAACCGAAGAAGCCTTGCGGGTTCCGGCTGGAAAAGTGAGTAAAACCCGTTCGTTCCCAGTTAAACCAGACTTGACCTCGGTTTTGTCATTTACAGTCGTCCCTACCACGATCGGCATAAATATCGGATCGCCGCCTGTTTTAGATACAAATACACCCTGAGCGCTTGCTTGTTGAACGATCGAAGCTGTCGGCACAATTAGCACCTGATTCAATTCTCCAGCCTTGAAATCGATCGCCACATTCATCCCCTGATAAAGCAATCGTTGGGAGTCAGTAACTGCTACTTTTACCTCAAAACTGGTCACATTTTGTTGTACCAAGGACTGGGTAGCAACCTGTGTTACCTTGCCTTCAAAGGTCTTGCCAGTGTAAGCATCTACTTTGATAATTGCTATTTGACCAACCCGAATCTTAGCGATACTGGCTTCGGCCACCTGCGCCACAATTTCATTGGTCGATGCCAATGAAAGAATAGAAGATGATGTCGCTGAAGTTACCGCACTTCCTGCTGTGGTAGGAGTAACAAACGCCCCAGGATCAGCATATTTACGAGAAACAATCCCGGCAAAAGGAGCGCGAATAACGGTGTCGTCGATATTTCGTTGGACAATCGCTACGGCACCTTGGGCAGCCATTACCTGCGCACGAGCTTGATCAATATCTTCAGGGCGTGACCCAGCTTTGAGTAAATCTAATGCCTCTTGGCGTTGTTGCACCACACTTTTAGCTTGATCAATATCTTCGGGACGTGACCCAGCTTTGAGTAAATTCAATGCCTCTCGGCGCTGTCTCAGCACGCTTCTGACCTGGGAAATATCTTCAGGACGTGCTCCAGCTTTGAGCAAATTGAGGGCTTGTTGCGCTTGATCCACTTGGGCTTGGGCACCGTCGCGGGTCGATCGAGCAGTACTAAATGCTTGTTGAGAGATCGCCCCGGCTACTTGTAACTTTTGGGTGCGCAGCATATCTTCTTCTGCTTGCCGATAGGTGACTTGGACTTTACTTAAATTGGCTTGGGCTTGGGCAATATCTTGCGATCGGTTTCCAGCCAGTAACTTGCGCACATTGGCATTAGCTTCATCGACCTGGGCTTGAGCCTGGGCGATATCTTGCGATCGGTTTCCAGCCACCAGTTTTTGTAAGCTGGCATTGGCTCCATCCAACTGGGACTGAGCTTGAGCAATATCTTGCGATCGATTGCCAGCCGTTATTTTCGTTAAATTGGCCTGAGCAGCAGCCAAATTGCCTCTAGCTTGCAGTAATTGTCCTTGCAGATTGGAGCTATCCATATAAGCCACAATCTCTCCGGGCTGTACATACTGACCTTCTTCGACCAAAAGCTTTTTTAATACCCCAGAGGTTTTGGGGCTAACATTAACTGAACTTTCGGGTTGCACTGTGCCATTTGCCGAAATCACGATTGTTAAATCGCCTCGGGTAACAGGTGTTGTCTTAATTTTGCGCAGCGCCCGCTGCTGGGGTGCTGTAACTAGTTGGTAATAGGCAACATAGCTGCCAATTCCAATCAGAGATATTGCCACCAAAGAACCCATCAGCCACTTATTTGTTCTTAGCTGGCGCAGTTTCTCTGGCAATGAGTCAATACCTTTTTTCAAATCTAAGTTAATAGCTAACATTATTTTGAAACCGGTTGTTTAAAATATGGTGTTTATCTAACAAAAAAATCGCCATACTCCCAAAAAAATTCTTGTAGGAGCAAGCGATTTTTTTTCACTTATTCAGGACTATTGATCGCGATATCTATCACGATAGTCCTCACGGTCACGATTACCACGACCATACATCGACTCACGAATATATGTCAGATAACCACGTCGCTGCAATCTGCGTTCGGCACGTTCAGCATCTCGACGGTATGAATGAGAACCATCTAGCATCCATTGCCCATAACGAGCATTGCGATAATATACAGCGTACTGACGATTGTAGTTTCGACGGTATTGAGCAAGCAGCAGATTCTCCTCCTGTCTTACTCCCTGACCATTTTCTGGCGAATTCAGTGCAGTTGCCGCAAGAGGCATGGTTATAACTAACCCTACACATGCTAATGAAAGCAAAGTTATCTTTTTCATGAAGTTAGTATCCTAAAATGTAAGAGCTAAAATTATGACAGTTATCAAAGAAATAAAATACAAACGTCATTAATTCCATCAATACTTAAGGTTAACCGTTAAAATCCATAGTCCTCTCTCTCCAAAGATAGAGACAAGGGAAAAACAGTAAAGAATGTTACTTATCTTCATCAAAAGAGACCGGTATGATACCCATCACTTATTGGAGATTAAATCTGTGAATCACTGGCATTTTTCGGCAATCCAAATCATCAAGTATTGAAAATCAGAAGAATTCTCTCTTTCTACTGACATAGATTGTAATAAAAAAGCTGGTGATTATATCTATCTAAAGGTTGATTTATCGATTTACCAACTGCAACCGACCCAACGCGATAATCCCCGCCTACAGCGCAGTGGTTATTTGTTAGCGTTTGCCTGTGTGTCTCAATGCGTTTGGATTTACCTTGACTTGGTGATCCAAAGATCGAAACATAACAAAAGTCAAAAATATATCCTCACAAGTTCCTCATTCTATTTCTGTAGTCTAAAATATAATCGATGTTCTCTTCATCTTGCAGCGTCTTTTGAATTCCTAGTTACTGAATTGGTATACGAAACGACTGTATAGATTGAATAAAAGCCGATCGGCATCAAAAAAAGGATCAACTTTATGAAATTGCCACAATTTATTCTCGCTTTTATTGTCACCATTTGCCTACTATTTGCAGGAAATGCTTTGGCACAGACTGACATCAATATCAACAATACCAACCTTCTGCGCTTTGGCGGCAGTGTGACCGTACCAGAAAACCAAACTGTCGAAAATGCCCATGCTTTTGGGGGCAGCGTTACGGTGTCACCAAATGCTAGGGTTACAGATACAGCAATTGCCTTTGGTGGCGATATCATTCTCAAACCAGGAGCACGAGTGGATGGCGATGCTTATTCCTTTGGGGGTAAAATCATCCAAGAACCAGGGGCAATTATTACTGGCGAGAAAGCCACATTCAGCGATCGACATGGCATGATGTATGGCTCTTATGCCAGACCAAGTTTTTTACGAAACTATTTTTTTAGTGCTGTTTTTAGAGTTTGTGCTGCTATCATAGCAGGCATACTTGGATTAATAATTTTACAAAATAGTCCACGTTTCCTGCCACACTTGGCGACGCAATTGCAGCAGGCTCCTGGTGCAGCAGCTCTATGGGGGATCGGTGCAGTTATTGCTGTAGCATTTGCCACTGTATTTCTGGCTATCACACTGATTGGTATTCCTTTGATTCCACTACTGAGCTTGATTGTAGTGATCACTTCTCTGGTTGGGTCACTAGGTGTGGCACTTTTTGTTGGCCAAAGCATCATTTCTAATGAAAAAGGATCATTACAGCGGCAATTTTTGGCAGGTTTGGCGATTCTAACTGCTCTAACATTAATTCCATTTTTGGGTGGACTGATAGTTTTCCTCATCAACCTATTTGGGCTGGGTCTCATTTTACTATGGCAATTTGGCAGAAACAAATCTCAAATGGTTGCGTAAAACATGTTTTATTTAGTCAGCCTCAATACAAACTTCCAGACCAGAAAATCTTTGAGTTGGTTCATTTATCTGGCTACCGGGGTGATATCTATCACGATCAGTTCAGTTCAAGCAGCAGAGCGAGTCGAATTTGGGATTGATCCGATCAAACTTGGTGTTTCTGTCAAAGAGTTGGAAACTTATGGAAAAGAAGAACGCGCTGGTCAAGAACTAGATTCCTTTCTGAAGTTGATGAAGGAAGACGATCGCGCGTATATTAGACAACTCTTGACTGTACGCTCAGAATTTACGGAATTACAAATATCTCAATTGCTGCACTCTGCAATGGGTGAAAAGATTCTGATTTACTTGGGCGATCTGGTTCCACTGATCAGCCGTGACTCGGCTGGGGAAACTCACAAGTCGAATGGAGCTGAGTCCATTCGCAGCGGATTAGTCTTGGCAGCAGGCGATCCTGATGGTTTATCTCTAGTCAACTTCTTACGAAAATATCCCAACTCAACCATTCACTTAAATATAGAAAAAGGCTTTGAGATCACTAACAAGATTGAAAAATTAAGTAAAGAAACAAAGAGCATGGTCTCTGGAGTGAAAAAAATATCAGCAGAATCAGCCCGATCTGAGCCAAAAATTGATCTAAAAAGTATGGCAGATTTGACTACGGCAGGGAAGTATCGAGTCAAATTACAAACAGAGGTACTCACAGATATTCAGCGAAATCGTCAATTTACCGTGGATTTCTATTTGCCCCAAGGAATGCCTGCAACAGCTTCGGTGGTCGTTTTATCTCACGGACTGGCCTCTGATCGCCAGCATTTTGCCGCGATCGCCAGACATTTGGCCTCTCATGGTTTTGTGGCAGTAACGATCGAACATCCTGGCAGCAACTTAGCAAAACTCCAAAATTTACTGAAAGGACGAACCAAAGAGGTCTTTGATGTTAGTGAATTTATCGATCGACCAAAAGATGTCAGCTATGTTTTGGATGACATAACACAGCGTTTTCCAGGACTGGTGAATGTCCAGCAAGCCGGTGTGATCGGTCATTCCTTTGGTGGCTACACTGCTCTAGCCCTAGCTGGAGCAACTATTGATTTTGATTATTTAACGAAGGGATGTAGCCAAGAAATTGATTCTGTTAACGTCTCGCTGCTGCTACAATGCGAGGCTTTGAAGCTGCCCCGCCAGCCCTATAATTTTCGGGACGATCGGATCAAGTTTGCCTTGGCCATTAATCCTATTGATAGCAGCATCTTCGGACCAACGGGGATCGCCAAGGTCAAAATCCCGGTGGCAATTGTGGCAGCTAGTGACGATACTATCGCTTCAGCAGTGCCAGAACAAGTAAAACCTTTTTCATGGATGACTGCTTCTCAACGCTATCTCTTCGTAGTAGAAGGAGTTGGTCATACTACCGATGTTCGCTCTTTTACCAAGATTTTTGTGCCTGATTTTGATTTTTTTACCCCAACAAAAGGCATAGATCCACTCAAGAAATACTCCCACACCTTCATTTTAGCCCTACTGCAAACTCACCTAAATAATCAGAAAGCTTATCATCCATACCTGCAAACTGGATACGTGAATGCTATTAGCGCAGCTCCCAACAAATTGACAATGCTTCGATCGCTTACTCCGCAACAGTTCAACAACATTCTACGTTGATTAAACTCAGGAATGTCCACTTTATTAAACCAAGGTAAACTTGCTCCACATTACTTGCCTAGAGCTATAGAAATGTTCTTTCTTATACAAAGAACTTCGCACTGTCCAGTCATTAGAAATACCTCAATTTTCTAAACATGGTACTTATGACAGAGCTATCTACCAAAACTATTTGGTAAATTGGTAAGCAATCAAGCCAATGATTTCAGAACAGTCGCACAAAATTTTTAGCCGCACTTGCGAAAGACAACATACTTAGTAAACAACGGAACTCAAACCCATGAAAAAATCATCTTCGATCGCCTTTATCAGTGCTAGTATCTTTGCTACCATTGCTTCAATTGTACCTATGACTTTGCCCGCTGCTGCTCAAGTAGCCGTTCCCTCCACAGGCAATACCACTACCCCTAACACAAGTAATCAAGGTACAGATACCACTACTACTTACCAACGCAACAATGACAATTCAGGTCTATGGGGGTTGGCTGGCTTAGCGGGTTTACTTGGATTCTTGGGACGGCGAAAAGAAGAAGACCGCACCATAATACGTCGTGATGATGCCCCTGCTTACCGTGATCCCAACGTTCGGTAGTTTTAGCTAGATAACAGCAATAGTGCGGATTTACAACTATCAGGTTCATGAAGCTGCATTATGCCGTTGCGGCTTGAACCCGGGAGGTGAAACCCGCACTATATGCGAGTTTGTTCAGGAGGATGAGGGCAAATCTCATTATCCCTTAAGAAGAACTCAGGTAAAAGAAACTACAAGCACAAAATGCAGGCTTAAAACATGTCTAACCAAAACGAAAGATTGACTAATGCTGCTGGTATTTCTCTCCCTAGTAATGAAGTTTCCAAAACAGTAGGTGAACGCGGTCCACTTTTAATGGAAGACTTTACCCTGCTAGAAAAAATGGCACATTTTAATCGGGAGCGCATCCCCGAGAGAGTAGTCCACGCACTGGGTTCTGGTGCTTATGGCACCTTTACTGTTACCGACGATATTACTCGCTATAGCAAAGCAAAACTATTTGCCGAAATTGGCAAACAAACTGAACTTTTTGCACGGTTTTCTACTGTTGCTAAATCTAAAGGTGGTTCAGATATCTATCGAGATCTGCGTGGATTTTCGGTCAAATTCTACACCGAAGATGGCAACTGGGATATGGTCGGCAATAATACGCCAGTTTTTTTTGTCCGTGATCCAATGAAATTTATGGACTTCATTCGTTCTCAAAAAGAGCATCCCCATCACTCCTGGCGACAGGATGAAATGTGGTGGGATTTTTGGTCATTGTCCCCCGAAAGTATTCATCAAGTATTATGGCTAATGGGCGATCGCGGTGCACCAATGGGCTGGCGACACATCAATGGCTATGGGAGCCATACCTTTAGCATGATTAATGCTACTGACAGTCGAACTTGGGTGAAGTTCCACTTCAAAACCGATCAGGGGATTAAGAACTTCACCGAGGCTGAATGGATGCAGATGCAGGGAATTGAACCTCGCTGGGCAACTAAAGATCTGTACTATGCCATCGACCAGGGAAACTATCCCTCTTGGACAATGCATATCCAAACTATGACCGAAGAACAAGCCGCAAATTTCCGGTGGAATCCCTTTGATCTCACTAAGGTTTGGCCACACGCTGAGTTTCCACTCCAACGGGTGGGGAAATTTGAACTCAACCGCAATCCTGAGAACTACTTTGCCGAAGTTGAGCAAGCCGCCTTCTCACCTGGTAATGTAGTTCCTGGCATCTCTTGGTCACCCGATCGAATGCTGCAAGCAAGGATTATGTCTTATCCTGATAGTCATCGCTACCGATTGGGTGTCAACTATGAAACTTTGCCGGTCAACAGCCCTCATGCTACAACTGCTAACACGCCCTACCAAGATGGGTTAATGAGATCAGATGGAAACAACGGTGGGCGAATCAATTATCACCCCACTCATCAAGATTATCCGCAAGTAGATCCCGCTGCAAAAGAACGTCCATACCATGTAGAAGAAGGATTAGCCGCCCGGATACTTTTAGATGATGAGGACTATTTCGATCAAGCGCAGATGTTATATGACATCTTTACCCCCGACGCTAAGGAACGGTTATACAATACGATCGCGGGTAGTTTGGGCAAATGTAGTCAAATCATCCAAGATCATCAGATGGTACTGTTTCGTAAGGTCAGTGATGAATTGGCCGATCGCATATTAGCGGCTATGGCAAATTCTAAACCGCCAGAACCCGTCCCTCAACCAGGTTCGATCTAAAGATCAGAGTATGGTAGCCCGAAAATCTTATTAAATCAATTCACCGTTTAATTAGCCAATCGCATAGAAAGAAGTGGAGTTAGATCAGGCAAGCTGAACCTCTTTCCAGTCCTAAATTTAGAATCGCTGGTAAAAGAGTCTAAATCGAGGTAAAATGTCAAGCTCAGCCCAGGAATTATATGCAGTTCATCGATCGAGCAGAAGTAGAAGTAGCAGCCGGTAACGGTGGTAACGGAATGGTATCCTTCCGGCGCGAGAAATTCGTGCCCGCTGGTGGGCCATCTGGTGGCAACGGTGGTCATGGTGGCTCAGTATTTTTCCGGGCAGTCGAAGATTTGCAGACCCTGTTAGATTTTCGCTACCGACGGCGCTTTAAGGCCGATGATGGCAAAAAGGGTGGCATCAAAAGCTGCACAGGGGAATCTGGTAAAGATTTAATTGTGGAAGTACCTTGCGGCACCATTATTTACGACTTAGATACCGAAGAAATGTTGGTGGATCTCACCGAAAATGGTGCGGAGTACTGTGTCGCTCGGGGTGGCAAAGGTGGCTTAGGAAATGAGTGTTTTTTGACCAACAGCAACCGTGCCCCCGAACGGGCGATGCCCGGGAAACCAGGAGTGATTAGATCGATCGCCCTAGAACTCAAGCTCCTGGCAGAAGTAGGGATTATTGGGATGCCCAATGCTGGCAAATCCACTCTGATTTCGGCGGTGTCATCGGCTCGCCCGAAGGTGGCCGATTATCCATTTACTACCTTAGTACCTAACTTGGGCGTAGTGCGGAAGCCCAGCGGTGACGGGACGCTCTTTGCCGATATTCCCGGTTTGATTGCAGGTGCGGCGGGTGGCGCAGGCTTGGGTCATGAGTTTCTGCGGCATATTGAGCGCACGAAGGTGTTAGTGCATTTGGTCGATGCTACGGGGGAAGACCCGATCGGTGCTTACCAAACTATTCGGCGGGAGTTGTTGGCTTACGATGAGGCGCTGGATAAGAAGCCGCAGATTTTGGCGATCAATAAGGCTGATGTGTTGGATGATGAAGAGCTGGAATTGTTGCAGCAAGAACTGGCTACTGCGGCTGGTCAGGATGTGATATTGATTTCGGCGGCTACGCGACTGAATTTGGATCTGGTGCTGAGTTTAGTGTGGCAGCAGTTGGATAGTATTGCCAGTGGCGATCAGCCTTGGGAGGTTGCGCCCTATAAATTGCGACGGCAACCAGAGCGGAAAGGAAAGATAGAGGATGAGGAGGATATCGAACCGGAGTTTATCTATGAGCATGAAATGACTTGAATCTTGTGATGGCTCATGGAATTGGATTAATGAGCTTGACGATATTCTCGGTTAAGCTGAGAGATTGCTGCTAAAGAAATTTCTTTGGGACAGACAGCAGCACAGCTACTAGTATTGGAACAAGCGCCAAATCCTTCTTTATCCATCTGTGCCACCATATTCACCACTCGTCGCTGGCGTTCTGGTTGTCCTTGAGGCAACAGCGCCAGATGCGATACTTTGGCAGCTACAAACAGCATCGCAGAACTGTTTTTGCAAGCAGCAACACATGCTCCGCAGCCAATACACATGGCATCGGCAAAAGCTGCATCAGCTTGATCCTTAGAAATAAGCATAGTGTTAGCATCGACCTCGTTGCCGGTATTGACCGAAATGTAGCCGCCTGCTTGGATAATGCGATCGAACGCCGATCGATCAACCATTAGATCTTTAATTACCGGAAAAGCATTAGCTCGCCAGGGTTCTACAACAATTGTCGCTCCATCTTGGTAAGAGCGCATATAGAGCTGACAGGTAGTGCTAGCCACATCGGCACCATGGGGACGGCCATTGATATACATGGCACAAGAACCACAAATTCCCTCTCGACAATCGTGGTCAAAGGCGATCGGGTCTTCATTAGCTAAAATTAGATCTTGGTTCAGTCGATCGATCATTTCCAAAAAGGACATTTCTGGTGATATATCGGCGAGTTGGTAGGTGACAAACTTACCGGTTGCTTGAGCTGAAGATTGTCGCCAAATTTTAAGAGTGAGTTTCATTGGTAAGAACGCTGGCTAAACTTTGCCAGCTCGAATTTTAACGCTTCTGGGTGAAATTGCCATTGATGTGATTGCTGATATTCCCAAGCAGCGACGTGGGCATATTCAGCATCACGGCGTTGGGCTTCGCCTTGATCGGTTTGGGATTCTTCGCGAAAGTGGCAGCCACAGCTCTCTTGGCGATGGAGGGCATCCACACACATTAATTCTCCTAGCTCCAAAAAATCAGCGACTCGCTGGGCTAGATCCAATTCTGGATTTAACGATGCCACCATGCCCGGAATTTTTACATCTTGCCAGAATTCTTTTTGCAAAGCCTGGATTTCTTGAATGGCTGATTGTAGACCTGTGGCGTTGCGCACAATGCCACAATGTGCCCAAAGGATTTTACCCAAGCGTCGATGAAAACTGGTTACGGTCTGGTTGCCACGGATTTGGATCAATCGATCGAGTCGGGCCATTACCGCTTTTTCAGCCTGAGCAAATTCTGGTCGATCGATCGCTGCGGCAGGGATACCAATATCGTTAGCTAAATAGTTACTAATAGTTGCTGGAATCACGAAATAACCATCGGCTAAACCCTGCATCAACGCCGAGGCACCGAGACGATTGGCACCATGTTCACTAAAGTTGGCTTCACCCAAACAATACAGCCCCGGAATAGTGGTCATGAGTTCATAATCTACCCACAAACCGCCCATAGTATAGTGAACTGCCGGATAAATTCGCATGGGCGTTTGGTAAGGGTCTTCACCGGTAATTTGGGTATACATGGCAAACAAATTGCCATATTTGTTTTGTAACACGGCCTGACCATCGCGCTGCAGGGCTTCAGCAAAATCTAAATACACTGCTCTTTGGGAACTACCCACTCCATAGCCCGCGTCACAGACTTCCTTGACTGCCCGAGAGGCAATGTCCCGGGGCACCAAGTTTCCATAGGCAGGGTAACGCCGTTCTAAAAAATAATCTCGTTCCGAGTCCGGAATCTCAGCCGCTAGTCGGCGATCGCCTAATGTTCTCGGCACCCAAATCCGACCATCGTTCCGCAAGCTCTCCGACATCAGGGTTAACTTAGACTGATATTCACCAGTCACCGGAATACAGGTGGGGTGAATCTGGGTGAAGCTAGGGTTGGCAAACAATGCTCCTTGCTTGTGGGCTTTCCAGGTGGCACTAACGTTACTGCCGATCGCATTAGTAGAGAGATAAAAGACATTACTGTAACCGCCGGAACAGAGCAGCACCGCATGACCAAAATGCCTTTCTAATACCCCAGTCACCAAATTACGGGCAATAATTCCTCGGGCTTTGCCCTCAATCTGGACGATTTCTAGCATTTCATGGCGGGCATACATGGTGATGTGACCCAGAGCGACTTGTCTTTCTAGGGCTTGATAGGCACCCAATAATAGTTGTTGCCCAGTCTGTCCAGCCGCGTAAAAAGTACGTTGTACCTGGGTGCCCCCAAAAGAGCGATTACTAAGGGTGCCACCATATTCTCGGGCAAAAGGTACGCCTTGAGCGACGCAGTGATCGATGATTTTGCTGCTGATGCTGGCCAACCGATAGACATTGGCTTCGCGCGATCGATAGTCTCCCCCTTTGATGGTGTCGTAAAATAGCCGTTGGACAGAATCTCCGTCGTTTTGATAGTTTTTAGCGGCGTTAATACCTCCTTGGGCAGCAATACTGTGGGCACGGCGGGGGGAATCTTGGAAGCAGAAGGCTTTGACCCGATAGCCCTGTTCAGCTAGGGTAGCAGCGGCGGCAGCGCCAGCCAGTCCGGTACCAATCACGATGATTTCTAGCTGGCGTTTATTGGCAGGGCTAACCAGGCGAGCAGTTTCTTGGTAGGTCTGCCACTGCTGGGCTAGGGGTACTGCCGGAATTTTAGAGTTGAGCATGGAAGCTGGTAAAAAGAGCGATGGGAATAGTCGCTAGACCAAATGGTACTGCGAGGGCTAAGCTAACACCCAAAATCGAGAGCAGTTGCCTAAAGCGATCGCCCAGACCAAAGGTGATCGCAGCACTACGCCCGCCGTGGAATAAATGGGCGGCGACGGCAAGGCAACCGAGTACGTAAATGGCGACTACCCACCATTGACTCATGGTGTCTTGCATTTGTCGAGATAAGGATTGATCGTTATGACCAAGCACATTGGGTAGCCAAAATTGGTAAAGATGGAGCAGCAAAAAAGCCAAAATTATTGCGCCCAGGATACCCATCGATCGGGAGGGAGTTAATGAAACTGAACCGACGGCGTAGGGAGTAGTGCGCTTCGATCGATTCTGCAGAGTTAACGATATACCTTGCAAAATATGTAGGATGAAGCCGCTGAAAACCAGGATTTCTAAAAAGTGTAATCCCCAGTTGTTGTGGAGAAAATGGGCAGTTCGATCGAATAAGATACCTCGATCGCCCACAAAAATGGTGGCATTCAGACCCAGATGGACAATCAGGAAAGCCATCAACAGTAGTCCGGTGCTGGCCATGATCACTTTGCGGCCAATGGAAGAGGTGTAAAAGTTAGGTAGTTGCATAATCAATCAGCTAATTTACCAAAGCGAGCTTCATATTGAGCTAGTTTGGCTTCGGCTGCGACTCGGGCTTCGGTCTCTTGTGCCCAACCAGCTTGGAGTTCGGATGGCAGCAGCAACTTTGTCCCAGAATCTAGTCTGTAAAAAGAAATCAGAGTATCTGCTGGTTCTAGGCGCAAGCCTAGGGCTAGACTGATGTTATCTTCGATCGGGCAATATACTTCTTGCACCAATTGATAACCCCGCAGTTGTTCGGGAATCCAGTCTCCTTTGGGGTCGAATTGCCAATATTCTTGAACACCCATTTGTTCATATAGGTCTTTTTTGAATCCTTCATCTTGGTTGCGGGTGCTGGGGGAGGTCATTTCAAAAGCCACCCGGGGAATGGCTCCTTCTTCCCAAATTTTGTAGTTGTCGCGACCGCCCGGAGCCACGCCGAAAATCACCATGACATCGGGGGCAATACGCAGTTTGGGATAGCCCTGAGAGTAATAAAGGTATTGGTTGCCTAATACGGTGGCTTGTTGACCGCTAAGATAGAGTCGCAGGAGTTCGATCGTCATTAAAATGGCGTACAAATGATCAAAGGTTTCGGCCACTGGTTGTCCGTCTCCACTGGGGTACAGGTCTATTGGGATGGGGGAAATGATCGCGGTCATAAATCACCTCGTAAGTATTACTATCACAAGCTTGCAATCTAGTTTGATTAATTTGGATATTTGGTAGGCTATCAGACGTATGATAGCAGCGTGAACAGCAAGAAGGTAGCTCTATCAACTATGGCAGAATCTTTATTCGCAGAAGCCAGTCAAAGACTAGATAATGCTCTCCAGCACATCTCCATTTCAGAAGATGCCGTAGAGCATCTAAAATACCCCAAAGCCAGCCTACAGGTATCTATTCCAGTACGAATGGACAATGGCTCTTTAAGAATTTTTCAGGGCTATCGGGTGCGTTACGATGACACTAGAGGCCCGACCAAGGGCGGGATTCGTTATCATCCCAATGTTTCTCTAGACGAAGTAAAGTCTTTGGCTTTTTGGATGACCTTCAAATGTGCGGTGATGGATATACCTTTTGGCGGTGCCAAAGGTGGAATTACGATCGATCCCAAGCAACTCTCTAAGCTGGAGTTAGAACGCCTGAGCCGAGGTTATATCGACGCGATCGCCGATTTCATTGGGCCAGATGTGGATATCGCGGCTCCAGATGTGCAAACCAACGGCATCATTATGGGCTGGATGATGGATCAATACAATATTATTCAACGCAAAATCGTCCCCGCTGTGATCACTGGTAAACCTCTGAGTATGGGCGGCAGTCTAGGCCGAGACACGGCTACCGGTATGGGTACTTTCTTTGCGATCGAGGCTTTGATGCCAAAGTTTAAAGTTACGCCCAAAGACACTACAGTTGCGGTGCAGGGCTTTGGCAATGCGGGCGCAGTGATTGCCGATTTGCTCTGTCGGGCTGGTTATAAGGTGGTGGCAGTGAGTGATTCTAAGGGTGGTATTTATGCCAAAGATGGTTTAGATATTGCTAGTGTGCGGCAGTTTAAAAACTCGACCCGCGACCTCAAGGCGGTTTACTGCCATGGAACAATCTGCAATATTGTAGACTACAAAACTATTAGCAATGAGGAACTACTGGCACTAGATGTAGATATCCTAGTACCAGCGGCGCTAGAGAACCAAATCACTGAGGCCAATGCTCAGGGAGTGCGGGCAAAGTATATTTTTGAAGCAGCGAATGGCCCGATTACGGCTGCTGCTGATGCTATTTTGGAGGCTAAAGGGATTCGAGTTTTCCCAGATATTCTGATTAATGCCGGTGGGGTGACGGTGAGTTATTTTGAGTGGGTACAAAATCGTAGTGGTCTTTATTGGACGATCGATGAGGTGAACGATCGGCTCAAGCAAAAAATGGTGACAGAAACTGAGCAAATCTGGTCGATCGCGCAGCAAAAGTCTATTTCGATGCGGACTGCGGCCTATGTTCATGCCCTCGATCGCATTGGTGCAGCCATTAA
>JANNEH010000169.1:0-8200 GCA_031378405.1 Synechococcales cyanobacterium OTE_75_metabat_409
GCAGATACAATTAAAGATCGGATTATCCTGATTGGTTCAGTTAATCCGAGCAGTAACGATTTTTGGGCAACCCCCTTTGGGGCTGGTTTTGCCCAAAAACAACCCGGTGTATTCATTCACGCGCAAATGGTGAGCCAAATGCTCAGTGCTGTACAAGATAATCGCCCCTTGCTATATCCCGTCACGTTTCACCAACTAATGATGCTCTCGATCGGCAGTGCCACCATCGGTGGAGCGATTGCCCTGATCCGCACTAAATCTGTTTATTGGCTCCTCATGAGCTGTGCGATCGCCATAATTTATAGCACTGCTTGGCTCTGCTTAATTCGCGGATTCTGGCTTCCCATTGGAATGCCAATTTTATCGTTAACTGCTTCATCCCTATTGGTGTCTGTGTCCCGTTCGATCCACAATCCACCCTAAAACCATGAAAACTCCTCATCGAATCAAAAAAATCACCCAAAACTTTCGTTTGATCACTAGCCTCCTACTATCTGCGATCGTAACTACAACAACGTTTCCCACTTTTGCCACCCCTCCTACTCCCCCTAAACCCAGCCCCAAAATCCGCTGGAAACCACCCACTCCACCAAGCTCACTCGGCATTCCAGGAAATCGCGCTCAAGGTGGTGGTACACGCGGTTGTCAACCCTATCGTGGCATTACTGCATTAGTGCCAAAATTGCCTCAGCAAATTTTCTGGGGACAAACAATCAGCGATCGGCCTACAGTCTGGCTCAATACACCGCAGGGATTGGTTCCAGATTTATTAATGGAGATTACTGTACGCGAACAAAATGGCCAATTGGTCGCCAAAAAGTCATACACAACCAAGAGCAAAATATCACCCGGCGCGATCAGCATATCATTTCCACCCACAGCGCTGCTGAAAATCGATCGCACCTATCACTGGGCAGTAGCTTTCTATTGTGATAACAACGAGCGAGTCGATAGTCCTTTCCTCGTCCAAGGACAGATTCAGCGGATTGCCGCACCCACTGCCCTCACCACTGGGAAATCTTCCCTAGAGAACATCCAAATCCTTGCCGAAAATGGCATTTGGTATGATGCACTTACTCAGCTAGGTAATCGTTTTCGTCAGAGCAAAGATCAAGAAATATCCAATACTTGGGCGGCATTACTAAAAGCTGCTGGCATTAGTGGCAGCGATAAAATTCAAGATTGTTGCCAGTTTGAGTGATACTCACCACATTCTAGTCAAACTCAATACAAATCCGGGCATAACCTCATTGCAGTCAATCGAAGCCGGAGAATCCAACAGCTCCTTCTCTTGCCCCGATCGATAAATTTCCACCTGCTTATTTTTTGGATTGATCAGTAAGCCCAGCCGCACTCCTAATCGTTGATACTCCTGCATCTTTTGTTGTAAAGGCTGCAAATTGTCCGTAGCAGAGCGTAGCTCAATCACAAAATCAGGAACCACCTGCATAAACCCCACGATTTTCACCCCTTGCAAGCGAGACTTTTCAACCCAAGAAACATCAGGAGCCAGCACTCCACCACCCAGGGCCGTGAAATCATAACCACCCGATGAATCAAAGACTTCACCTAGGTTGGTCTGCCGGTTCCAAATGCCCACATCAACAATTAAGTCGGCATTTTTTTTACTACTCTCACCACCGGTTGGAGCCATCACAATCAATTCTTTATTGGGGGTCAATTCTAAGCGTAAGTCAGGATTATCCATACAGAGCCGATCGAATTGCTCTGTCGTAACATTCAAAACCGTATTGCTGACATTCAGCAATAACCGTGGAGAATTTATTGCCTTGCGATCATTTTCTATGACCAACACAGCCGGAGTAGCAGCTACCATAAAACCTCTAAACACAGACCTATCTTAGCCCTTGCCAATTATATCACGATCAAAAACAGCTCCTCACCGATCGGGTACACACACTAACCAGGGGAAGAGACCGTCTTCTGGTAAAATTCGGAGTTATTACTATCTTTACTTCGTCACCAATGGCCACATCTCGCGCAAGAATCGCCCTCGATGCAATGGGTGGGGATTTTGCCCCCGCTCCGATCGTGGCAGGAGCGGTTAAGGCACAGTCTGAGCTAGATGTAGATGTCATACTAGTCGGCGATCCCGAACAAATCACCGCTTGTTTAAAGGAACAGGGCGTGACCGAAAAAATTGAAATCGTACCCGCCGAAGGGACGATCGAGATGGACGAAGAGCCATTGAGTGCTTTGCGACGTAAGCCCAATGCTTCGATTAATCTGTGTATGAAGCTAGTAAAAGAAGGCAAGGCTGATGCCGTGGTTTCCGCAGGGCATTCTGGAGCAGCAATGGCGGCGGCTTTATTGCGTTTAGGGCGATTAAAGGGTATCGAAAGACCAGCGATCGCCGCGATTTTTCCTACCATTATTCCTGATCGATCGGTCTTGATTTTAGATGTAGGGGCGAATGTAGACTGCAAACCCAAGTACTTGGAACAGTTTGCCATCATGGGTTCCATCTACAGCCAGTATGTCTCGGGAGTGGAAAAACCCAAGGTTGGCTTGTTGAATATTGGCGAAGAAGACTCTAAGGGCAACGATTTGGCCGTAAATACCCACAGCATTTTGGCCAAAAATTCGCTGATCACCTTTGCTGGTAACGCCGAAGGCCGAGACGTATTGTCGGGTGACTTTGATGTAATTGTCTGTGATGGCTTTGTGGGCAATATTTTGCTGAAATTTGCCGAAGCAGTGGGTGGCATTGTGGTGCAGATGCTGAAAGAAGAACTGCCTCGGGGTACCCGAGGCCAAGTAGGAGCCGCAATTCTTAAACCGAACTTGAAAAGACTCAAGCAGCGCATCGATGCCGCTGAACATGGTGGTGCTTTGTTGCTAGGAGTCGAAGGAGTCTGTATTATCAGCCACGGTAGCTCTGATGCTTTTGCGATCGCCAATGCTGTGAAAGCAGCTAAGGTAGCGATCGACAACCAAGTGCTCGGTCACCTGCAGGACCGGACTAAACAATAGATCCGAACCAAACAATAAATCAACTTATCAAGATTCGGGGTGACTCAACTATGGGCGTAACATTTATTGGCTGTGGAGCTGCCGCTCCCACAGCGGTAGTTAGCAACGATGCCCTCAGCCAGTTTGTTGATACTAGCGATGAATGGATTTCTAGCCGCACCGGTATTCGGCAACGGCATTTGGCCAGTGCTGAAGAGTCGATCGGCAGTTTAGGAGCTGCTGCTGCCCAGCAGGCGCTGGAAATGGCTGGTTTAGGGGCTGATGACATCGACATGATTATCTTGGCGACCTCCACTCCCGATGATCTGTATGGCAGTGCTTGCATCATTCAGGCCAAGATTGGAGCCACCAGAGCAGTGGCTTTTGATCTCAGTGCGGCTTGCTCGGGTTTTGTGTTTGCCCTAGTAACTGCCTCGCAATTTATTCAAAATGGCAGCTATCAAAATATTTTGGTGATTGGTGCCGATATTCATTCTCGCTGGGTAGATTGGCAAAATCGCAATACCTGTGTATTGTTCGGTGACGGTGCCGGAGCAGTAGTTTTGCAGGCTAGCGATCGCAATGATTTGTTGGGGTTTGAGCTGCGCAGCGATGGCAGTCAAAATGAAGCTTTACATCTGCGTTATCACGGTACTACCCAGCAATTGAGTGCCGAGGTGAATGTAGAACAGGGCGGTTTTGGTCACTTGATCATGAATGGCAAAGAAGTTTATCGATTTGCGGTGAGTAGCGTGCCAGATGTAATTGACAAGGCATTATTCAAGGCTGGGTTACAGGTATTAGATATTGACTGGCTAATTTTGCATCAGGCTAACCAAAGAATTATGGATGCGGTGGCTGATCGAATCGGTCTGCCCCCAGAGCGAATTGTGAGTAACGTGGCCGAATATGGCAATACCTCGGCAGCTTCGATTCCGATCGCCCTGAATGCGGCGGTGCGATCTGGACAAATTAAGGCCGGAGACACGATCGCTACTTCGGGCTTTGGTGCTGGTTTATCTTGGGGCGCAGCGATCTTACGCTGGGGTTGATTAGGCCAGTTCTGAGAATCTGAATTGGAGTAAATACCGATCCCTCTTAGATCCAGAAGATCTTTACAATGTCTTGTGCCGGTAGAAATTTTTAGTATCCAGAATTCATCTAGCCACTTATGCAACCCAACAACCCTCAACAGTTCACCGAAAAAGCTTGGCAAGTTATCACCCGCACGCTAGATGTGGCCAAGCAAGCACAGCATCAGCAAATGGAAACCGAGCATTTGCTGAAATCTTTGCTAGAACAAGAGGGCTTGGCTACCACCATTTTTACTAAGGCCGGAGTAAATGTGCCCAAATTCCGGGAAGCGGTAGAAAGCTACCTACAACGTCAGCCTAAGATTGGGGGAGCCAACAATTCGGTATATTTGGGTAAGACCCTAGATGTGCTGTTCGATCGAGCAGAAGCCCTCAAGAAAGAATATAAAGATGACTTTATTTCGATCGAGCACCTAGTATTAGCCTGCGCTCAAGACGAGCGACTGGGCAAGAAACTATTTAGTGATTTCAATCTAGACGAAGCCCGCCTCAAAGTTACCATCAACCAAATTCGGGGCAGTCAGAAAGTCACTGACCAGAACCCAGAAGGCAAATATGAATCTTTGACTAAGTACGGTCGCGATCTGACCGAGGCGGCTAAAGCGGGTAAACTAGACCCAGTAATTGGCCGTGACGAAGAAATTCGCCGCACGATCCAGATCCTCTCGCGGCGGACCAAGAATAACCCGGTTCTGATTGGGGAACCAGGGGTCGGCAAAACAGCGATCGCCGAAGGTTTGGCTCAGCGCATTGTCAGTGGCGATGTCCCGCAATCTTTGACCAACCGTCAGCTTATTTCCTTAGATATGGGGGCGTTGATTGCTGGAGCCAAGTATCGGGGGGAATTTGAAGAACGCCTCAAATCGGTCTTAAAAGAAGTGACCGAATCGAACGGCAATATTATTTTGTTTATCGATGAAATCCATACCGTCGTCGGTGCTGGTGCCACCCAAGGAGCAATGGATGCCGGAAACTTGCTCAAGCCAATGATGGCGAGGGGAGAGCTGCGCTGTATTGGGGCTACGACTTTAGATGAGTATCGCAAATATATTGAGAAAGATGCTGCGTTAGAACGTCGTTTCCAACAGGTGTATGTAGATCAACCCACGGTGGAAGATGCCATCTCTATTTTGCGGGGTTTAAAAGAACGTTACGAACTACACCATGGGGTGAAAATTTCAGACGACGCGGTGGTGGCTGCTGCCACCCTTTCTAGTCGGTATATCAGCGATCGGTTTTTGCCCGATAAGGCGATCGATTTAATGGATGAAGCCGCCGCCAAGCTGAAAATGGAGATTACCTCTAAGCCCGAAGAACTAGATGAGATCGATCGCAAAATCTTGCAGATGGAGATGGAACGGCTTTCTTTGAATAAAGATACTTCTAGCGGTGCCAAAGAAAGACTAGAACGGCTACAAAAAGAACTAGCAGAATACAAAGAACAGCAAAGTGGTCTGAATGCTCAATGGCAATCAGAAAAAGATGTAATTACCAAGATCCAAAAAATCAAAGAAGAAATCGATCGAGTCAGCATTGAAGTCCAGCAAGCTGAGCGAGATTACGACCTGAATCGGGCAGCAGAACTGAAGTATGGCAAACTAACTGAGCTACATAAGTCTTTAGAAGAAGCCGAAATTCACTTGGCTGACGCGCAAACCAGTGGTAAATCTCTGCTGCGGGAAGAAGTTACCGAATCAGATATCGCGGAGATTATTTCTAAATGGACAGGTATTCCTCTTAGCAAACTAGTAGAAGGCGAACGGGAAAAACTCTTGCACCTAGAAGAAGAACTACACCGCCGAGTCATTGGTCAAGAAGAAGCGGTGACGGCGGTAGCCGAGGCGATTCAACGCTCGCGGGCGGGTTTAGCAGACCCCAACCGCCCGATCGCCAGCTTTATCTTTTTAGGCCCGACTGGTGTGGGTAAAACCGAGCTGGCTAAAACCTTGGCGAACTTCTTGTTCGACAGTGAAGATTCGATGATCCGCATTGATATGTCGGAATACATGGAAAAACATGCTGTTTCGCGGTTGATTGGTGCGCCTCCCGGCTATGTGGGTTACGAAGAAGGTGGTCAGCTCACCGAAGCCATTCGCCGCCGTCCTTATGCGATCGTGCTGTTTGATGAAATCGAAAAAGCCCACAGCGACGTGTTTAATGTGATGCTGCAAATTTTAGATGATGGGCGAGTGACCGATTCCCAAGGGCGGACGATCGACTTTAAAAACACCGTCATTATTATGACCAGCAATATTGGCTCCCAATATATTTTAGAGTTGGCTGGTGACGATAGTCGTTACGATGAAATGCAAAAACAGGTAATGGAGTTACTCGGTCAAAGTTTCCGGCCAGAATTCTTAAACCGGATTGATGACACAATTATTTTCCACAGTCTGCAAAAGAGTCAGTTGCGAGGCATTATCCAAATTCAGATTCAGCGCCTGATCGATCGGTTAGTAGAACGTAAGGTCGGTCTAAATCTCTCTGATGCGGCGCTAGATTATATTGTAGATGTGGGCTACGACCCGCTCTATGGGGCACGACCATTAAAGCGGGCGATTCAGCGAGAACTAGAAACTCCGATCGCTAAGGGTATTTTGCGCAGTGACTTCAAAGAAGGTGAAACGATTAATGTCACTATGGTGAACGATCGGCTGAGTTTTACTACTCAAGTTCCAGTAGTTGTTGCTGCTCAATAGGGATCTGGTAGGATGATCGATGCACAATAATGTATCATCAATTCCATCTTACCGCCCCCGCAGTGTTATGTCAGATACAACCATCGAATCAATACTTCAAGAACAGCGCCTGTTCCAGCCCGCGCCAGAATTCTCTCAGGGGGCGACAGTCAACAGCATAGCTGCCTATGAAGCACTATATGCCCAAGCCGCTGCCGATCCCGCTGCCTTTTGGGGCGAACTTGCCCAAAAAGAACTCCATTGGTTCAAACCCTGGCATACAGTCCTAGATTGGAGCAATCCACCCTTTGCTAAATGGTTTGACGGCGGCAAAATCAACATTTCCTACAACTGCCTCGATCGCCACCTCACCACCGATCGACGCGACAAACCTGCTCTCATCTGGGAAGGCGAACCCGGCGACTCCCGCACCCTCACTTATTTTCAGCTCCACCAAGAAGTCTGCCAAATGGCCAACACCCTCCTTAAACTAGGAGTAGTCAAAGGCGATCGAGTAGCCATCTACATGCCGATGATTCCGGAGGCCGCCATGGCCATGCTAGCCTGTGCCCGCATCGGAGCCGTGCATACCGTGATCTTTGGGGGCTTTAGTGCCGAGGCTGTGCGCGATCGACTGATTGCCGGAGAAGTCAAACTGGTAATCACCGCCGATGGCGGCTGGCGCAAAGATGCGATCGTGCCCTTAAAACTACAAGTCGATAATGCGATCTCCAACAACGCTTGTCCCACTGTAGAAAAAATCTTGGTTGTCCAACGCACCAAACAAGAAACTGCCATGGTGGCCGATCGCGACCATTGGTGGCACGAAGAACAAGCTACCGCCTCCACCGACTGTCCCGCCGCCGAACTGGATGCCGAAGACATGCTGTTTATTCTCTACACCTCTGGCAGTACCGGCAAACCCAAAGGAGTCGTCCATACTACCGGTGGCTACAACCTCTATACCCACATCACTACCAAATGGATCTTTGACCTGAAAGATTCTGATATATATTGGTGTACCGCTGATGTGGGGTGGATTACTGGTCATAGCTACATTGTTTATGGGCCATTATCGAACGGTGCCACGACAGTAATGTACGAAGGAGCACCTCGTCCTAGCAATCCGGGCTGTTTTTGGGATGTGATTGAAAAATACAAAGTCACTATTTTTTATACTGCTCCCACTGCTATCCGCACTTTTGTGAAAATGGGCGAAGAAATCCCCAATACCCGCAATATGTCTTCATTGCGGCTGCTAGGTACCGTGGGTGAACCAATTAACCCCGAAGCTTGGATGTGGTATCACCGGGTAATTGGCAAAGAACGTTGCCCGATCGTCGATACTTGGTGGCAAACCGAAACCGGCGGTATTATGATCACACCCTTGCCCGGGGCAATTCCGACCAAACCTGGCTCTGCAACCCGGCCCTTCCCCGGTATCTTAGCCGCAGT
>JANNEH010000195.1:0-8270 GCA_031378405.1 Synechococcales cyanobacterium OTE_75_metabat_409
CTGAATCGTTTTACCCAAGCCCATATCATCGGCTAAGCAAGCATTTAAACCCAGGCGCTCTAAGTACTGAATCCAGGCTACTCCGCGCTTTTGATATTCTCGCAGAGTGGCTTTTAAGAGCTTGGGGTTCTCGATCGGTTCCAAATGACTAGGATCATGCAACTTACTCATCATTGCTGCCAAGTTTTCGTCAGTATCTACCTCAAATTCTTCATTAGCTTCGGCAGTTTTCTGCATCAATTCCAATAATGTCAATTCGGGCTGAGCCTCTTGATTCTTTTGCCAAAACTGAAGCATCTGCTGCATCTTCGCGATATCCAACTCCATCCACTGACCGCGAAACTGCACCAGGGGCGCTTTGGCATCCACTAGTTTCTGCCATTCTTGGGGAGTAATGGCTTCGTCGCCGATCGCTAGTTCGTAGTGGTAATTTATTAAGTTATCTAGCTGCATTAAGCCTTTGCTAGCTTTACTACCGCCAGCTTTTTTAGATGACGATGTTTTCAGACGCAGTTTTGCTCTGGCTCGGCCTTGGGGTGTCCACCAAGCGGGCACACTTACTTTGTAACCAGCATCTTCTAGCACCCAAGCAGTTTCTGATAAAAATTCAAAGGCGGCATTGACACTGAGGCTAAAACCAACGGGTTTATCGGTCTCTAAGCCTTGCCAAATGGGGGGATAAATCTGGGCAGCATGACCTAAATTCAGCAACAAACCTTTCTCAAATTCTTGACCAAACTGTTTCTGCAAATCTTTTTTGGCTTTGACTCCCATGCTCCAGTAGTCATTCAGTTCGAGTTTGTTAGAAGGATCTTTTTTGGCGGCAGCTAGGAATTTAAGCTGCCAATCGTCAGGAGATTTGGCAGAAGCTTCTTGGAGTTGAAAACAGAGATAAAAATCAGAGTTGTCTTGAGCTGCAATTAACTTTTGTTTCCACGCTTGCCATTGTTGATAGATTTCTATGGCTCCAGCGTTTGTCCAAGGTAGACTGTTCCGACCTGAATCACTTAGGCAGCAGGTCAACAAACTAGAGTTGTAAATCTTGGTTTCAAAAGTTTTAGGGAAAGGCGTTGTAGTGACTATATGCTGTAGCAAGCATTCCGAGAAATGTCGCAGCAAAGTTTCTGGGTCATAAAACTCCATTGCTGAATTAAGCTTATCTAAGCCACCAGTGCAAACAAGAGGCAGATATTCTAGGTATTGATGGATCTTGGTTTCGTAGGCTTCAGAAATAATCTCCCAGCCCGGGTATATCTCATGGGTCGGAGTAGCTTTTTTGCTTTTACTTTTAGCAGCGATCTTTTCGTGATACTTTAATGCAGGAATGTAGCGATCTTTGCGAATGACTTCTTGGAACGATTGGCTATAGTGATACCAAAAGAGCAGATCAGAGCCAATTTGGACTTCGGTAGCGTGATACAAGCACCAAAAATGGATGTCATTGAGGGTTTTGATAATTGAATTTATGCGGTAACAGTCGATCGACCAAGTTTTCCAGGTGGTTGGCTCAGGAGGCTCAGTTTCTAGGTAACGCGACAGCTCCAACGATGGCAATGGCTCGGTTTTGGTGCTGGGCAAAATGAAATATTTGGTGGCAAGCTGTGATCCGGCTGGGTCTAAAGTACCAATGCCTAGTTCAGCAATAAGTGCCCACAACTCCTGTCTATCTAGTTGCTGAGGATGGCTGTCTTTGGCTGGGCGCTTCTGCGGTTCCGGTGTATCGGTTTCTACCCACAAGCAAAAGTCACCTCCTTGAATAAATTCATCACTGGAGCTAGGAATCCAGGTGCCGTGCAGAATTTTCATAGACTAAGAATAGTGAAAAGCTTGCCATTATTTTAGCTCTTGATGGTTTCATCTTCCACGAGTTGTAGGAATGTTTTTTAGTACTTCATTGCTTGACAGCAATGAGGAATCGAGCGAAATGGAGCTAGTGGAAAAACATAGAAAATATACCTGGTTAGCTTCGATCCTAAAAAAGAGGAAAATGTAGGTTTCTAAAATGCGCTAGATCTTCACAGAGAAATTTCACCCAGATGACTGATATGCTCAAAGGGAATTTGTGAACCAGTATGAAGTGAGGAAAAATATCCACCCATGAATGACCTAAAACTGTTTGGATTACCGGCTAGCCAAGGCCGTTGGCTGTTTATACCATTGGGAATTACCGCCCAGCTCTGTCTGGGCACAGTGTACTCCTGGAGTATTTTTCGGAAGCCCCTAGAGGCAGCTTTGAAAGCCAAAGGCGTGACAATTAGTGCCACTGATACCCTCTTACCCTTTGCTGTGCTGTTGGTGGTCTTTGCTTTGTTGATGCCGATCGCCGGGAGATATATCGAGCGTTATGGTGCAACGAAAGTCACCGCTTTGGGTGGTGTCATTGTAGGTTTGGGATATTTTTTGTCCAGCTTTGCCAGCAGTATTCCGATGTTAATAGTGACCTATGGCCTGATCGCTGGTGCCGGGGTCGGGATTGTATATGGTGTGCCGATCGCGGTAACTGCCAAGTGGTTCCCCGATAAAAAAGGCTTGGCTGTGGGCTTAACGGTCATTGGCTTTGGTCTCTCACCTCTGATAACTGCGCCCTTAGCTAAGACCCTCATTGATAGCTATGGCATCAGCAACACCTTTCAGATTTTGGGTGGGGCTTTTGCGCTGATTTTACTGGCGATCGCCTCTCAGCTCAAGTTTCCTCCTACTGATTGGCAGGCAGCTAGTTCTGGTACTCCAGTGGCTGTGACCGTTACTGATAGCTTGTTTAGCTCTCCTAGTTTCTTTGCCCTGTGGAGTTGCTATGCGATCGGCACCCTAGCCGGTTTGATGGCGATCGGCATTGCCAGCAACGTTGGCAAAGAAATTGTGGGTCTAGATACTGCTACTGCGACAGCGGCGGTGTCGATTTTTGCGATTTTTAACGGGGTAGGTCGGCCAATTTTTGGCTGGTTGACTGATAAATTGAAGCCCAAGCTGGCGGCGATTATTTCCTATATGATGATTTTGGTGGCCTCGATTATTATGTTGAACACTGGCAAGGGTCAGGTGTTTAATTACTTTTTTGCTTTTGGTTTGCTGTGGCTATCTTTGGGTGGTTGGTTAGCGATCGCTCCCACTGCTACTCTCTCGCTGTTTAGCCCAGCCAACTATACTAAAAACTACGGTGTAGTCTTTACTGCCTATGGAGCTGGAGCCTTAGCGGGTACCCTCATTGCAGGTAGTGCTAAAGATATTTTTGGCAGTTATACCAATGCCTTTATCCCGACGGCAATACTCTCGGTTCTGGGTATTATAATTGCCACCTTTGCCCTCAAACCCGATGGCAAATCTCAGCAAGTTCTGTCTTAGATAGATCTAAAAAAGGAGAGCCATGTAGCTCTCCTTTTTTGGATTGATTAGATTTGGTGGGGCGTTCACCTAGTGTCTTCGGAGAAGAATCGCCCTGGTCACTGATTTGACCTCTACTCTTTAGTTGCTTGCGCAGCATTTGAGTTTGTTTCTTGAGCTGACGACGGCGGGCGGAGCCACCTTTGCCTTTATCATTGCGCCCTTCTTTACGGGGAGACTCCCAGCGCTTGAGCATTCTGGCCATGGTTTTGGTTGGGAATAAACATATATTTCTAAGATAGCAGGAAGACCTTGAATGTTCCAAGCCCCCTGAGTGAGTGGAAATCCACACCATATTACCAGCTTAAAACCGATACCGTGGCGATCGAAATCCCCAACACCGCTCCAGCGATTACTTGTACTGGTGTATGCCCCAGTAGTTCTTTGAGACGCTGCTCATTAAAATTGTGATCTTCTGAGAACAACTCATCGATCATCTGATTCAGAATCCGGGCTTGCTTGCCAGCAGCTTGGCGCACACCAGCGGCATCGTACATCACAATAATGGCAAAAATGGTGGCGATCGCGAACTCTACGCTATCCCAACCCTTGATTTGACCAACCCCAGTAGCCAAAGCGGTCACAAAAGCCGAATGGGCACTGGGCATTCCGCCCGTGGTAGTCAACACCCGTAGGCTGACCTTGCCATTTTTTACCACATCGATAATTAGCTTAAGCCCTTGAGAAATAATGCAAGAAGCCAGCGCGACGATCAGAACATGGTTGTCTAAAACAGACTTAATATTCTGGACAGTAGGAGCCGTGGGGGTGAGCACTAGATTTACCTGACGAATTCTATGAACAATAATAGCGGAGTCGATCGACCAAAAGTTAGTTGCGTCTGTCGGTAATAAAGTCGGCTAGGGCTTGTAATGGCTGTGCCGCAGTGCCATAGACATTTAGCAACTCTTTGGCGGTGGTGACCAGTTCGTCGGCACGGCGCTTAGATTCTTCCAGACCCAAGAGCTTGGGATAAGTAGCTTTTTCGGCTTGGAGGTCTTTCCCGGCACTCTTGCCTAGCTCTTCAGAAGTGGCAGTGATGTCTAAAATATCATCGATAATTTGGAAGGCCAAGCCAATATTTTGGGCGTATTGGGACAGTCTTTGTAAGTCGGTGGCTGCACCACCAGCAATAATGCCGCCGCAGACCACACAGGATTCTAGTAATGCACCAGTTTTGTGGGCGTGGATGTAGGCCAGGGTTTCTAGAGTCACATCTGGTTGGCCTTCCGATTGCAGATCTACTACCTGACCACCGACTAAGCCCCCTGCACCCGAGGCTGTGGCTAAGTGAATGACTGCTTGCAGGATGCGTTCGATCGGCACCCCGGTAGTCGCCCTAGCCATATATTCAAAAGCGTAGGCTAACAACCCATCCCCGGCCAAGATGGCAATGTCTTCGCCGTAAACTTTGTGGTTGGTGAGCTGACCCCGCCGGTAGTCATCATTGTCCATTGCGGGCAGGTCATCGTGAATCAGCGACATGGTATGGATCATTTCCATGGCGCAGGCGGTAGCCATGGCCATTTGGCTGTTGCCCCCCAACAACTCGCAGCTTGCAATAGTCAAAATGGGTCGCAGACGCTTACCTCCGGCCAACAGCGAATAGCGCATCGATTCGTAGATGTGCTCGGGGTAGGCCAAGGGCAAGGCGGCATCTAGGGCGGCTTCTACCTGAGACTGGCGATCGAGTAGGTAAGACTTTAGCTCGAAGGTGGGCGGGGTAAGGGTGGCTTTTTGGGGACTGGTCATAAAACTGCGGCTCTGCTTGTCCCATTATTTTACGGGGCAGTGACACTATTGGGGCATTCTGAAGTTTGAACCCCTCAATGTTACAATCGAGTTCAAATTGTAAGTAGTCTCGATAAATTCAATACAAGTTATGAAGTTTGCCCTGATATTAGGTGTTTTGAGTATTTTCACTGCCATTGTTGGCATAATGTCTACTGTTCGAGCCACGATTAATCCTATTACTGAATCAAGCAATATGTTAAATGAGGGACATGAAAATTTGACGGCAGCAACTTCTCTAGAACAATCTGTGCATAAACAGGTCAATCAATATCGTCAGGCGCAAAATTTGCCCCCAGTAGCTTTTGATCAGGTGATCGCCAATCGAGCCAGAGCACATAGTGCGGCCATGGCCAATGTCGGGAAGATTAGCCACGACGGTTTTGATGGACGGGCAAAGGAAATTGGGCAAGTAATTGCTTACAGTAGTGTCGCTGAAAACGTGGCTTCCAACAATGGTTACTCGAATCCGACTCAAGTTGCTGTTAAAGGTTGGATTCAAAGCCCTGGACATCAACACAATATGGTTGGTAATTATGATTTAACTGGTATTGGTGTTGTCGAAAAAGATGGCTCTTACTATTTCACCCAAATTTTTGTCCGTAAAAGATAATTAAGTCCATAAAAGATAAAATTAGTGCAATATTGTTGATCACCAATTTTTTACCACTATGGATGTCAAAGCCGCGATCGCCTGGGCTGCTGGTCAGCCCCTCACTATCGAAACCGTTCAGCTAGCGCCCCCGGCTGCGGGGGAAGTGTTAGTCGAAATCAAAGCCACGGGAGTTTGCCATACCGATGCTTATACTTTGTCTGGCGCTGATCCAGAGGGTTTGTTTCCGGCGATTCTTGGTCATGAGGGTGCTGGAGTTGTGGTAGAAGTCGGGGCTGATGTGAAGTCTTTGAAACCGGGCGATCACGTGATTCCGCTGTATGTGCCCGAGTGCCGCAATTGCAGTTATTGCCTAAGTGGCAAGACCAATCTCTGTCAGGCAATTCGGATTACTCAGGGTCAGGGTTTGATGCCCAATGGGAGTAGTCGGTTTTCGATCGACAACAAACCCCTCTTCCATTACATGGGCACCTCCACCTTTGCCAATTACACCGTAGTCCCAGAAATCTCTTTGGCTAAAATCCGCTCTGATGCGCCCTTTGATAAAGTTTGCTACATCGGTTGTGGTGTAACCACTGGCATCGGCGCAGTGATCAACACAGCCAAAGTCGAACCAGGAGCCAATGTGGTAGTCTTCGGCCTGGGCGGCATTGGTCTTAATGTAGTGCAGGCAGCGCGGATGGTGGGGGCTAATAAAATTATTGGGGTCGATCTGAATCCCATGAAAAAAGCTTTGGCGACTAAGCTGGGCATGACTCATTTTGTGAACCCCAAAGAAGTTGAGGGCGACTTGGTGGCACATTTAGTAGAACTCACTGGCGGCGGTGCCGACTACAGCTTTGAGTGCATTGGTAATGTCAATGTGATGCGGCAGGCATTGGAATGTTGTCACAAAGGTTGGGGTGTGAGTGTGATTATTGGGGTAGCTGGGGCTGGCCAAGAAATTAGTACTCGTCCATTTCAATTAGTGACTGGCAGGGTCTGGAAAGGCTCGGCTTTTGGCGGAGCGAAAGGGCGGACTCAGGTGCCGCAGATTGTGGACTGGTATATGGATGGCAAAATTAATATCGATGATTTGGTCGATCGAGTGATGCCGATCGAGCAGATTAATGAGGCTTTTGAGATTATGCATCGAGGTGAAGGCATTCGTACTGTGTTGACTTTTTAGAGTGTTGACTTTAATTTGTATTTCTGTTGATGAGTATGGAGTGTGGGGGTTCTGACCCCCACGCCCCCCATTGAGGGGACGGAACGCCTCCCCGCTCCTAAGAGGAGACGCTCTGCGAACAAACTCCCCTACGTAAGGGTTTGTCTCAGGCATCCGGCTTTGTGTTTATTAATCAGATCATTTTGTAGGGTGGGCACTGCCCACGATCTAACGTCTATGCGATCAGACATCATCCAAAATCTAGATTTTGGGCAATCGTACATTGATTGAGATCCTTCGTGGGCAGTGCCCACCCTACAATTGGTTATCTTCGACAAGCTGCTAGGACGCTGGCTTTTTGGATAGGGTGCAGCTTGCTGTATCCTTTTGAAGTCCAGCCATTTATCAAAGCTACCTTCATGGATAATTCATCTCCTCTCTCTGCCGTCAGCCAAGATGAAATCAATGGCATTTTGTGGCGAGCCTGTGATACTTTCCGGGGCACGATCGATGCCAGTGAATATAAGAATTATTTGCTGGTGATGCTGTTTGTGAAGTATGTGAGTGATGTGTGGACTGAGCATTATGAGCAGCTTAAAGCGGAGTATGGCGATGATGAAGCGCGGATTTTGCGGCGGTTGGAGCGGGAGCGGTTTGTGCTGCCGCCCGGTTGCCGGTTTGAGGATGTCTATGGGCAGCGCAATGAGACGAATCTGGGGGAGGTGATCAATCAGGCTTTAGAGAAAATTGAGGAAGCCAATAAGCTGAAGCTCTCGGGGGTGTTTCGGAATATTGATTTTAACAGTGAGGCCAATTTAGGCCAGACCAGAGAGCGGAATACCCGGCTGAAGATGCTGTTGGAAGATTTTGCCAACCCCAAGCTAGATCTGCGGCTGTCGCGGATTGGGAATATGGATGTGATTGGGAATGCCTATGAGTACCTAATTGCCAAGTTTGCGGCGGGGGCGGGCAAGAAAGCTGGGGAATTTTATACGCCAGCGGAGGTTTCGGAGCTGATGGCGGAGTTGGTGGCTCCCCAGCCGGGAGAAAGAATTTGTGACCCGACTTGTGGTTCGGGTTCGCTGCTGATTAAGTGTGCAAATTATGTCCGTCGATCGGGCAGTAACAATTACAGTCTATACGGCCAAGAGAATACGGGTGGCACTTGGGCGTTGGCGAAGATGAATATGTTTTTGCATGGGGTGGATAGTGCCAGAATTGAGTGGGGCGATACGATTCGGAATCCGAAGTTGTTGGAGAAGGATAAGCTGATGCGCTTTGAGGTGGTGGTGGCGAATCCGCCGTTTAGTTTGGATAAGTGGGGGGCGGATGATGTGG
>JANNEH010000202.1:0-20388 GCA_031378405.1 Synechococcales cyanobacterium OTE_75_metabat_409
CCCACCAAATACTTTAAGATTCCTGGAATTACTTCTTGGGGCGAGAAAAACCCCTCAATGATGCCAGCCATAAACAACATCGGCACAATACCCATCACCAGTTGAGCCGCCTGAGCACCATAAATTTTCAGGGCATCGCGCCGCCGATATGGACCCGGCCACACCAGTCCTTTGGCAATTAATAGTCCTGCTCCACCAGCCAAGAAAATCGCTGGGATTTCTAAAGAGCCGTGCGGAAAGACAAAAGCCCAGAAGGGAAAAGCCAAGCTATGTTGGCCGACCAAGGTAGCCAGACCCCCAACCATGAGGCCATTAGTAAATAGCGCCATGACCGTAAAAATCCCAGCACTAATCCCCCCAGCAACGACCCGAAAAGCCACAGTGAGATTGTTGATCATAATGCCGCTGGCAGCCAACGGCTCGCTGCCCAAAATTGAACCCATCCACAGTTCATGTCGATCGCGCACTTTTTCAATCAAAGATTCGGGCGCTATCAAAGCCAAAAAGTTGGGATCTTGCCAAGCGTACCACCAAGCAATCAATCCCCCCAAAACACCAATGCCGGTAGAAATTGCGGTGTACACCCAGGTATCCCTAATAACTTGAGGCAATTCCCAAGCATAAAACTTGATCAAATTGGCCAGTTCCTGGCGGTGAGAACCTCGGTATACTTGGGTATAAGCCCGACTGGTGAGCGCCTGGAGTTCTTGAATAACGCTGGCACTAATTTGGTTGGTTTGGGCGCGGGCTAAGTCTGCCGCCACCGATCGATAGAGGCTGGCCAAGTTACCAATTTCAGCAGCAGACAAAGACTTAATGCCCTGTTTTTCGACTCGCTGCAACAAAGCTTCCAGTTCTTGCCACTTGGCAGCACGGCTCGTAATCCAGCGTTGCACGTTCATAACAGTGACTTGGCGAGTAGATAAGGTATACTGGCTGCTGCAAGTGCATCACACCCATTGGTTGGGCAGTATATCATGCGTAAAAGTGCTTCAGACCCGATCGGTACCCTCAGTGTTGGCAATGTAGTCAATGCGGCTATTTCTTTATACAAATCTAACTTCCGGGACTATTTTGCGGTTTCTCTGCGATCGGTGAGCTGGTTGGTGCTGGCAATTTTAGGCATAATTCCGATCGTCATTCTGGCTAGTGTGTTTAACAACATCGGTCTGACAGTACTAGCAGTGGTGGCCTGGTTAGTATTGCTGGTATTTTGCTTGGCCAAATATGCCACCAACCGGGGCATAATTTCTCGTTTGGCCTATCAACAGTTAATCAACCAACCAGAAACTGTGACATCGGCCACGCTGGAGCTGGCCAATAGCCATTGGAAATTTTTGGGCTTGATTTTATGGCTGGGTCTGTTTTACTTTGCGGCGGTCATCGTCACGTATTTAGCTTTAATTCTTTCGATTGGCTTAGGTGTTCTTGTGGGCACTCAAATGCCTAATCCAGTCGGTTATACTCTGGCTGCGATCATAATTATCGCAGGAGTTTTGGGGTCAATTTGGCTGCTGATGCGTTTTTACTCTTATTTCTTTATCGCTGAACTCCCGATCGCCGTAGAAAACTGCCCTGGTGGGCTAGATAGTATTGGTCGGAGCAGGCAGTTGTCTGCGCCCTTTATCTCTCGGATTTTAGTGATAGTATTAATCGCTTTTTTAATTACTTTGCCCTTAAATATTTTGGCTAATGTACCCAGCTTTGCGGCCATTGGGCAGATGAATTCCAATCCTGGTGCCTACGCTACCTTGCAAGTAGTCTCGACAATTTTGTCGCTGTTGTTAGAACTATTTCTGGTGCCTTTTTGGCAAGCAATTAAATCAGTAATTTATTTTGATTTGCGCAGTCGCAGAGAAGGCAGTGACTTGCAAATGCGTTAATTATTATTTTGAGCATTAAAATTGGGTAGCAACTATGCAATTTCTGAAGCGCGTAAAATCTAGAACCCCTGAAAGTGTCGAATTGGAGTTTACTCTGGCCGGGATTGGCAGCCGTACTTTGGCATTACTCGTAGACTATTTGCTATGGACGGTAATGCTTTTTATCCTGTTGGTGGTGTTCGCTTTTATGCAGAAAGCAGTATCATCCGTTGCTGGAGCCACAAAATGGGTCGTGGCAATCCAAATCCTGATATTTTTCGTTGTTTATATCGGCTACTTTATCTTTTTTGAGACTCTCTGGCGGGGACAAACTCCGGGGAAGCGCTATGCCAAAATTAGAGTGATTCGGGATGATGGTAGAAATGCTGGTTTACAGCAGGCAATTATGCGCTCACTGTTGCGCATGATTGATGATATTTTTTCGATCGGCCTACTGATGATTTTGTTTACTAAACAGGAGAAACGACTAGGCGATTTGGTCGCGGGCACGATCGTAGTGCAAGAAGGACAAGCGGTGGGTACTCAAGAAATTACGATCGATCCAGCAGCTCATGATCTGGCGGCTACTCTACTGAAAACTGGCAGAGTAGAGGCTCTGAACCCCGACAATTTTGCAACGATTCGACGCTATCTTCAGCGATACCCTACTCTATCTAAAGAAGCTCAACTGACAGTGAGCCAAAATCTGCACCAAGAGATTTTAGATATTACTAAGTTGTATGCCAAATCGGCGAACCCCAATTGTCACTTATTTATTCAGGCAGTTTATCTAGTTTGTCTGCAACAATTTAGAGGCTAATTTAGCTAAGGATGCTAAGATAGGCTGCTAGTATCTCGATCGGATTCCTATGCAGAGATGGCTTCGCCGACTGTTTGCCGCAATTTTGCTTGGTGGACAAGTTTTAATTCATATTTTAAAGCTCAAATTTCACTATAACAACACCATGGAGCAAATGCGGGCGGTCGGTCCCGCCTCAATTTTAATCGCTCTTTTGACCTCAACTACCGTCGGCATGGTGTTTACGATTCAGGTTGCTCGCGAATTCATTAGCATTGGAGCAGGTACTGCGGTGGGTGGAGTGCTTTCCCTAGCCATGGCACGGGAGCTAGCGCCAGTACTCACAGCAGTGGTGGTGGCTGGTCGGGTAGGTTCGGCTTTTGCTGCCGAGATTGGCACCATGAAGGTCAGTGAACAAATTGATGCTCTGTATGTGCTGCGTACCGATCCGGTAGATTATTTGGTAATTCCCCGCACGATTGCCTGCTGTACGATGTTACCGATTTTAACTTTGATGGCGATCGGTACTGGTTTGGCTGGCGGCTTGTTGGTTGCCACTAATATCTATGGCTTATCTAGTAAGATGTTCATTGAATCTTGTCAAAATTTTTTAAACGAGTGGGATATTATTAGTGCAGCGATTAAGGGAGTGTTTTTTGGGGGTCTAATTGCTATTATTGGTTGTAATTGGGGTCTGACAACTACCGGCGGAGCCAAAGGTGTCGGCGAATCAACTACGGCGGCAGTGGTTACTTCGTTATTAGCAATTTTTGTTTCTAATTTTTTCTTATCTTGGATCTTGTTCCAAGGCACCGGAAATTCTGTCAGCAAGGGTTTCTAAAGCTAATATATCTTTAAGCTAACGCTACTATATTTCTAAACAAAGCTACTTCTGGAAGTCAAAGATGTCTTGGAGTTCGATCGATCAAGTAATCAAAGACATCACCCAACAACCGGCTTGGGATGCCTATCGAGCTTGGCAAGAAGTATTAGATGCTTGGCCAATGGTATTAGGAAGTCTGCCAGTGCAGTCAGCGGAACAGATTTATCCTCGGATGCGCAATGGTGATGTGTTACAGGTGGCTACTAGCAGCGCAGCTTTGGCCGATCTTTGTACCTGGCAGCGCCGATCAATCCTCAAAATTCTCAATGCCACCCTGACTCAGCCTTTGACTGATATCCGCTTCAGCAGCGGTCGCTGGCATTTACCGAACGCCCCTACGGTTACGGTAGATCAGGTAGATTACTCCCAGAATGCCCGAGTTGATTGTCCCCAATGTGCAGCCTGTACTCCCCAATGGGAATTAAATCGCTGGTCGGTCTGTCGGTTTTGCATCGCCGATCGGTGGTGATCTGAGAGACGATGCCATACTGAAAGAATTACAAGCACTTTTCTCATACCAACCATGCCGATCGAACCCACCAATTCCCCAAGTACACCAACTCCATTACTCACCAAACTGTGGCAACGCTGGGGTGAAAACCTGCGGATTCTGTTTACTGCGGTTGTTTTGGCCTTAGTGATTCGCACCTTCATCGCTGAACCGCGCTTCATTCCTTCGGCCTCAATGGTGCCTACCTTAGAACTAGGCGATCGACTAGTAGTAGAAAAAGTCTCTTATCACCTGCACCCGCCTGCTCACTCCGATGTTGTGGTATTTGCTGTGCCCCCTAAGTTGCAAGCTGAAGGATACCAAGCTGATCAAGCTTTTATTAAACGGGCGATCGGGCTACCTGGCGATCGGATTGCCCTGAAAAATGGCCAAGTATACCTAAACGATGCTCTTTTGGCCGAACCTTACGTTACCGTTACCCCCAAACCCGAAGATATCCCCAATATCACCGTGCCCCCCGGTCAAATCTTTGTGATGGGCGACAATCGCAACAACAGCAACGACTCGCGTTACTGGGGCTGTCTACCCATGGAAAACCTGATCGGTAAAGCCGTTTGGCGATTCTTTCCCCTGACTCGGTGGGGACAGATTAACCTCTGATAAATCTACCTTTAACAAGGCGGGTATCGCAAACAGCGATTCGGCAACCATGATGTTGGCTCCTATCCCCAGTTTGTCGCTAAATCGTTCAGTTTGATTCTCTGTTTGCAGAGAATCAAACTGCTCAGTTGCAGGCTTTAACGATCGACGACCAGCCCGCAGCAACATTGCCGCGTCACTTAAAGGGGCGATCAAACTAGTTAATTGGGGACGGTAGGCCACTACTTGCTGTTCGACCGAGCGGGCAATGGTCAATAGTTCTTCATCCCGCTCGATATCCCCAAGGAGTAAGATAGCTTCTGTGGAGGCATCTTGGCTAAGAATTTTGAGCCACTCACTGCCTGTCGAACCCAAAATAGAATCGCTCCCTACATGTACTACTACCGACTGCCCCATCTGATGACGGTGCAACAATCCGGCGGCTTCGCAAGCCAAGCTTTTACTGCGACTAATAATTCCCACTTTACCGGGCTGAAAGCATTGCGGCTCAAATGAGCCTAGCATCAGTCGATCGGGGGCAATTACTCCCGCACTACCTGAACCTAGCACCAAAACTTCAGCACTGTGGCGCAAAATTTCTAGACTATCTAAAGGTGGCACACCACCCGAGCAAATAATAATTCGTTCAATTCCTGCCGCGATCGACTCCATGGTCGCATCTAGTACTTGCCAAGGGGAGTTGAAAACGATCGCCACATCTATTAGTCCTAGCTCATGTTGAGCCTGCTCTACCAAATCAAAGACGGGAATTTCACCACTGTATTGACCACCCTGTCCGGCACTTACGCCTGCCACAATATTAGTGCCCTGAGACAGCATCGAGCCGATCGCTGCCAAAGCAGTTGGTCGATCGATTCCTTGAATTAATACTCGACAAGACTGGGGTAAATTAAACATAATGGCCTTAAAAAGAAGATGTCGCTTGTACTAGCGCCGCAATCGCCGCCTCTAAATCGGTAACTACCAGAGGCGATACCCCCTCTAGGTCTATGGTAGCCAGTAAACTAGGCGGAGCATCCAATACGGTATCTACTGGCCAATGATTTAATGCAGCCAAAGCTGCTAATGGAGTGGTAATATTATAACATTTCACCAACAACACATCGATATATTTAGCCATGCCCTGCAAAACTTCGATCGTTTCTGCCAATGTTAGTCGATCTACCGCCCAACATTGAAAAATTGGCCTGCCTGCTCGCTGTAACTCGACCACTGTCGCGACCCCTAGCCCCCGGCCTTCGATTAACAAACCAATGCGGCCACTACCAGTAGCCAATGCCTTGGGTAACCGCCGCACATTGGTTTGACGCATCATTTCTTGCAGTTTCGGATGCCGGACAATCGCTCGATCGTTGACCGTAACTTTGCCATCCAAGGCCATCAGCTTGCCATCGTTACTGACACCCAGAGGATTGATTTCTACCAAGTCTAAATCATGGGCAACCATCAGCCGATACATCGCTTCGATAATTCCACTGACCTGCACCAATAAATTGCCGCTCAAACCCATTTGGATCGCCAATTTTCGGGTATAAAAAGGCGAGAAAGTATCGGAGATAGTCACCTGTTGCAAAGAATCCATTACTGCCATTAGATCCATACCGCCTCGTTCGGAACCCAGGAGCACTGGTTTGCGCGATCGATAGTCAATCAACACCGCCAAGTAAAACTCCCGACTGGCAGCATATTTGGCCTCAGCCAACAACACTTGCGGTACCTCGCCAAAAATTGGCAGGTTAAACATGGTCTGGGCTGCTGCAATGCCGTCAATGGTGTTTTCGATAAACCGCACCCCGCCAACTTTGCCTCGATGACCGACACTAACCTGAGATTTGAGCACCACTGGGTAAGGGATCTTCAAAAACTTGATATCGGTGGGTCGATCGATTCGTTGAGACGGCAAGGTGGGAATACCTACCTCCTGAAACAGGTCTTTAGCTTGATACTCTAGTAAATCCATTAATCTTTGGCGGGTGGAGTTAGCTTAATTTTACCTTGGGCATCTAACTCTACTTTACCGCCAAGTTCCCGGATTTTAGCTACGGCTAACTTCCGGGCATGATTATCGATCGCCGTATCTAAGATCCCAGCCCAAGCATTAAAGCGGGCTTGCTTACTAGCCGGGTTTTTAGCTAAATAGTCGGCAGATTTTTGCGAAATCATTGCAACTCGCAGACTTTCTTCGTCGCCTATTTGCTGCGCCCAGCTAGCGGCAGTTTCCATCGACGACTGAGCTGCTGGAGCATTGCCCAAATACAACAGTTCATTGGTAGCTTTCAGTCGCCACAAATAGTAAGAGTATTCTGGTGCGCGCAGTCTGATCGATTTAAAACCTTCGTTCATCATGCTGACCGATCGACCTGGATCGCCCATATAGTCTGAACCAGTAGCAGATAAGTAGTAGTAGGCGAGAAAAAATTTGGGGTCTTGTTTGAGCATTACATCAAAGTAATCGAAGCCTAAGCTGTACCCATTTACATTGCGGGCATCTTGGTTGCCGAAGTAACCTAAGAAATCTACAAAGGTACTATTGGCCACTAGGTTATTAAAGCCAAACTTAGGGGCTTTTTTGATGATCTCTAGCTTGTTCGATCGCAATTGAGTTTCCCGTTGAAGTACTGCCGGATCTAAAGTTTTATCCACTGCCCGTAAACTGTTTAATTTACTCGACTGCATACCCATAATGCCAACTATCAATACTGACATCATGGCAGTGAAAATCACCGATTGCTTAATTTGGGGTATGGATTGAGATAAAGATATGGTCATGACAGGTTTCCTCGGATTAACAATTGAGGTGTGATAGTTAAGGTCAAAAAATTGGTAGGTTAGGTAATAAGTAGATGCAGGAGCACTTCCATGGAAAGGTCAAAATTCACTAAAATATTAGTTGTGTCGGCGGTGAGCTTGGCCACGGTTGGCTTTTTGCTCAGTAGTTTGTTGGGATTAGTTGATTTAGCCCGATCGCCCGCCCCAGTCAAAAATGCCGCCTCTTCTCAGAATGCCCAGGTGGCAGCCAAGGAGAACGGCTTTTTGGAAGTATTGAAAAAAGAACCTAAAAATCCGACTGCTTTGCAAGGAATGGAAACTGTGGTGAGATATTATTTGCAAACCGGCGATCAGCCTAAAACAATTCAGGCTTTAGAAAAACTGATTGCTGCTGCCCCTCAAGCCAAAAATGCTCAGGAATATACCAAGTTGCTCAAGGAACTAAAAAATCCGGCTTCCCCTAGTCCGTCAGCCAAATAAATGCCAAAGCAAAAATCCCCAGGGCAAGCTCTGGGGATTTTGGGGAAATTATTTTATAGATATGCTTCTTCTGGATGTTCTTCTGCTGCCATTGCTACTTGGGCAGCATGGAGGCGAAGAGATTGCTCGAATTCGATCGAAGCCGCAATGCCAAACTGGAGCATTCCCAAAATCCAGCATACTTCTATCATGAAACCAGCTTGGTAATCAGCAATGCGATTGCCCGCATAAGCGTACCAAGCATCGGCGATGTAGATAAAAAATACAGCCTGGGCTGTGAATTGCCAAGATCTGGCCAAGCGGCTACCCCAGCAGTCGAAGATGATGGCTACTGATAAACAAAACAAGCAAACATCGCACCAAACATAAAAAACATTGAGGCTTTTACCATAGGGCTTGATTGTTCGATCGGCAATTTGTACCCAACCCGGTACATCTGGAGCAAAAGCTGGTTCCGGGGGCTTAGTTGCAGTCGGTTCAGTTGTAGCAGTGGCCGATAAAGGTGTAGCTGGCTTCAGATCTACTGGTTCCAGAATGACATTAGCTAAGATGATCGAATAAGCCGCAATCATGGCAATTACTAATATTTGCCAGCGATTTGGCCTGATTTTTCTTTGCCAAATCACCAGGAGTATTGCAGCTAAAAGTAAAACATAAAATGCGACAAAAAATGGGTCACCCAAACAACCGGTAGAATTGAGATGCCAGATTAATTCCCAGGAAGAGAAAAAGAGATTACCCACAAAAAAACACATGAGCGCAATCCCAATGATTATCCAGGGTACTTTTTTATTTTTTGTTTCTTTATTCAGGCCATTATGAAGACAAAGCAAGCTCGAAATAAAAACTGGCACCATTTGTAAGGGGTAAGCAGTTAAGAAACGGTACCAAATGGGTCTATCGGCTCCACTCATTGGCCCGCTAAAAATAACATAGGTAAGTACAGAAATAACTGCCCAGGCGATTGAATATTTGATTACGTTATCTTTTTTCCAAACCTTGTTTATATGATAGTCATTTAGAAAAGAGCTTGCCATAAATATCACATTATTGAACATAAAATTTTGATGCTTTCAGTATTCCCACTAAGAGCAATCTATGCACAATTTTAAGTAAAGACTTTTAATTTACGGCTATTTCTACAAAGTTAAATATTAGTTAAATTGTACTAGCTAATAATCGATCGACTCCATCATGCAGTTCAGATTCCATATATACAGAGATTTGTTCGCGCATGTGGCGAAAGGCTCTGGCTACCGATTCATCGACCATACCAGCTATTTCTGTGGTAGATATTTGGTAACAAGGACGGTCTTTTTTGCCTAGTCCTAACAAATACCATGGGCCAATATTTTTTTGAGTTTCTCCAATTAGTGAGGGTGATTCCCAGCGTTTGCCAGCAAGAGTGTAACGGAAGCGATCGACCGATCTCATTTTTAACCGAGGTAGACTTACATAACTATTGATGTATTCACTGATGACGATCGGTCTAGATTGCAGTTTGGGAGTTAGCTCAGTATTCAAATATTGTTGTAATGCCAATACTTCTCGATCAAATGCCTCTGCTACCAATATTTGCTGGTCTGCCACCAGCTTCAAGATCTGGGGTTTAAGTTGGTCAAGGATTTCTTGCAATCCTGCTTGAGCCGCTTCTAAACTGGGGTACTCTAACAATCCTTGCAGTTGAAATTCTAGCTGAGACTGAAACCAATGTAATGGGTGATGATTAGGCAAACCAGCGGTACCTTCATCTTGCAGTCGATCGGTGACAATCCGCTGGGAGAGTGATGCCTGTGCGGTTTCCGCCTCGGTCAACAGAGGGGCTAACAGCACTTGGACAGCATTTTGGCATTCCTGGGCTTGGCTGGTAATGAATCGATCGATATTGGCTGCTAAAGCTTCAGTAGAGCCAATTTTGTTGGTTGACAGCATAGTTCACGACCTCTTTTTCCTCAGTTTAAGGCTTTGCTTTAATCCAAGGGCTGTCGGTTTAGTGTTTATTTACAAACGATCATGTGGGGTTCGACTCCGCTCACCCCACGCGATTCCCTGTGGAATAAGGATCACTAGTTTGCCGGTGGGTGAGCGGAGTCGAACCCACCGGCAAATCGTTAGCGTCTACCGCCCACTGCTTTCTTCGCTAGCTTGCGCAGACGAATAGATTCGGGGGTTACTTCTACCATTTCATCCGGGCCGATATATTCTAGAGCGCGCTCTAGATTCATGTCGATCGGAGTTTGTAGCTGCACTAGCTCTTCTCCACCAGAAGCCCGGTGGTTAGTAAGCTGCTTGCTTTTACAGATGTTTAGCTCCATATCTTGACCCCGGTTATTTTCACCGATGATCATGCCTTTATAGACTTTAGTACCCGGGCCGATAAAGAACGTACCACGATCTTCCGCTCCTTGCAGAGAGTAGTAAGTAGCCACACCTTCTTCAAAGGAAATCAGTACACCATTGCGGCGAGCCGTAATTTCACCACAGGTTGGTCGGTATTCTAAGAAACTATGGTTCATAATGCCGTCGCCTCTGGTGGCGCGCATAAACTCACCTCGGAAGCCAATCAGGCCACGGGCTGGCACCACAAATTCTAAGATCGATCGACCGTTGGAAGCCATCATGTTTTGCATTTCGGCTTTGCGCTGACCCAGACGTTCTACGCAACCACCCACGGCTTCTTCTGGCACATCTAAGGCCAGAAGCTCATAAGGCTCACATTTCTGACCATTGATTTCCCGATAAATTACTTGGGGCTGGGATACTTGGAATTCGTATCCTTCCCGGCGCATGGTTTCAATCAAAATGCCTAAGTGCAATTCACCCCGGCCAGAAACAGCCAGTCGATCGGGTGAGTCGGTTTCTTCTACTCGGAGAGCGACGTTGGTGTCTAGCTCTTTGAATAGTCGATCGCGCACTTGGCGAGAAGTAACCAGTTTGCCTTCTTGACCAGCAAAGGGTGAGTCGTTTACACAAAAAGTCATTTGCAAAGTGGGTTCATCCACTTTGATCATTGGCAATGCCGCAGGCTCATCTGGACAGGCGATGGTTTCACCGATGTTGGCATCAGCAAACCCAGCCACGGCAATAATATTCCCGGCAGTAGCAGACTCAATATCAATTCGCTTCAAGCCTTCAAAGCCCATTAGCTTACTGATTTTGCCTTTTAAAACCGAGCCGTCATCGCGGAGTAGTACTGCCTGCTGACCCATTCTGATGGTGCCATTATGGACTTTACCAATGATGATTCGCCCCAAATAATCGGAGTAGTCGATCGTGGTGACTTGGAGCTGCAATGGTTTATCTGGGTTGCCCACTGGAGGTGGCACATGGCGCAGAATCGCATTAAACAGCGGTTCCATGGTAGTGCTCTCTTCTTCTAGCTTGTCTTTAGCAAAGCCCGAGATGCCAGAAGCAAAAAGTTGGGGGAAGTCGCACTGGTCATCGTCGGCACCTAGTTCTATAAACAGGTCAAACACTTTATCGATCGCTGCGTTGGGTTCAGCAGAAGGCCGATCGATTTTGTTCACCACCACTATTGGGCGCAAGCCCTTAGCCAAGGCTTTGGTCAGTACAAAACGGGTCTGGGGCATGGGGCCTTCGTTGGCATCCACAATCAAAATACAGCCATCGACCATTCCTAGCACCCGCTCTACTTCACCGCCAAAGTCGGCGTGGCCGGGGGTATCAATAATGTTAATGAGGGTGTCTTTGTATCGAACGGCGGTATTCTTGGAAAGAATAGTAATACCACGCTCGCGCTCAATGTCGTTGGAGTCCATCACGCAGGTAGGCACATCTTCGCCTTCGCGGAAGATTCCGGATTGTTTGAGCAGCGCATCGACGAGGGTCGTTTTACCGTGGTCTACGTGGGCAATAATGGCTACGTTGCGGATGGGAATCGTCATAAGATAGAGAGAAAACTCAGTATGTAAAGTTTGGCTTGATTGTGGCGGTTGCTCACAAAATTACGATGAGGCACGACAAACCGAGAGCGCACTCAAAAATTGCCGAACGCCAAATTGTAAACAAGACTTCACAATTCTACCCTATGCGCTTCCATTCGGTGCAGATGGGGATTAAGCTTCTGCTCAGAGAAAAATACTTATTCCGAGACTCCCAGTTTTTTCAGCCGATCAAGAGTATCCTGCAAGTCCTTGTCTGAACCCCGGTCTCGATAGAGCTTAGCGGCTGCCCGAAAATCTTTAATTGCCCCGGCTTTGTTGCGCAGCTTGCTTTGGCGCAGTAAAGCTCGGTTGTAATAAGAGTCAGCATCCTGAGGATTCAGTTTGATCGTCACTGTATAGTCAGCCTCAGCTCCTTTGGGATCATTGAGCTTTTCAGCCCGCAGACTAGCTCGGTTGTAATAAGCATCCACGTACTTGGGATCGATCGCAATGGCTTGATTGAAGTCGGCGAGGGCACCAGTGGCGTTGTTCAGTTTGTCAGATTTGAGCAGCCCTCGGTTGTAATAAGCCAGAGCATATTTGGGGTTGAACTTAATCGCCTGGTTGTAGTCTGCTAAGGCTCCTTTGACATCTTTGAGTTTTTCATATTTCAATGTGCCACGATTGTTGTAGGCTGCGGCATATTTAGGGTTGATCTGAATGGCTTTGGTATAGTCGGCCATTGCGCCCTTCAAGTCATTCAATTTATTTTTTCTTAAATTTGCCCGGTTGTGATAGGCCACCGCATTTTTCGGGTCATACTGAATGGCTTTGGTATAGTCAGCTAAGGCTCCAGTGGCATCATCCAGCTTATTCTTTTTGAGGTTACCGCGATTGTTATAGGCTGCGGCATATTGGGGAGCTAGCTCGATCGCCTTATCTAAGTCAGACTGAGCACCAGGTGTATCATCTAGTTTTTCGTCTTTCAAGACTCCCCGACTGTTGTAGGCTGGTGCGTAGTTAGGATCTGCTTCGATCGCTTTGTCTAGGTCAGCTAATGCTCCTTTATAGTCTCCTTTTTCATTTTTGCTGGCGGCAGCGACCACGTATTTTTGGGCTTCAGAAGGTTTGGGGGTGGCGGCAATCGGTTGATTGATGGTTGAATTGTGATGATTGGCAACAGCCGGACTGATTTGTGAACCGATTAAGAGATTGGTACTGACAATGACTGCCAAAATTACGGAATAGCCTTGCATAGATAAGAGAGGGGCATCAGCCTCTGGTAGTGACTATTTAATCTTAGCTCACTGACGAGATTATCGGCTATGTTCTCCTAGTGGAAATAATTATAAATAGATTGCGCCAAATTCTCGCCTACTCCCGGAACTTTTTGTAGTGCGTCCAAGTCGGCAGCCCGAATGTAATCGATCGAATGAAAGTGTGACATGAGCTGCTTTTGCTTGTGCGCGCCCAGACCAGGAATTTCATCTAAGTAGGAGCGAGTCATCCGTTTGCTGCGCTGTTGCCGATGGAAACCCAAAGCAAACCGGTGAGATTCATCCCGTAGCCGCCGCAAAAGCTGCACTCCGGGCTGTTCTGGTTCGGTGGGCAAAGCGGTGCTGGCACCGGGGACGAAAATTTCTTCCTGTTGTTTGGCTAAGCTGATTACACAGAGGTGTGGCATCAGTTCCATTTCACTCAATACTTTTACCACCGCCGAAAGTTGCCCTTTACCACCATCAATGATCACTACATCGGGGAAGTCACTATCATCTAAGTTAATTCCACCATTATATTTGCGGAATCTGCGGCCAATTACTTCAGCATGGCTGGCAAAGTCATCAGAACGACCGATGTGAATATCGGGATTTTTAATTTTGTAGTGACGATAATATTGTTTGGCGGGTAAGCCATCTATAAATACTACCTGAGAACCTACGGCATCGGAACCTTGAATGTGGGAGATATCGTAGCATTCCACCCGGTGCGGTAGATCTGGCAGGTCTAGAATTACAGCCAAGTCTTGTAGGCTAGCGGCTTCTCGCTCGGTTTGTTTAGTGATGCGGGCTAGCTCAAATTCGGCATTGCGGGCTACCATTTCGATGGTTTCGGCTTTGACTTGGCGCTGGGGTGCATCGATCGCCACTTTCCGCCCGCGTTTTTCGCTTAAATAAGTGGCCAAGATATCGCTATCGGGCAAGGGATACTGCACCAAAATTTCGGGAGGGATTTCTACCGAGTCGGCGTATTGATAGTGTTCTTCGAGCACCCGCTGCAAAATTGCTCCCAGATCAACTTCAGTATGATTTTCTGGGACATCAGCAATGAAACCCAGTCTCCCAACTAATTTCCCAGCCCGAATTTGGAAGAGTTGGACGCTGGCGGTTTTGTCACTAGCTGCTAAAGCTACCGCGTCGCGGCTCACGGTGTCATCGGGGAGAGATACTTTTTGACCGGCACTGAGAGAGCTAAGTCCGGTAATTCGATCGCGCAAAGCCGCTGCGGTTTCAAACTCCAGGCTTTCAGCGGCTTGCTCCATTTGCTTGGTGAGGGTATTGATCAATTCACTGCCCCGCCCCTGAAAAACCATGGCAATTTTTTCGATCGTCTTGTGATATTCCTCGGGAGTGATTTTTTGTTGACAGACCCCCGGACAACGACCAATATCGTAGTTTAAGCAAGGTCGATCTTTGTGCAATGGCTGGGGGCGTTGACGCATAGGAAAAATCCGTCGCACCAAATTCAAGGTATCCCGCAGCAGCCGAGAGTCGGTGTAAGGCCCATAATATTTATCCCGTCCTTTGCCCAATCGGCGGTTGCGGGTAATAAAAATTCGGGGATAGTCTTGCGACCAAGTAATCACTACATAGGGGTATTTTTTGTCGTCTTTGAGCAGAACGTTGAAGTGGGGCTGATGGAGCTTAATTAGGTTTGCTTCTAGAGCCAAGGCTTCTGCTTCGGTGTCGGTAACAATGAATTCGATTTCTACTACCTGGCGCACCATCAGGGCGATGCGCGGGGATAGATCTTGGGCTTCGCGGAAGTAGGAGCGAACTCGCGATCGGAGTTTTTTAGATTTCCCGATATACAAAATATGGTCGCGCTCGTCGCGCATGAAGTAAACTCCCGGCTCCGGCGGAATTTCTTTGAGTCGAGCTTCAAGTTTTTCGGGTTGGCTGAGAAGGGTATTGCCACTCACGGTTTAGGTGCCAATTCGGTGCTGTTGAATATGGTGACACATTAACTCTGCTTTTGGGTAAAATATGAATACCTAATGTTAATATATTTATGCTAACCAAGACTCAAAAGCAAGTGGCAGAGGTATTCAGAATGGCCATATCTTGCTCTTGCTGTCAGAGAGAAGATATTATTACTTGGGCGGATAAAATCATTCTAATGAATTCCAATCCTGACCACGAATTGATCGAAGTATCGACATCAAGCTCATGGCATCTTCTTGACTTAATTAGTAAGCTCAGAGAAATATCTATAGATAGTAATCAATATTCAGCTTTGCGGACTGTCTGTGGTCGTATGTACGAAATCGGCTCTATAAAAAAGCAGAAATTAGGGATATTTGCTAGAGGACTATATCAAATTGCGATTGAGAATCAGCATGTACTTCCAGAGGATTTGCTTTTCTGTAATTCCATAGAGGACGAATATTATCTGGCATATTCAGGTAATTACCTTGATTTCGTTGATGTAGAGGACTGTTTCCTAAATGATTTAAAAAATCATTGGACTTTACAAAGCTCTACAAATAGTTGGTATACCGAAGAAGCAAACATCGTCTAAAATAATAAACTAAGTGAGCGTCTCCTTTAACTAACGTCCTTTTTCCCAATGGTGTCTATGTCCACTCTAGCTCCTCTGATTCCTCCCCCTGGTTTTGAGCAATTAAGTAAAGACCAACAGATCGATTATGTGCAACAACTTTGGGATATGGTCTTAGCCGTACCTGAAGATATCCGATCTCCAGAATGGCACTTAGAGATTGTTCACGATCGAGCATCATCCCAGACCACTCTCCAATCTTGGGACAGCGTAAAACAAACACTGGAAAGCAAGTATGGTGAGTTCTAATTATATAGTCTCACTAGATTTAGGGGCGGTGGAAGATATCGATGCAGCCGCCAAATTTTACTTTGATCAGCGATCAGAGCTTGCTACTAGGTTTCTACAGGCAATTCAGGATGTTTTTCAATTGATTGCTCAGTTTCCACAAGCAAATCCACAAGTTGAACCAGAGATTCGCAGAGTTTTAACGAAATCATTTCCTTTCTATGTGTACTATACAGTTGATGATAACATCGTGACCATCTTTGCGATTTTGCATATACGACGGAATCCGAGTTCTTGGCAACAAAGACTGAATTAAATCATTCATGATCCTCCCCTGTCTATTAATACAGGGGATTTAGCTTAGGGTGATAACTGGATACTGTTAGCAGCTTGGCACCCGACCGATCAAGCCTTTTTTGAGCCGATCGGGGCGCGCCGACCAAGGCATCGAGCCATCGGGGTCTTGATGATACATGGTGGCGCAGGCTAATACATCGGCAGATAAATCAGTGAGCGATTCACTGTGGTTCAGGTCGCCGAATAGGTAAGTAGATTTATCCGGGGCAGCAAAGGCAATTGCACAAGGGCGATTGCAGGCTCCCATACATTTGACACCTTCGATCTCAAACTCTGCGGCTAGTGGCCAATCGGTGGCTCGATCGGTCAGTTCTGATAGCAGTAAATAGCCGCCGCTGTTGCCGACTTGCCGACTGTCTTTCCAGACCCCCGCACAGGTTTGGCAAACAAAAATGGTGTGCTTGTCTTTCATTATTTTCCTGTCTGTACCGCGCAGACTGTGGGTTATATGGCAAGATTGGCGGGCATTCTGACTCGAAGCGAGCTTCTTACAGTTGCGGGACAGTGCTGGCCTTTCACCAAGCTTTCCCCGTTTCCTCTGATGGCTGAATCCCCATCAGAACCAATGTGCGTTCCTGATGCTAGCATGTTTTTTATCAAAAATTATGCCTACATACTTATAAGAAAATCTTTGTAGGACTGATGTTGTAGACCGAATTACTAGTGATGACGATCAGGAACTTTGTCAGTAATAATAGGGTCAAAACCTTCGATACATTTCTGAACCCAATATGAAAAAAATACTAGTCACGCTGGCATTATCGTCCCTGACCATGACTTCAATCGCCCTCAGTCTCACCAGCAATAATGGGATTGCCCAGCAATCGCCAACCTCCAGCCGTCCATCGATTCCCAACCCAGCGATCGATGCCCCTGGCTTTCAGCAAATTGTGCGCGAATCTGCCGCTAAGCGAGAAGCAAATCGCCTCACCGAAGCCGAATTTATCAAAGCCATGCAAGAAAAAGGTGTGGTTATTTTAGATGCCCGCAGCACTCGCAACTTTAACCTGCGCCATATTCGGGGAGCCGTCAACTTACCCTTTACCGAATTTACCGCGTCTAACTTGGCCAAAGTGATTCCCCAAAAAGACTCCAAGGTGTTAATTTACTGCAACAACAACTTTGGCGGTAGTCCAGAATCTTTTGCCACCAAGGCACCAGTTACAGCTCTAAATCTTTCTACCTATGTTTCATTGCAGGGCTACGGATACACTAATATTTATGAGCTAGGTCCATTGTTGGAGATCAGTACCACCAAGATTCCTTTTGCGGGGACAGAAGTAGTCGCTGCCAGCAAAAAAACTGCTTTAACCACCCCCACACACCGCTAAATTCCCTCAATGGAAAAAGACCGCCTGCTGACCAGTTACCTTTACGATCTGCCACTGGAGTCGATCGCTCAGACTCCAGTAGTACCTAGAGATCACTCCCAGTTATTGGTAGTCGAGCCGGTCAATAATTTCCCCAATCCCCACAGCCATCATCAGTTTCATGAGATCGCCGAGTTGTTAAAACCCGGCGATTTATTGGTGTTCAACAACACCAAAGTGATTCCCGCCCGTCTGCATGGCCACAAGGAAAGTGGAGCCAAAGTAGAAGTGTTGCTGTTGGCCGAACGGGAGCAGAATACTTGGTTAGCATTGGTCAAGCCTGGGCGCAAAATTTTGGTAGGCAGCAAACTGATCTTTCCTGCTGCTGGCTTACCCGATTTGGTGGCAGAAGTGATCGATCGAGATCCCCCCAGTGGCGGTAGAGTATTGCGCTTCTTAGTACCCAATCAGCGACCGCTATTAGAAATTTTAGATAGCTATGGCGAAATTCCTTTTCCACCATATGTGACCGAGAGCACCGCCAGCGCCGATCAATATCAAACCGTCTATGCTAAAGATCCTGGTTCAGTAGCCGCTCCTACTGCTGGACTACACTTTACTCCAGAATTACTGCAAAAACTCCTCGATCGAGGAATCCAACAAGCTACGGTTACCCTGCATGTCGGAGTGGGCACCTTTCGTCCGGTAACCGTGGAGGATATTACTCAGCATGAGATGCATGGTGAGTGGCTAACAGTCAGTGCTGAGGCAGTATCACAGGTTTTAGCAACCAAGGCACGCGGCGGACGAGTGTTGGCTGTGGGTACCACTACAGTGCGCTGTTTAGAAACAGCCGCCCAGAGTGGGGTGTTACAGCCTTACTCTGGCCAGACTAAAATATTTATTTATCCCGGTTACCAATGGCGATCGATCGACGGCCTAATTACTAATTTTCATTTGCCCGGTTCGAGCTTAATGATGCTGGTAGGTGCCCTAATTGGTCGGCAAAGATTATTAGATCTGTATCAAATTGCCATTAAAAAAGGCTATCGATTCTATTCTTTTGGTGATGCGATGCTGATTCTACCAACCAACTAACGCCATCGATCGCGCTCTAGATCGTAGAGGACTTTCTCCCAGTACCACTGTTCCGGCTCGCCCGGATTGCGCAGTTTGGCATGGCCGATTAATCGATCGGCAGTGGCTTGATTGTTACCCAGGAGTTTTAACAGTTTTTGGCGAGTTTGGGGGGCTACTTTACCGATCGTCGGAACGGTAGTGGGTGTACCTAAGCTAAGACCCAGGCGGTGACGGAATTTGTGTCTTTGCCATTTTTTGATGCCCCACCAAAGTCCCCAGATCGCGATTGCTCCAGCAATGATCGGAAAATAAGACATGGGGTGAATACCTAGTAACACTTTACAATTATCTATCGACCTCCGGATTGTGGCAAGGATCGACCGTAAGATGCTTGATATGATTGATCTTCTTGGAATCAATCTGACATTATCGTCAATTGGTAAACTAACGATGTTAAAATTGCCTGTGCAAATTATCCCTGAGGGTTTGTTGTGATCCAGTCTGCAACTCTATCGCTTTCTCAAAAAATGATGCCAGCCAATAACTCAGATAGCAGCCTTTGTTTGCTCTCCGGCTCCGCCAACATTCCTTTGTCGCGTGAGATTGCTCGTTACCTAGGCATGGATCTCAGCCCCATGACCAGTAAGACTTTTGCTGATGGCGAAACCTATGTCCAAATTCAAGAATCGATTCGTGGCCGGGATGTGTATATCATTCAGCCTACTTGTTACCCAGTAAACGACCATTTGATGGAGCTACTGGTGATGATCGATGCCTGTCGGCGAGCTTCCGCCCGCCGTATTACAGCAGTAATACCGTACTATGGCTATGCCAGAGCTGATCGCAAGACTGCTGGACGGGAATCTATTACTGCTAAGTTAGTAGCTAATTTGATCACCAAATCGGGAGCCGATCGAGTGATTGCCATGGATTTGCACTCAGCGCAGATTCAAGGATATTTTGATATTCCATTAGATCATATATATGCTTCGCCAGTAATTGTAGACTATATCCTTAGTAAAAATCTCCAAGATATTGTGGTGGTATCACCAGACGTGGGGGGAGTAGCCAGAGCGCGGGCTTTTGCTAAGCGCTTAAACGATGCTCCTTTGGCGATTATCGATAAGCGGCGGCAGGCGCACAATATTGCGGAAGTAATGAACGTAATTGGTGACGTGAAGGGTAAGACGGCCATTTTGGTGGATGACATGATCGATACTGGCGGCACCATCAGTGAGGGCGCGCGGATACTGCGGCAGCAGGGTGCCAGTCAAGTCTATGCCTGTGCGACCCACGCGGTATTTTCACCACCGGCGATCGAGCGGTTATCGAGCGGAGTATTTGAAGAAGTAATTGTCACCAATACACTGCCGATTACCCCCGATCGGACGTTTGCTCAGCTCACGCCTTTATCGGTGGCGAATTTGATTGGTGAAGTGATTTGGCGGGTGCATGAATACACCTCCGTTAGTATTGTATTCCGTTGAAATTATTACTAGTAAAAAAACTAAGCTAAAATTTTAGCTCAGTTTTTTTTAGTGGATTGTTGTTTATGCCTCAGCACCACCACCAAAAAGTTTTTGGGCAGCACGGGGAGCACGAGCATCCGCCGAATTCATCACTTCTGCCTGTTCTTTGATCATTTCGCCCGGTTTGTTTTCCAACACCCGCGTAGATAAAGAAATTTTGCCAGTACCTTCATCGAGGCTCACAATCAGGGCTTTAATTTCTTGACCGATCGACAGCACTGCCCCTAAATCGGGCACAAACTCTTGGCTAATTTGCTTA
>JANNEH010000223.1:0-13839 GCA_031378405.1 Synechococcales cyanobacterium OTE_75_metabat_409
TGATATCGGTGATTTCGAGTGTCAGCAAGGCTCCCTGCTGCCAAGTATTGGAAGATTCTGCGGAGTTCATAATATTTTGGCTGGCAATACAAGGCAGCAGAAAGTAGAGATGTAGATTCTACTGCAAAATCTGCGGTAATCACAGTTTTTTATCTGGTTACTCTGCCAACCAACCAAACAGCTCACCCAAAGACAATTGCAGCTCTTTTGTAAATATGGGCATTAATAGCCTTTGATTTGCTTCATCAAAAATTTCGACTTCTTTTCTCGGCTGATAAACTTTGATCTCTTAGTGATCGATCGATTTTAAAAGTCAGTTCTCGTTGAATAATACTATGCTTCCCTTGAGGCATGGGTTTTTGATAAATCACTCCATCGATAAACTCATTAGCAGGCTTAGTTTCTGGTATTGCCAAAAAGGCTGCTAAAGTCGTCTTTTGAATAGTAGATTGAACCATCACGCCACCTTTGCAGTGAATTCTAAATTTATGCCAGCTTAAGGGCTAGGTGGAACAGCCTCAACGCCGTTGGGAAAAGTCCGATCGAACTCTGCGGCCAAATCTTCTAATTCGATCAAGGCTTGGTTGATATCTACCGCCAAGTTGGAATGCTGGGGGTCAGCTAAGAGTCCCCGCAGCCAAGTACGCTTGGTTTCGATGTAGCGGACGCGCTCTTGCAGGGTTTGGAGTTCCATAGGACTTACTTAGATGATGATTGATACTTTAAGGTACTCGATCGGACACCTTTGCGGTATAAAGCAAATATAAAGAATGCCAAAAGAGGCGAAAGCTAAGCTCCCGCCTCTTCGCACTAACCTACAAAATTAAAGAAGAGGTAGGCCACTCACCACAAAGTCCGTAGCATTCAAAGTCGGAGCGGTTAAACTAGTTCCCAGAATGGCAAACTCGCCACCAGTACCATAGCCTGCCGCCGCGCCATTAGCGTTGTAGAAAAGATGACCTTGACTATAGACAATCAAACCCGTGCTAGCAGCGGTTTGATCAATAGTCGCTACTACTTGGAAGCTAGTAGCATCTAACGTGGCTGGTAGAGCAGTAAAAATGGCTTGGTCAAGCAAAATCTGATCAATACCGCTTTGAAAATCGGTGATGGTATCTGTACCCAAATCAGCAAAACTCAACCCAGATAGAGCATCAAAGGCAAAAGTATCAGCTCCAGCTTCGCCACTGAGCACATCATTCCCTCTGCCACCACGCAAAGTATCTGCATCAGAACCGCCCTCCAGGTTGTCATTGCCATCATCGCCAGCAATCACATCATTACCAGTGCCCCCATAGAGGTTTTCAGCTCCGGTACCACCGCTTAATTGGTCATTGCCATCATCTCCATAGAGATTATCATCACCAGCATCACCGGCAAGGGTGTCATCACCAGTCCAGCCATAGAGCTGATCGTTACCATCACCCCCAGAGATCGAGTCGTTGCCTTCTTGGCCAGCTAAAGCATCATTGCCCGCTTGACCATTTAGAGTATCATTGCCTTCGCCGCTTTCAATGTTGTCGTTGCCAGCACCTCCTTCGTTAAAATCATTGCCCTGTTTTCCGAACAGTTTGTCATCACCATTGCCACCATTCAAGGAGTCATTGCCATCGCCACCATATAAATTATCTGCATCATCACCACCATTTAAGGAATCATTGCCATTACCACCATATAGATTGTCTGTTCCAGCCCCACCATTGAGGAGATCATTACCGATGTAGGCATAAAAATAATCATAACTATCATCGCCATACAAATTATCTGCTCCAGCGTCACCATTTAAGGTATCATCGCCATTACCACCAGTTAAAAAATCGCCAGCATCACCACCATTAAGCAAGTCGTTACCAATACCTCCATCGAGATAATCTAATCCATTACCACCGACAAGAGTATCATTTCCGCCTTCTCCGGCAACAGTATTTGAATAAAAATTTTCTACCGCACCATTGGCAGATGGATTAACTGTGAATTTATCATTACCACTACCTAGGCTGATATTGCGGAAGCTATTGTAATTGCCAGTCAGCGAAATAATATCATCACCTATGCCGGTGATGATGCTAGTAATAGACTCAATATTGAGAATATTGTTCAGTCCGATGCTGGATAGATTAGAAGGTAAATTATCTAGGTCTAAAACAATAGGAGTTGTTTTTCTTAAAACGAGATTTTCGAGGATATCAAATCCATCACCACCATTGATTGTATCATTAGCAATATCACTACTGTCGATCGTTGCCCGGATCGTATCATCTCCAGCTCCGCCATCTATTGATTCACGTTGATCAGTGTAATCCACTCCAAAATATTCATTAATTAGCAGATCGTTGCCATTGCCGCCAGAGAGTGTATCATTACCGGTTGAGTTAGTGGAGTTAAGAGTATCATTGCCTTCCCCACCCAACAGAAGATTGTTACTAACTGAGGAAAAGGTGGAGATGTAATCATTTCCTTCGCCACCATCAAGAGTATCTTTTCCTAGAGTAACCACACCATAATTACCAATGATGATGCTATCGTCTCCAGCTAAACCCAAGTATAAATTATTAATGTCTGTAGGATTATTTGGATCAGGGAGGATGTCAAACAAAAAATCGTTGCCTGCGGTACCAGTTGAAGTCGCCATATTTTATTACTCCTGAAAAGTGAAATGTATCAAAGATGAATTGCTATGAACAGTAGAATGCATTGAAAATTATCAAACCTTTAAACCAAATTTTATCATTGACTATACTACTGGGGCATGACAATTTATTGTAACTAAGTCATATTGCTGAGCAGCTTAGATGTACTTTTATTACACCCCCTGCTATATATGGTTTTCAGATAGAAGCAAACGACTTTAAACTAAGCTAAAACTACTAGAAGAGCTAACAATATGTCAGAGGACAAGCATCAACTCAATGAGGCATTTTTTGTATTACATAGATTACAGCACCGCTTTCATACAAAATATAGCCACCCAACACAATAAAGACCCAGGGAATAAATCGATCGCCATATTTACTAAATAACTTCCCGATCGCCGGTTGTTTAACCAATTGCCAAGCTATCCAACACCAAGCTGCCATCATCAACAAAAAAGTCCCAATGATCGCTAACAATCCCGACAGATTTTTGCTGGCAAACAACGGCACATAAATCCCAATATTATCGCCCCCATTTGCCACGGTCACAGCAGCCACCTGCAAAATTTGCGGTGGCAAGAAAATCAGTAATTTTTGCAATCGTGGATTCACAACAGTCTGCACCGACAAGTCTTGATCCTCATTATCTCTATCACACAACAGCTTGATTCCTATCCCCAAAGGCACCAAGCCCAACAGTCCAATCCACTGCGGTTCCACCAACCTGCCACCAAAATATCCCGGCAAACTGAGCAGCAGCAGCACCCCAAAGCCTAGGTATTGACCAATAACCACCTGCCAGACCCGGAAAGTAGCATTAATCTGGGTGAAGAACACCATTAATACCACCACATCATCTAGGTTAGTAGCGATAAAAGCTGCGATGCCTTGCATAATATTTAGCATCAATTCATTCATCTTTTTGCGACATATTTCTCTGGCAAAAAAATTCCCCATCTAGGGGAATTAAGTTAAGAATTTTAAGTTAAGCGGTAAAACTCTTTGGTATCTTTTTGATAACCCCAAGCAATACCCTCCGGGTCACGATTGCGTGTCCAGTCAACAAAACTCACATCCGATCGGCGTTTATATAGAGTACTAGGATGTACATCTAACCGCTTTGCTAAGTCAGTTTGGCTAATAGTTTCTACCGATGCAGTGATTGGTTCTGGCTCGATAGCTGCGGTTGCGCTAAAAGCAATCGCCTCTTCTGCCACCGGTTCAGTGTGCTCGGCATTAAAAATGGTGCGCAGCGCCTGGGCAAAAGTGGAGCCACTGGCCGCTGTCTCGGTGTCATGAGCTACCACTGGGGCTACTGGTTCGATGACCTCTGGTACTGGGGAACTGGCAAGAGGTTGCTCAATCTCCAAAGTACTTGGTGGCACAATAGCTGTGCTGGTGTCAGCAGTAGTGGGTGTATCTGATGCTATGGGAGTAAATTCAGCGATTGGCGCTGGAGTAACTGCTACTGTTGATACCTCAGCATCAGCCAATACATACTCCATTGCAGCAAGCTTCTGCGAGACAGAAACCGTGGAGTCGAGTCCAGCAAAAGTATTTTCCAGTGAACCGACGGTCAAGAAACTATAAACAGTGCCGCCAGTGGCCGATCGATAGCTCACTCCACCAATTTCGGCAGCTTTACCTTGCAGGTATCGATCGGCGACAGGAGCAGAAATACTGGCACGGGCAGATAGAGCCAAGGGGGCAATTTCACCCTGCTGCTCTAGCACCATTTGCATGAAGTAAGGATTGACTTGTTGGGAGAGTTTTGCCCATTGATAGCTCTGCCACACGTTGTTGCCGGTGAGTAGCACTACTGCACCGAGGATGAATGGCCAAGCTACGGACAAAAACACTGCCCCAAACGCCGCTGGCAGCAAGATTAGCAAAAATCCTGGCAGCGAGTTATCGTGTTTGACAGTTTGGTCAGGCATTTTGCCGATGTGATCCTTAATGGTAGGTACCAAAAGATTTTAAGGGATACAGGGGCGATCAATTCAGTAATTTTATGCATTGGCAACATTCTGATACTTAAGCTTGCCAAGTTAATTGGTCAAGCTGGTACAAAGTTGTCATAATCGATCGAACAGCCTTAATTTTAAAGAGATCCCATGTCTGCAAACCATTTATTATTGGTACGGCGTTTTTGGACAGCCGCGATCGCCGCTGAAATGGAATATCGGTTGAACTTTTATTTGGAAACCATTACCAGCATTGGCAACTTTGCCGGTAGTCTGTTTGGCCTCTATTTGTTCTATCGCAAGGGTTATCAGTTTGCCGGTTGGTCGTGGGAAGCTGCGCTGGTGGTAGTGGGAGTGTTTACTTTTTTTCAGGGCATGTCGGCAGCTTTTCTTGGCCCTAACTTAAGCAAAATAGTGGAACACATTCAAAAAGGCACTTTAGATTTTGTGCTGCTCAAACCAGTCAGCAGCCAGTTTTGGCTTTCTACTCGCTCAATCTCACCCTGGGGATTGCCAGATGTGTTATTGGGTCTGGGCTTGATTATCTATGGTGGCAGTCGGCTCGGGGTTGCACCAGTCAACTACGTGTTAGGAATTATTCCCTTGATCTCGGCTTTTTTAATTCTTTACAGCCTGTGGTTTATGCTCGGTGCCACCAGCATTTGGTTTGTGAAAATTTATAATGTCACTGAAGTACTACGAGGACTATTAGAAGCTGGTCGATATCCACTGGTGGCTTATCCCCCGATCTATCGATTCTTTTTTACATTTGTAGTACCAGTGAGTTTTATTACTACAGTGCCTGCCGAAGTATTTTTAGGACGAGTGAACTGGTGGACGGTGGGGGGATCGATCGGTTTAGCAATTTTGTTGATGTTGATGGCCAATCGCTGGTGGCGCTTTGCCTTGCGGTTTTATACTAGTGCTTCTAGTTAGCGATAATGGTCAACATTCGTCCCAATACCTCGATCCCGCTATCAAAGGATCTTTGGGTCGATAAAACCTAAAAATAACGCCCACATATCTTATTCCACAACTATTGGTTTATGGGGTCTTGACGGATTCACAAAAACTAGAATTCGTGTTCCTTTTGGGTACTGACGCTTACGCAGAAAGGTTCTAGTATATGTTTCTTGGCCAAACTGATATTCATAAGTATGATTGATGCCACCTGCTTCAACAACCATATCTGTAACATAACCATCGACCTCCAAAACATTTTGACAAAAACGCAAGAGCACGATGATTCGATAAGCTAAAATAACTGCGCAAATCCCGGCAAGAACAATCCCTATATTAGTGTATTCCTCGGGACTTGAAGTAGAATATCTAGATCCTCTGCCGACAATCATTATTCCTGTAGTACTTGCTAGGAAAGTAACAAAGAGGGTGATACCTAAAAAAATAGCTGACCACAAGGCAGTAGCGTCTTTCCAGATAACTTCTTTTAGCCTTAATTGACGACCTTGTGGATAGGACATAAAACAAACTATTTTTAGCTACAATACTACAGTAGCACAGCCTTAGCAAACAGTATATTAGGCGTGGCAATCGCTCTGTTTTTACCAAAGCATACAATTAATCTTTCCCAGGGATTGCTTTGGAGAGTAACCATGACACAAGCTACAGACCAAGACATTCAGGAATTAAAGACCGCAAAATATCAAAATATTTGGTTAAACTATCAATTGCTTGCGGTTAATATACCATAGCATACCACCTTGAATCAACACATTCACAACTTCACCAATTAGTAAAGAATACGCTGCCCCAATCGAAGACATTCTAGGTACCAAAATTGCCAGCATCACCGCAATAAAACCCAAATTCCACACCGATACATAGGTAATCCAGCGATAGTGTCCATAGGCTTGAATCATGCAAGTGAGGCTAGCTGTCGGTGTGCGAAAGACGATCGCCGCTGCCAAAATGCGCAGAATAGGAATCGAATTTTGATACTGGGGCAGAAAAGCCTGAATCAGCGGTGGTGCCACCAGCAACAACACCAAACAAATCCCCAAACCATAACTAAAAATCATCGCTCCATATTTTAGAATGAATTTATTAGCTTCAGCGAACTTGCGCTTATCTAAAATTGCCGACAAATGACTATATGCCGTAATTGCAAATGCCGAAGTCACCAGTTGAAACGGTTCCGTACAGCGAAAAGCGATGCCATATTCCCCCACGATCGACTTATCAAAAAACCTCTCTAGAACAATCACATCTAAACGAGTATAAATAGCTACAATAATTATGGAAATCGCGATCGGTAGTCCCCGCTGCATCAACGCCCACACATCTATTTGCTTTGCTTTGCCCAACCGCACGTTTTTATTAAAATACCGATAGAGAATCAGGGCATTCACCGCCTCGGCGGCGGGCAAAATAGCCACCCCCAGCAAAGCACTAGGATACAAACTGAGTGCCAGCGCCACCAGGCACAGCGCCAAAACATTGTTGGCAATAATCGGCCACAAAATCTCGGGAATTCGCAGACGGGCTTGAAAATAATTAATCGAAAAATTGCTGGCCGAAGTGGTGATCAACAATAGCCCAGCGACCATCCCAATCAGGGCATTTGGCAGCGGCTCGACCACCAAGAAGTAGCCAGCTAGAGCGATATACACCACCAAACAACAGAGCAATTTAGTCTTGGCCACCGTACCCGCAAAAACCTGTAATCTGCCCGGATCAGCATCGATCGCATACTCTTTTAAAGACAGGGTATCGGTACCAAAATCGGCCACCACCTTGCCAATTTCGGCCAGAGCCACCGCGATCGACACCATCCCGAATGCTTGACTGTTGGTGAGTTTAGCAATCACAAACAAAGCCGCAATCCGGGTAAAAATGGTAGTGCCCCGCAGCAAGAGCACCGCGATACTATTAGAAAAAATGCTATTGCGCAAGATTTTTTGCATCAAGACTATCTGCCCAGAGCCAACAAGAGACTTCGACCCATTGTAGGCGATGGCAGTGGTCGATCGCCCACAGTCATCCGACTGAATCATTTGGTCAGACTAGACATCAAGGAGAGATCAATTGACGATCGAACCCATATATTTGCCCCACAACTGCGCAGCCTGAGCACTACTACTGTTGGTGCTGGCCGGAGAGTTATTATCATTGCCCAACCAAATTCCGGTGGTGATCTTGGCATCGGGGACAAAGCCAATGAACCACAAATCTACATTTCGATCGGTGGTGCCGGTTTTACCGGCTTCGCCTTTTCCCAGGGCGGCATCCTTACCCGTGCCACTCATCACCCCCCGCATCAGGCCATACATGGTATTGGCAACCCCGGCACTAATCACCCGACGGTTATGTTGGCCATCGTTTTGATAGGAATACATTTCTCGACAAGTGCGCAAGTTAGTACGATCGGTGCAAAAACTGCTGTCATAGACTCGCTTAATTACCCGAGGCTGATTCCAGATCCCTTTGTTGCCCACAGCGGCGTAGGCTCCAGTCATTTCTAGCACATTCACCACACTCTGCCCCAAAATCATTGCCGGAACTTCATCGAGCTGCGATTTGATCCCCATTCTTTTGGCTAATGCAGCAACTTTAGGCAGCGTTGCTTCACGGCCTATCCGCAAAGCAATAATATTTTCCGATAAAGCAAAGCCGTTGTACATATCGGCACTACCACTAGCCCCATGGCCACAGCCCTTAAAAGTACGCCCTTGCCAAGACATGGGGTCGCAAGAATAAGATTTGTTGGGTGAAATTCCCTGTTCGATCGCCGAGGTATAGGCAAAGAGCTTGAAAGTTGAACCGGGCTGCCGTTGGGCGATCGAAGCGCGGTTAAATTGGCTCTTGGGATAGTCGATCCCACCCACCATGGCCTTCACCAAACCAGTAGTCGTATCCATCGTCACTAAACTCCCTTGGGAAAAACCATAGCTTTTGCCCGTCCCAGCGACATGGTTCACCAAAGCAGTTTCGGCTTTGGATTGCATTTTTAAGTTCAAGCCAGTTTCTACAATAAAGTTACCTTCTTTGGCCAATTCGTTGCCCAAAATTTGTTGTAGTTCTTGAAAAACATAGTCGTAGGCATAAGGAGCCTTGGTGGTTTTAATCGATTTACAAGCTTCTGGATTTACATCCAATCGAGATCTCTTGGCTTCGCGAATTTCGGCTGGTGTAGCGGCTCCAGTTTCCAGCATTCTTTCCAAAACTAGGTTGCGTCTGGTAATAGCTTTGTCGTTATTGGCACCACCACAGGGTTTGAAAATATTTGGCCCAGGTAGAATTCCTACCAAAGTCGCTGATTCCGATAGGGTTAAGTCTTTGGCAGACTTGGCAAAATAATAGCGAGAAGCATCTTCAAAGCCAAAAGTATCTTCGCCTAAAAATACTCGATTCAAATAAAACAGCAGAATTTGGTCTTTGCTATAAAATGTTTCTAGTTTCAGAGACACAGCGGCTTCTTTGACTTTGCGTCCGAAAGAATCTTCGGTACCTACATAACTCCGAAACAAACTGCGCGCCATTTGTTGGGTGAGGGTACTGGCTCCTTGGGTGAATTTGCCTTTGCCGCGAGCTACTACTACCGATCGAGCAATGCCCAAGGGGTCTACGCCCACATGCCAATAAAACCGGGCATCTTCGGAGGCAATCAGAGCTTTGGGTAAATAGGGCGAAAAACTCTGGACTGTTTGTAAATCGACATGAGACTCAGTGCGGGGTTTACGCAATGGTTCTTCCATTCCTTCGTCGTAAACCACCACTGGGCCGCTGCTATCGGGAATCAGGCTTACGGAGGGGGCTTTACTCACCTCAGAGAGTACGAAGGCCAGAGCAACTGCGGATATCCCACTAATGCCATACAGACCATAGCGCATCACCTGCAAATACCAAGGGGGTGGATCTTGGAAGCTAATGCTGACGGCGGCGGCTAGTTCTGGTGGGCCGAGGGTGAAGGTATCGCCATGGCGAAGAATAATTCGATCGATTCTTTTTTTGCCTCGGTAGATCCCATTGGTAGATCCTTCGTCTTTGAGAATAAAAACTTTGGGACGGCGCGGGTCTTTGCTGACAGAGAGGTGAGTGGTGCTGACCACTTGGTTGTCTACCACAATGTTGCAGGAGCTACTGCGTCCCAGTAGGTATTTCTCTCCGAGCAGTGGATATTTGTCTGGTTGGGGTGCATCGGCATCTTGCACCAAAATTTCTGGCACTCGGGCGTTGCGCTTGAGTGCGGGCGCAAAGTTGGCCTTGCCCTGCAACACTTGGGTGATTTGACCGAGGACTGTTTTTCTGGGTGGCTGGGATGACATTGGGTTTTTTAATGCGCTTCCATAAATCTTACCCTAGGGAATCGCTTGTTGACTGGTATGGTCTGGGATACCGATGGAAACAATGTTTTTGATGTAATTCCCCAAAAAATCCCGTAGGGGCATCCCCTACCGGGTTGGTTTTATCGTGACAACGATGATTCGTTATTTTTGGGGGAAATTGACCCGGGTAAACTCGATCGAACTCTCTCGATCTTGCACTAAGCCATCGCAGGTGGCAGCAGTCAGAGCTTGCAGCATGGATTTATAGGTTTTACCTGGGGGATAGCCCAAATCTTTAAGATCATTGCCGTCCAGCCAAGCCTCAGTTTTCGACCAGTCGGTGAGGTGTCGCCACAGCAGTAAGTTATCAGGTTCTGGGTCTAGCAGCAACACCAAATGCAATAACTCGATCGAGTAAACAGCTAGCTGAGCCGTGATTTGACTGGGGCGTAGACCGAAGGGGAGAGCATCAATGGTCGATCGCACCAGTTCAATTTGATTTAACCGTTCGATCGACTCGGGAGACATCTGTAACTGTTGTGCCGCTGTCTCTCTACTGATTAAATCTAAACTGGCCAAAATAATTTCTAGGCGCAAGGGCCAGGGCGAGAGATTGATTTGCGGTGGTTGGTTGACCAGCAATTTTTCCAGCAAATTCAAACTCAGCCAAGTAGTTTCCGATACTTGTAGATCGGGATGAATACATTGCCAAGCCTGGAAATAGTTTAACTCTTGAATACCTGCCAACCATTGAGGACTGTCACTTAGGTACTTGAGTTCAGCTTTGAGCCGATCTTCTAACGAAGGCACCCGGATTTCGGATTCTAGAGTGGCCTGAAAAATACCGCTGCTGATCACCGATCGCCATTGTTCTTCGGTTTCTGCTGCCCATTTGAAGCCTAGCCGGGTCAAAAATCGTATCCCACGAAAAATGCGGGTGGGGTCGTCTTGGAAACTGCGATCGTGTAATACTCGCAGAGATTGATTGGCCAAATCTTGCCGACCACCGAAAAAATCGCTAATTTCCCCTGCTCTGGCTCCAGTCAATCTCAGCGCCATGGCATTGACTGTAAAGTCTCGCCGGTGAAGATCTTCATAGATTGAACCAGCGGTCACAATCGGGTGAGCACCGGGATATGGGTAGGTTTCGACTCGCGCAGTGGCAATATCTACCGACAGGCCAGACCAAGCTGGATCGATCGTCCGAGGCCAGATCAAGGCAGCGGTTTGGAAAGCTGGGTGGCTGGTGATCTTGGCTTGGGGATAGATCGCCTGGAGATCTGTGGCCAGTTGTATACCAGCATCTGTAGGGGTGTCGGTTTCACCGCCCACTACTAGGTCTAGATCTGGTAAGCTCAGTGGCGCATGGGAGTCGGAGTGCCGCAATAGGTCACGGACTGCTCCGCCGACTAGGTATAAATCCCAGCCTCGATCGATCGCACATTGAGCTGCACTGCGCCATACCGATCGCAGAGCCGTAGGTAGGGCAGCATCTAATTGATCCAATGAGACTTTTGTGGTGTTTTCTAACAATCTGATGCCTCAAAGATGTTTAAGCGTGTACAGAGATGGTAAATTTTTGTAAGTCTGCTTAAATTTATAGCGTAATCTGATTTTATTAATATTCCGGGAGAATAATAATGGTTTTTGTATTTGATTTAGCCTTGTTTGCTCTGGTACTGCTATCTTTCGTGATGATCGTAGGTGTACCTGTAGCCTATGCTTCGCCCCAAAACTGGGATCGTTCTAAGCAACTGTTGTTTTTAGGCTCTGGAGCCTGGGCTGCTTTGGTGATTTTGGTGGGCGTGCTCAACTTTTTAGTAGTATAAAACTATTTATTGCCGGACTGCCGGGGGTGGCTTGGCCACCCCAACTTTTTGATTACACATATTTTGGAGCAGCCATGGCTACTTTCGAGGGAAACTTTACCCCAGACATGTCTTTGCGATTTGCGATCGTCGTAGGGCGGTTTAATGATTTGGTGACGCTCAAACTCTTGGCCGCTTGCCAAGACTGCCTGAAGCGCCATGGGGTAGATGTGGAGCCAGATAGTCAACAGGTAGATTATGTCTGGGTACCGGGCTGTTATGAGATTCCGCTGGTAGCCAAACAGTTGGCTTTTTCTCAGCGCTATGATGCGATTATTTGTTTGGGTGCGGTGATTAAAGGCGATACACCCCACTTCGATTATGTGTCTGCCGAAGTATCTAAGGGTGTGGCGGCGGCTTCTTTCCAAAGTGGTGTACCAGTAATTTTCGGTGTGCTCACAGTAGATACCATGGCACAGGCATTGGAACGAGCTGGTATTAAGAGCAACCTAGGTTGGGGTTATGCCATGAATGCCTTGGAAATGGCCACGCTGATGCGCCAAATGCAGAAGGTGATGCCTGCGGCACCGATACAAGTGCCGATGATCTCACCGGCTTAATCAACAGTTTCCAGAGGGGCTGGGGTTACGTTGAGATGTGTGGCTCCGATAGCTTCGCTTGCGCCAAGGGCGATCGAACACAACAACTCCACGGGCACCTGCCAAAAATATTGTTCCACAAACAAATCTTCGGCCACCCCCGCCAAAAACTGCTGCACCATCGGGATATTTGCTAGACCAGGAATATCTACATCGATCGATTTAACTTGAAATTCTTGGCTAATTGGTAACATGGTCACCTCAAAACCGATCGCGTCTAAACAATCTAAGCCGTCTCTGGTCGATCGAGCTGTCACCCCCAATTTTTCTTGGAGGGTTTTTAGGGGCAAAGATTTACCAGTGCGCGCCAAGAACTTAGCCATACCAATTAGTTTCTGTAAAATTTCCACAGCTTCTGGAGTCTGAGGGGCTTGGTAACTCAGGGCTAATTTTTGCTGGTGGCGGCTAGCTGCTTCGTATTCCAGCAACAATTCATCCCAACTGCGCGGACATTGGCGCACCCAGCGAATATCATCCAACAAGGGGAGGTTTGCTAGTGATAATCCTGATCGAAAGTCCAAGATCTCCGGTTGAGAATTAGTTGACTCATTAATCGCTACAGTTGGCCGCAAATCGACAATCCGGGCTTCATGGCGTTTCTTGTAGCTATTGTAGTCTAGTTCTACCAGCACATCACAGGGCACGATGGGAACTTCTTCTACTTTGTGCCCCCACCAGACGGCGGCAAAGCTACCAGCTTCGTCAATAATTTGCAGATCGGTTTTGAGATAACGGACAGTTTTACCATGAGTATCTTTAATATTGGTGTTACGGGGATTTTCCAGCCGACAGTTAGCTATTAGTAATTTAGGGACTGGATTGCCCATGCCACAGGGTTCCAGTAACCGTAATTCATCAAATAGTTCTTTGCCCAATTCTGCTGTAGTTATCACCAAATCCACCTGGACTGTGGGAGCAGGTAAATCACCTACGGTCTGACGGAGTTGGCGATCAATTCCTTCGGCAAACATCGGTACATCCTCGGCTAACAAACTTAAGCCCGCTGCAAAAGGATGACCACCAAAGCCTTTGAGGAGATGAGCCTGCGACTTAACCAATTGATAGAGATCAATGTTTTGAGTCGATCGAGCCGAACCCCGAGCTAAAACTGGACTATCGGCATCGATGGGGGCATTGTTCAACAAAATTGTTGGTCTGCCATATTCTTGGGCAATCTGACCAGCCACCAAACCCAAGACTCCCCCGGGCCAGTTGGGGTCAGCCAAAACGATCATGCCGGTAGTAGAAAGGTCTAGGCTTTGGATGCGCTGCTGCACTGCCGCCACCACTTCTTTTTGTACTTCCTTGCGGCGGGCGTTGGCCTGTTCGGTTTTGGTCGCCAGATCGTTACATAGTTCCAGATCTTGGCTGGTGAGTAAATCCACCCCAAATCGGGCATCACCATAAATGCGGCTAATAGCATTGATCCGAGGGGCGATGCCAAAAGAGATATCCATCGGTCGATCGCCGGTTTTACGGCAGAGTTCTAG
>JANNEH010000343.1:0-9093 GCA_031378405.1 Synechococcales cyanobacterium OTE_75_metabat_409
CAGTATTCTGCAAAAAACGAGCACATGGTTCGATCGCCGCCTCACCTACCAGCCGACAAACTTGAGCAACCTCTTCCCACAACAAATCATCCCCAACAAATAAATGAAGCTGCTGCAAATATAAGTCGATCGCCATTGTCAAATCTAGCTGTGTCACAGCTCTCAGCCCATGAATCATCCATTCATAATTTTCAACACCCAGCGGGTCTTCATCCAAACTCAAGCGCATCAGCTCTGGCAAATCAGCCGTAGTTAACCCATAACATGTGGGATAACTAGGCCACTCTTCTTGCGAGGGAGTAAGGTCTTCTAGTCGCAGAAGTTGATCTACAGGTGCTTGATAGGAGCGGGAGTCAGTCATAGCCATAAGTTTTACGGTGATAGAAGAATTGTTAAAACGTGACCCCTCACGCTCTAGAAAAAGTACAGGGTAAAAATCGGAGTAAACAGTGTTTTTCGTGCTGCTAATTCTGCCCTTCTAGATTGCTGATTCTTCCGCGATCGGCTTGGTTATCTTTAATGACGATTCCAACTATCTGTTTCAGGTCACTGATGTCTTCTTCTAAGCGATCAAGGTTTCTGGATGTATTGGCTGATAGTTGCAGGGCTTCGGCTGCTGTCCTTTGAGATAAGGACGCTAACTCCAAGGCGTTAGCCATAACTTCGGTATTGTGGCTCATCCCTTCCCGCATTGATTCAATACTTCGGGCTTGGCTCTCGGCAGTGGCTGTTAAACTGGCTGTTGCTACTGCTAAGTTTCCTACTAGTGTTCTCAGTTCATCATCAGTCATGATGCTATCCTTTGTTTATGAGTTATCTTCTGTTCAATTCTCCTAACGGAGACGCTCCGCTAACGCGCTGCTTCTAACAGTTCGTTCGATCGCCTACGGCGCAACCTGCGACAGTTTTGCCGTGCGGCAAAGGTTTGCTCCGAGGCGACCTCGGAGCCTTGCCTTGCACTCCGAAATGCATTCGGGCACTTGTCTGGCAGGTCGCGAAGCTATCGAAACAGTCCTTAACAAAGCTATTAACTTGGCCGAAACCCTTTTCTAGTAATGATTTCCCCTAGTCGGAATGGCCGGAATCGAACCGGCGACCCCTGCTTCCCGAAAGCAGTGCGCTACCAAGCTGCGCTACATCCCGCAGGAGTATAGTATAACATCAAACAAAAAAGGAGGCGGAGCCTCTTGAGTGCTTTAGTGAGATGGAATTTGGGGCGTTAACGACTAGCTAAGCTATCTACTAATTGTATTGGACTCGTTGGTTCTATCGCCGCATTCGCACTAAAGGCAACTGCTGGAGATCTAAAAACCTGCGAGAGACTGGTGTGATTATCGGCTTGGGCAAACATTGGCAACGCCGACTGGAGGTGAGAGGCCACGGCTACCGTGGTGGCATCGTAAGTTTGGGTAGCAATTTTGGGATATAACCCGATGCCAATAATCGGAATAAGTAAACAAACAGTGATAAACACCTCTCGGGGCTTAGCATCAAACCAAGAAGCTGACTCTGCCGCTAACTCACCCTGATTGCCGTAGAAAACTTTCCGTAGCATTGATAATAAATAGATCGGGGTGAGCATAATACCCACCGCTGAGAGCAACAGTACAACGATCTTGAAACTGTCGCTGTAGGCCGTGCTGGTCGTCAAACCCAGGAAAATGGTCAGTTCACCCACAAAGCCACTCATGCCAGGTAGTGCCAAAGAAGCCATCGAACCAGCGGTGAACAGGGCAAAAGTAGTAGGCATTGATCGAGCAATACCACCCATTTTTTCCATAGATAAAGTGTGAGTTCGATCGTAAGTCACGCCAGCCAAGAAGAACAGAGCAGCGGCAATCAAACCATGAGAAATCATTTGCAGGACAGCACCGTTAATCCCCAAGGCTGTAAAAGAAGCGATACCGATTAACACAAAGCCCATGTGAGAAATCGAAGAATAAGCCAAGCGCCGTTTTAAGTTGTCTTGAGAGAAAGCCGCCAAAGCACCATAGACAATATTGACTACACCCAAAATTGCCAGCATCGGTGCGAAGTATACATGGGCATGAGGTAACATTTCCGCATTCATCCGAATCAAGGCATAACCGCCCATTTTCAGTAACACACCAGCCAGTACCATCGAACCAGGGGCTGGTGCTTCACCGTGGGCATCTGGCAACCAAGTATGGAAAGGGAAGATCGGGAGTTTGACACCGAAAGCAATCAGGAATCCTAGGTAGGCAGCAATTTCTAAGCCCAAAGGATAATCTTTGAGTCCTAACTCAGTGATGTCAAAAGTCAGGTGGTTGCCAGAAAAAGCCAAGGCCAGGGCGGCAACTAAAATGAAGATGGAAGAAAGAGCTGTATAAATAATGAATTTAGTGGCCGCATACATGCGCTTCGGTCCACCCCAAATCGCAATCAGCAAGTACACTGGCACCAGCTCAATTTCCCATAACAAGAAGAACAGCAATAAATCTTGAGTCAAAAATACCCCAATCTGGGCACTATACATCACCAGCATCAAGGCAAAAAATAAGCGGGGCTTCTTAGAAGTCTCCCACCCTGCAAAGATTGCCAAGGTCGTAACAAATCCGGTCAAAACTACTAACGGCATCGATAATCCGTCTACGCCCAGCGACCAATTTAGACCAATCTGCGGCAGCCAAGTGTAACGCTCTAATAGCTGCAAACTAGAGTTGTTGAAATTGTACTGGGTAGCAAAAACGTACAGAATGCCCACCAACTCAATAACAGCAGCAGCGAGGGTATACTGCGGTAAAATTTTACTGTCTTTGGTAGGGAGGAAAGGAATAGGCAGCGCAGCGACTAACGGAAAAACGATGATGGCAGTCAGCCAGGGGAAATGACTCATGATCTGTAGGGACTAGAAAGTCTGGGTTGTAGTGTCATCCAGCATGGCCGTGTTACGAGAAGCCAAGTAGGAATAAATACTCATCAAGCTTGATTTTATACCTAGTTACATTTTATGGCAAGATGTCAAGAAAAGTAAATTTATGTAAATGATTAGCTCAGGCTATATTACCCATTCACGCTGGAAATCTTGCAGGCAGGGTTATTTTAGCTTTCATCCCAGCAGGCAAGCAAGTATAATTTTCGAGGACATTGGAGTGAAATCAGAAAATTTTTGTAAACATCTATGAATATCTTGATTGATCAGAAATTTCGACAACAGTGCGGAATAAAAATACTATCGATCGCTATTGCTAGTTTGATGCTGGCCTGTAATCAAGCCAAGGTTGAAGAACAGCCCAGCGTTAGCCCTAAACCCAAACCCACCAGCGATAAACCCCAGGTGGTAGCCACTAGTAGCGTGCTTTGTGACCTGACCAAAACCATTGCCGGTAACACGATCGATCTCAAATGTCTAATTCCCCCAGACAAAGAACCGCAGTCTTACCAGGCCACTGCTACCGACTTAAACAATGCCGATATTTTGCTGTACAACGGCTATGGACTAGAAGCCGCCATGGAAAAAGCGATTAAGAGCAGTACCGCCGAAAAAAAGGTCGCCGTCGCCGAATTAGCTGTTGCCAATCCGGAAAAGAAAGATGGGAAACCCAACCCCTACCTATGGCACAATGCTTTCCGTGCTCTGGAAATGTCTAAAGTTATCAAACGCACTCTATCTGATGCTGCACCGAAGAATACGGAACTTTATACTAAAAACTACGATGCCTTTGATAAACAGATGACCGTGATGCAGGAATGGCTCAAACGCCAAATTGCCAGCATCGAACCCAAAGATCGGCAGTTGGTGAGCAGCCGCACGTCTTTGGTCTACTATTCCAACTCCTATAATATTGCGGTCGAAGGTTCCGCCTATGGCAACAGCACTGCCGACAAACCCACCGCCGCACAAGTTGATAACACCGTAAAAAGACTGAAAAAGCTCAAGATCAAAACAGTGTTCAACGAAGCCAATACCGATCCTCAGCCATTAGCGGAAATCGCCAAAAAAGCCGGTATTAAGGTAGCCAAGGGTGAGTTATATACTGATGGGCTAGGCAAGGAGGGCAGTGATGCTGATACCTATGTCAAAATGATGCAACACAACACCAAAGTCATTTTGGCAGGATTGGGAGGCAAATTTACCGCTTTTCAGCCACCCAAAGACAAAGATAAAAAAGAGGGCAAAAACAAGTAGGTCATATCTCCGAAGGCTCATTCACTGGACTGTACAGAAGCTGGTGTTTTCTAGGGCATCCAGTAGATTATCTTCTAGGATAATCCCCAAGTTTGGAAAAACAATCCGACATACTTCTTTACAAAGAAACTATCCGGACTCGAAACGTTTTAATCTAAGACTGGTCTAGTTTACGCTAGGCAGTTATATTTTTTCGGAACTGGTGACAGCAAGTCCCCAGAGCCGTGTATGTAAAATCAGGTGCCCAGCTCAGTCCCAGTCAGCTCGCGGCTTTCATTTCGTTCACGAAGTGTGGCCTCAGGGCAAATCGCTGTAAAGCATTATGGGCAGCAGGAACCAAGCTTAAAAGATACACATTTTAATGTTGGGAGATTAATAATCTAATGAGTGTTAAAGCCAGTGGTGGAAGCTCGGTTGCTCGTCCGCAACTATATCAAACCTTACCAGTCTCGAAAATTTCCCAAGCTGAGCAGCAAGACCGCTTCTTAGGTATCGGTGAACTTAGCGAACTGACAACTTATTTCAATTCTGGCAACCGGCGGATCGAAATCGCCCAGATCATTACTGCCAACTCCGACTTAATTGTCTCTCGGGCAGCCAACCGGATTTTTACCGGCGGCTCACCGATGGCCTTTTTAGAGAAACCCGACCAGCCTGAAGAATCGATGAAGTTGACTGCCAGCGGCATTAAGACTTCTGAACTGGGTGGAGTCACCTTTGTAGAAAATAAAAGTGGCCTGTTTGATGGGATTAAAACCCTGTTTACAGCCACTGGCAGTGGTCCGATTCCCCTGGGCTTTCAAGCCATCAATGTATCGAAATACGGCCCGAGCAACATGCAAAAATCCCTGCGGGATATGAGCTGGTTCTTGCGCTACCTGACATACGCGATCGTGGCAGGTGACCCGAATATTTTGATTGTTAATACCCGTGGTCTGCGGGAAATTATTGAAAGAGCTTGCTCTACCGCCGCCACCATTGTGGCTATTCAAGAAATGCGAGCAGCTTCTCTGGGCTACTTCGGCAAAGATGCCGAAGCTCGCGAGATGATTGGCGCATACTTTGATGCTCTGTTGACAGAATTTAAAGCCGCTACTCCTGCTAGCAAAGTGCGCCAGCGCCCCAGTGACGACCAACAGGGTCTGAACCTACCCCAGCTCTATGCTGAAGCCTCTGAGCGTCGTCCCAAGTACGCCATGAAGCCTGGATTGTCAGCGATCGAAAAGAATGATGTGATCAAGGCTGCCTATCGGCAGATCTTCGAGCGCGATATCACCCGCGCTTACAGCCAGTCCATCTCGGACTTGGAATCGAAGGTGAAAAACGGTGACATCTCAATGAAAGAGTTTGTCCGCCGCATGGCCAAGTCGCCTTTGTATCGCCAGCAATTTTTCTTGCCCTACATCAACAGTCGGGCATTAGAATTGGCTTTCCGCCACATCCTTGGTCGCGGTCCATCCTCGCGGGAAGAAGTACAAAAGTATTTCTCGATCGTCTCCAGCAAAGGTTTAGCTGGCCTGGTTGATGCGCTGGTAGATTCCAACGAGTATAGCGATTACTTCGGCGAAGAAACCGTTCCCTACCTGCGTGGTCTGGGTCAAGAAGCCCAAGAATGTCGCAATTGGGGTCCACAGCAAAATCTGTTTAGCTACAGTGCGCCTTTCCGCAAAATCCCTCAGTTCTTGACTACTTTTGCCGCTTACGAGCAGCCTCTCCCCGACCAACATGTCTATGGTTCTGGCAACGATCCACTAGAAATTCAATTTGGCGCGATTTTCCCCAAAGAAACCCGCAACCCCAGCAACAGCCCCGCACCATTCGGTAAAAACACTCGCCGGATTTTGGTTGCCCAAGGTCCTGGCATCAACAACCAGCTCAGCAATCCCGGCGCACGCGGCGCAGCCCCTGGCACCTTAGGAGCCAAGGTCTTTAAGCTCGATCAGTTGCCCGGTGGCAAAGGCAGCGTCAAGGGCACCAGCGTAACTTTTGCGGAAGTTTCCACCCAAGCCATTATCAAAGCTGCTTACCTGCAAATCTTTGGTCGTGATGTTTACTCTGGTCAACGTCAGACTGTCTTGGAAATTAAGCTAGAAAACGGTGATATCTCCATCCGGGAATTTGTACGGGGCTTGGCCAAGTCTGATGTCTTCCGTAACCTGTATTGGACTAAGCTCTATGTGGTGAAGGCGATCGAGTATATTCACCGTCGGTTGTTGGGTCGGCCTACCTACGGTCGCCAAGAAATGAACAAATACTTTGATCTCTGTGCCAAGAAGGGCTTCTATGCTTTGGTAGACGAAATTATCGGCTGCAAAGAATATGAAGAAGCTTTTGGTGAGGATACTATTCCTTACGAGCGCTACCTGACACCGGCAGGAGTCAGCCAACGGAAGCTCCGAGTCGGCAGCATCGGTGATACCGGTGTGGGTATTAATACTCAAGTAGAGGCTACCCCCAGATTTGTGGAACTTGGTCATGTGACCGAAGAACGCTCTCTGCCCGATATCATGTTCCGTACCAGTCAGGGTGTTACCAAAAAGCGCGAACAAACCAAGGTCTTCAAGCTCACCCAAGCCAACGACAAGTTGCAGCTTAACACTGTGGTACAAGCAGCCTACCGCCAGATCTTTGAGCGTGATATTGCTCCTTATCTGCTTTCTGCCAGTGAGTTCAGCAAGCTAGAAAGCAAGCTGGGCAACAAAGAAATCAATCTGAAGGAGTTCATCGAAGGTTTGGGTACTTCCCAGCTATATATCAAGGAGTTCTATACCCCTTATCCGAATACTAAGGTAATCGAGTTAGGTACTAAGCACTTCTTGGGGCGGGCACCATTAGATCAAGCTGAGATTCGTAAGTACAACCAAATTTTGGCATCTGCGGGTATTCGGGGCTTTATTGGGGCGATGGTCAACAGTATGGAATATGTCCAAGCCTTCGGCGAAGATGTGGTTCCTTACAACCGCTTCTTGACTCTACCGGCTGCGAACTATCCCAACACTCAGACTCTGTATAACAAGCTCACTAAACAAGATAGCGTGGTGGTAGTGCCCAGTTTTGAGCCGATCAAATCACGATGAGATCATGGCCAGTTACTATCAGCTAACCAAGAGTACTGCGACAGCTCAATAATTTGTAAACAATAATACTTGAGATGGGGTGAAAATCCCATCTTTTTTGTTTGCTTATTTTATTTGCACTATTAAGTCCAGTATGATAGTGTAGTGTGGATGTCGTTTCTAACGATCACAGTATCCGATCGACCACAAATTAAAAGAAATATTTAGGCAATCATAGGGAAATTAAAAACCATGATAGATACTGCACTTAAATTTCTGACTGATGAACTAAATACTTATTTATTGACCCAGACGGGTTCGGATGTGGTCAAAATAGAGATGAGTAAGTTGGTAGATGATACTGGTAAATATGCTTTCGAGGAAGGCAAGATCGCAGCTACTATTATTAATATTGAAGAAGATTGCATCTTTAAATCTCAACTGCCTGACCAGATTTACCTGAACGGACAACATGTGGTATTAGAGCCAGAATTAAAGTTGAATCTGCACATCATGTTTGCAACCAACTTGAAAAAATATGATCAGGCTTTAAAGTATATCTCCCATATATTGACCTATTTTCAAACTCATCGCTTCTTTACTCCAGATGTGTATCCAGCATTAGATCCCCTAATTGGCAAACTAGTTCCAGAACTTCAATCCCTCAACTATGAACAACTGAACCAAGTATGGGCATTTGTTGGAAGCAAACAACTGCCAGCCGTAATTTATAAAGTACGGCTAGTCTCGCTACAGAGCAAGACACCCACTGGGATTAATCTTCCTGTTATAGAAATCAACACAAATCTTCATAGTCAATAGTCTCATAGTTTAGTAGTATCGTACAAAGTAATACAGCAACTTCAATTACTGTTTTTGAGCGGAAATGCTCTAAGTGATCATGAAAGTCCCCATATTATTCGCGGTCAGTATATCCCACCCGTATTATGGCCAAAGCTGTCAAGATTTCAGTTTTGTCCTCCCTACTGATAGTCAGTACCGGCTGAAAAATGGCCAGCTTACTACGAGAATCATTGATGGTAAGTTATATGTCTTGTTAACGAATGTAACTAATCAAGATTTATTTTCGTTAGCAGGTAAAACTCTGCGCATTGGATTAAAATTGCTGAATCCTTTTTTCAGTAACTTTACTGACCTGGATTTTGACTTTAATATATTTCGCCCTCTATACAAAAATTCTGTTAACTCTAATACATTAATTGGGCAACCAGTGATGATCAGAGGGCATAGGCTGGTGCATACTATAACTAATCTGGTGCGACCAATAAAAATCAGCTTAAAAGATGTGCACGGTCATGTATTGCAAACAGAGGTTATTACAGGAGTGAATGATCGAGCCAGTACTTCCTATGATTTAACTGGATACGAATCAGGACTTTATACAGTGGAAGAGGCGGATACCAACAGTACCAAAGATACCAGTTACTACTCAGATCTAGAGTTGCAGTCTCAAGGAATTTTTGGTTTCATTGAAATTATGATTGCAAGTAGCTTTTACACAACTCCTCCAGAATTTATTATTCCATTTGTGGCTAAGCAAGAAATACTCAAGTACTATGTGGTAGCTCAGCATTATGATAGTCCAGAACTCAATAAATTGTCTGTATCAGATGCGGGAGAAACGGGTCGATCGACAATTAACTTTATACCTGCGGTGTTTACCGATGATGATATTTCTCCCAGTTTGCTTGGCAATGGCGATACCAAGGTTGCTCTGTTTAAATCGCAGACAGCCGTAGCGCGACAGGAAAAAGCCCGTCAAAAAATTCAACTAAAAAAGAATGGTGATGTGCTAATTCCAAATTTGCCTCAACCTCGGGTCGATCGAGCAAAGTCGGATTTGATTGTGCAAGTTTCTAAACCAAA
>JANNEH010000007.1:0-10703 GCA_031378405.1 Synechococcales cyanobacterium OTE_75_metabat_409
TCGCTCCTGCCAGTATAGGTTTCGGCGGGTTTGGCACCGATCGAGATGGTCAAGGCTAAGGTAGCTGCTGTAGTGCTCCACAATGATTGTGGGATGCACGGCCATGAGTTTATCGAACCAGCCGAGGTCTTCGGTTTGCCACGCGAGGCTCTGGGCATCGGCGACAAATAGTAGATCGATCGCTAGGTCTTCATCACGGCGGACGGGGATGTTCTCTCGGACGTTGCCTTTGGTTTTGTAGAGTGCTTTGACATAGAGTTTGGCAAAGCGATCGTGCCTATATTGACTCACGGGAGTTAGTCCGTTGCTGCTCACCTACTTTATCAATACTCTTCGCTTCTTGGCAATCGAAACCTAGTCAGTCTAACGTTGCCCATCACCCGCCGTAGATCACCTTTGCATCATAACCGATCGACTCTCAGCAGTCGGTGTGCATGGGCGTTGTTAGGCTGCGGCTATAGCCCTCCCGCCACATCAATAAATGAGCCTGTTATGTATGAAGCCTCATCTGACAATAACCACAAAATTGCTTGTGCTACCTCAATTACTTCTCCCCCTCGCTTCATTGGAATCAACGCCTTGAGTCGATCCACACGATTTGGCTCGCCTCCACTGGCATGGATATCTGTGTAAATCAAACCTGGGCGAACAGCGTTCACTCGGATGCCCTCGTTGGCAACTTCTTTCGCCAGTCCAATCGTCATTGTGTCGATCGCTCCTTTAGAAGCAGCATAGTCTACATACTCACCAGGAGAACCAGTCCGAGAAGCTCCAGATGAGACGTTCACGATTGCGCCTCCAGCACCACCATTATTGGTAGACATGCGTTTAATGGCTTCTCTCGCACACAAGAAGTTGCCTGTGATGTTTGCTGCAAAAACTTGATTTAAACGAGCAAAATTCATATTCTCAAGCCTCATTTGAGGCGCAAGAATCCCAGCATTGTTAACCAGGGCGGTCACACTGCCTAATTCCTCATCCACCTTGTTGAAGAGATGAATAACGTCAGGCTCAGAAGCTATGTCACCAACGACTGCGATCGCTTTACCCCCAAGCTGCTCGATTGAATCGACAATGCTATTTGCAGCTTCTTGATTGTGAAGATAATTAATGCAAACTTCATACCCTCGCTCGGCGGCAAGAATGGCAGTAGCGGCACCGATACCACGACTACCACCTGTAACGATCAGAACTTTTTGCATAGCTGTGAGAATCTGAAAGATGCCTGTGTTAGAAATGGAGTATGGCGTTCAGCAACATCTACGTCTATATCTGGGTGACTAAACAGGTAGCTTGACTATGCTGTCACAACCGAGACTAAGCAGTCTAACGTTCCCGTTCACCCGCTACTAAAAGCTTTTTGGGATCATCGGCTCAATTTTGTCGGCGTGCAACGGGTTTGTTAGACCGTCTAACCAACAGACATTATTGATTGACCAGCCCTTGCAATGCCTTAATGTCAAGAGCGATTCCTTGACGCTTCAGATATTGATTCAAATTGATCTGGATAAATAAATCCTTGAGTTCTTCAGCTATCTCTGGGGGCGGATTGCCAGATAATGCAGTTGCGATCAGGCGATCTGCGGCTTGTAAATCGCCACATTCGATCGCTAGAGATGCAGCGCTGCGGTGAAGGACAGAACGAGTTGGTTCTGCATCAAGATTGCTAGCGACTAAAGTAGCGGCTTGGAATTCTTGTTCAAAAGCTCGGCGTGTCAACTGTACAGCCTGCTCGATCGCACCTCTTAAACGAGCGACTGCCGCTGCTTCCGCTAAATCCATTGCTTGTTGGTGGAACGCTTGAATCTGGCTCATTGAAATAAGGCTCCTGCTGGGTTCTGTTTTGCACTAACGATAGAAATTGGACGGCTGAACTCTACTACTATGATATAGGCTGGCAACCCTTCTGCGTCAGAAGCCCTCGTTTGTTCAGTTTTCTGCTTGGCTCTGGCATTGATCTGACTACGACTACCCCTTCGAATTCCAGAAACTTCCAGCCGAGCCATGCGCTGAAACGGCAGCACCGAGTTTGAATCTTGACTTCCCAGCCAGTAGTCGAATCCAGTTCCTTTACGAGAACGTTCAATCACTGTCAAATTGGTTAGTTGCAGAATTAGTAGAAATGCAATGCCGTAAGCCCCTTGCTCGGTCGTATATTCCTCGTCATTCCAGCATCGTCTTGCTTGCTCTGTAACGGGCTGCCAATCCAACTGGAACCGAGTGGAAAATTCTCCTTCGATTTCGAGGATCACTCCTGACGCATGGGCTTCATCCGTTAGACAAATTGCCCCTGCTTCGGCGATCGCTGCTCCAAAAGCAGGTGTAATTGCAGGCAGTCCTTGATTAAGGTGCTGTAAATTTAGGATTTGAACTTGGCTCAAAATGGTATTGTCTTATCGAAACTAGAGGATCAATTTTACTTGTAGATTGTGTCGATCGTCACAATTTTGCCATGATTGTCTTCCTCAACCTGCTGGCGTACCTGAGACTCATAAATCTCATCTCCACGTCGAGCAAACTCTTCTTTGCTATAGCGGGGTTGTCGAACTGCCATGGTTTGACCTCATTTTAACTAAACCCTTCTATGTTAACCTGGACGATCAGCTTTGCCATTTGCAGTACTACTTGCACTCAAAAATGGATATAGTGAGACGTGACTATTCTAAATTAGGTCATTGCAGTACCCCAGTATTTTAAGAGTGCAGCATTAAACTGCTCACGAAACTCAGGATAACTCAAAGAACTTGGGTAGTTAATTTCTACAGCAGGCGCAATTTCACGAATTTTAGAAAAGCACATGAACAAAGCTTCTAATTCTGCGCTTTCCCACCATTCTCCCATACGGTAGTCCAACACTATCGAATTTTGAAAAACGAAAACCCCTAAATCTGGAATAGTAGCTCCATTAAAGGAAAGCCCAGCTAAAACGATATGAAAACATTCAGCCTCACCCTTAACAACCAAGCTAGCAGCATTCTCGACTGCATCTACAGGTACTTCCTTTTCCTCTGGAATTGACCAAAAATATGAGCCACACGAAACGATGTCAGAATTTTGTCGTAGGAATGCGTAAATATTTTCAACACCTTCGCCAGTTAAGTTGTTCAGTTCAATGTCTGGTAACGAGCCATCATTTGTATCAAATAAATGATGTAACTGACTCCATAGATGACTCATAACACTTGACTTATTCAAGAAATTTCACAGCGGTCTAACGGTTGAACTCACCCGCCGTAATTGACTTTGGAGAACAAGAGTAATATGGCATATGGTCGGGTGCAGTGATTTGTTAGTGCTCGATGATGTCTTTGTAAGGCGTAAACGCCAGTGGCACTGCCCGTGATCCTTGGTTTCCTAACCCAAGCGCATCGCACAACCGTGCATAGATATTCGGCGGGAAACCGCCATTAAAGTTCCACACGTTACCACCCAATTCCATCTGTAATATGCCAGATATATGTTTGTATTTATGACCAAGCCTATTGCGGACAATATATGCTGACACTTGCTTACTTTGTGTAAATCTTAGTGCCAATATCTCTGCGACCAGTTGGCGAAACTCCTCTTCTTCAACTCTTTCTTGAGATGCTCTTCGCTCTGCAATCGCTTGATTTCTGGCAGCTTCGGCTCTTTCTTGGGCTGCCCTTTGCTCTGCAATTGCTTGGAGTCTTGCAACTTCGGCTTTTTGTAACTCCTCTTGATGTATTCTTTGCTCTACTTCTAGCATTTCCCTATTTGTTGTCAACTGATTGACCTCGTCTGGCATCAACAAATCAGAAGTTGCCTTTATGAGCGACTCTGATAATGGCTTCCCCACATCCATCCAGCTTGTTTTGATCGTTTCGATAAAATCTGCTATGTGATCGGCATACTTTTGTCGTATTTGTTTCAAGTCTAAAATTGCTAGGACTTCTTGCCCTTTTGGGGATGTTTTGTATTCATACCAAAAATATACTTTTTCGATTATTGCTGTTCTATCTAGTACTTGAGCCAGATCTGAATGAGTTCGCTTTATAACCTTGATATGAAAGAATACCTCCTTATGGGGTATCTTTGCAAAGGTATGAGAGACGAATCCGAAGCCTCTGTCTTCAATATACCTTTCAACTTTTCCAAAATCGATAGTCATTGGTTTCTCGTTATGACCACCTGCGATGGCGTGACGGTTATTTTCTTAGCACTAGTCGGGTAAGGAAAGAAGCGTCGCCACTCTCCCCTCCCCTAAGAACCGGACATGAGACTTTCGCACTCATCCGGCTCAAGCCTTACTTCAAGCGGTTTGACTTGGTTTTTGGAGTGTTCCTGTTTGTGACATGCTTTGTGTAAATGCTGAAGATTTTCGATGTCGTTTCGTCCATCTTGAGCAACAGGAACTATGTGATGGGTTTCGATTTCCTCTCCATTGAATAATGCTTCGCCACAGGTAGGACATTTCCAGTTTTGGTTTTGAGCAATGTTATAGTTACGCGAATTGCGTTCCCAGTATCTCTTACCAGAGTTTTGGTGACGTTTTTGCCAATATTCTTTGAGGGAGGGGTCATCAGGTGACGCTTCTCCTCTAACCTTAACATGGCGTTCGATAGATGTGTACGCTATTGGGTATAGGATTAAATCCTTTTCTTTCCCTCGGCGGTCGCTTATTTTGCAAGCAAACGTCCATTTATTGCCATTTATGGTTTTAAAATAACGCTTTCGTACCCATTTGGAGCTTTTGTTGGGATGTCTACGTTTTGCCCAACGCCAGAGGTATTTCCATATTCGATGTGAAATATAGTTAAAGGTTGATTTGCTGACTACACCTCTGTAATAATTTGCAAAACCTCGGAGAGTTGGATTGAGCTTTCTGATAATGACTTCCTGTTCTTTACCATTTAAGGCTGCTATATTTTGACCAATTCGTTTACAAAAATCTAAGACTTTCTTCTTCGATGGTTTGATTAATAGCTTGCCATTATAATGGCGATGGTAAAAACCTAGAAAGTCGAAGCCATCTTCCATTGATGTGATTTTTGTTTTCTCCGCGCTGAGTTCAAGTCCTCTTTCTGATAGCCATTGTTGAATCTGGATTTGGGTTGTTTCGAGACTTCCTTTGTCTCTAGCTGTGACAATAAAATCATCAGCATATCTGACCACACCTAGTTTCGGATTGATGGTTTTAATGAAGTTTTCTAATCCATGCAATCCAATGTTGGCTAGGAGGGGTGAACAAACCCCGCCTTGTGGTGTACCTGTTTCTGTTGGGTTGAATTTACCCTCAAACATAAATCCAGCTTTTAACCATCCTTTGATTAAATCTCTTCTTGGGAAGTTATTTAATTGATTAAGGATAGATTCATGGACAATATTATCGAAGAATCCTTTAATATCAGCTTCTAGAACCCATTTGTGTCCTCCTGCATTATTAAAACCAACCTTATTAAAGGTTTGTCCTATGGCATCATGACAACTTTTGCCAGGTCTAAACCCATAGGAGTTAGGTTCAAACATGGCTTCCCATTCCGGTTCTAGTGAATTGACTATTATGTTTTGTTCGATTCTGTCACGCACGTTTGGGATGCCGAGCGGTCGTTTCTTACCGTTGGGTTTTGGAATCATTACCCGTTTTGTCGGGTCGCCCTTTCCACCTTTCCAGTTGTTTGCCAGCTTCACTCGTTCTTCGGGGGTGTTGATAACTTCTCTATCAATTCCTGCCGTCTGTTTACCTTTATTGGTCTGAGTGATTTTCCGAATAGACAGTAATAGGTTTGCGTAGCTTCTTTGTATCAACTTTTGGAGGTTTCTCAGATTCCTAAAGTTACCAAGTTTTCTCGCGAGAAAGATGCGTTGACGTAGATTCTTAACCACTTTGTTGATTTTGCGCCAGTTAATTTGGCTCCAATCTTTCAGTGGTTTCTTTAGTCCGTTTGTTGTACTTGAGTACGACATCTAACTTGCCTTTAGATTAAGTTTCTTTGTTTAGTCTCTTTCTCATAAGACCCAGAAGAAGTCTGCTATTCCTTTCGGTCACGAGCAAAGCTTGAACTCGTATCCTATCTATTACACATAGGCGTTCGCTTTTTCTTCCATCCTCTACCCTCCAAAGAGTTCTACATTCCTTACGGTTTGCTTACTTAGATTAATCGACCATTCTAAGACTCTGTAGGGTTTATCCTGTTGCGTCGTTTAAGTTTTAATGTTCCTGGTTAGGTGCTGTCTTTTCTGCGGTAGGAATTGTGTTCACACGTTCTAATGAAGTTGCAGCATTAGAGCCACCTACTTACCTTTTGGTTTGAGCCTATCAGCCTGATTTGGCTCATTTCTAAATGACGCAGTTTAAATGACAGTTCACTTGCGTTCACCGTTCAGGATTTTCCTCTTGCACCTTTACCAGTTTGGGCTACTAGTATTAGTTACTTTTGGGGTCTGCATTCCGATTGTTTCATTACTTACTTGATCGTGACCGAACTCAATAGAGTCTTTTCCATGAGGGTAAGGGGTGTGAATCCCTTAACGAAGAAGGCTTCGCTTACTAAACGACCATTTCAGGTCGCGCACAAGTCATTAGACTGAATGAATTCCGTCTAACACCCCAAAATGGGATCATAGATAGAAATCTTTCCGCCCAACACACTCTTATAAGGTTATTAGACGGAAATACGTCAGCCTAACATCCCTAATCAGCATATTAGGCTGACAGGATTCAGCATAACACCCTATCCATTTTCTCGGAATAGCAGTATAAGATCTTAACAAGCTCAGTAGTTAATTTGTTTTACTTGCCATGGAAAGCCCACCTAGGAAATTGCTCGATCAAGTCCGTGATTCCATCCGGCTGAAGCATTATTCCTATCGCACAGAGCAAACCTATGTTCAATGGATTCGACGTTACATCCTGTTTCATAACAAGCAGCACCCTAAAAATATGGGAGTTCCAGAAATCGAAACTTTTCTTACTTACTTGGCCACAACAGAAAACGTTGCTGCATCCACGCAAAATCAAGCATTCAGCGCTCTGTTATTTCTTTATGTTCTAGACATCGAACTTGATGATCGCATCGATGCCCTAAGAGCCAGGACATCTCGTTACCTGCCCACAGTTCTGACTCCAGAAGAAACCAAAGATGTCATCAAAAGGATGTCTGGGGTTTATCATTTGTTGGCCGTCTTACTCTATGGCAGTGGTCTTCGACTCCAGGAAGCCTTACAACTACGCATCAAAGATCTTGATTTAGCCCAACACCAGATTGTCATCAGAAATGCTAAAGGCAACGAAAGCCGCGTTACCGTTTTATCTGAAAGTGCTATTAACTTGCTGCCGCAGCATCTCCAGCAAGTTAAGAAACAGCATCTATTAGATTTGAACCAAGGCTATGGCGCAACCCAACTTCCTTTTGCCCTAGCCAAAAAATACGAAAATGCCAGCCGCGAGTGGATTTGGCAATATGTTTTTCCATCATTGACCTTAAGCAAAGATCCGCGCACAGGGCAAGTACTTCGTTATCATTTGCATCCCAGTGGATTGCAAAAAGCCGTCAAGCAAGCCGTTCGTTCGCGGAGCGTCTCCGTTAGGAGAATCGACCGCCATCCAAAAGCGCGTTAGTTGCCATACATTCCGACACTCCTTTGCCACTCACTTACTACAAAAAGGCTACGACATTCGTACCATTCAAGAACTTTTGGGTCACAAAGATGTCAAAACCACGTGCTGCGAGGGTTTCGCCTGAGGCAACCTCAGGCGAAACCCTGCACGACCATGATCTATCCATGTAATGATGATATTCAGTTTGTGCTAGATTTGGGTCTCTGTGTATCTGATCCTCAAGGAGGACTGGCGATCGCCAATCCTATTTACCGAGAGGTATTACCTCGGGTGTTGACAGTAACGCCAGAAGCTTCGCTGCCCAGGATTGCACCGACTTGGCTGAATGCCGATGGTAGTTTGAATACGCCAGCTCTATTGCAGGCATTTTTGGTTTTTTGGCGACAGCATGGCGAACCACTACTAAATAGCGCTGCTTATCATGAGATCGCGCCCCATTTGGTGTTGATGGCTTTTTTGCATCGGGTGGTGAATGGCGGTGGTACTTTAGATCGGGAATATGCGATCAGCTCTGATCGAATGGATCTCTGTTTGCGTTATGGGTCGGTAACTTTGGGCATTGAACTAAAGGTGTGGCGAGACAGACGGCCTGACCCAAGTAATTCGTGCTTAACCGTTAGCTATCTAACGTTGCCCATCACCCGCCGCCGACAACCTTTGCCTCATAGCCGATCGACTTTGCATCCAAACTGTGCGAAGTTCGGCGAATTTGGTAGGATCAAATCTTAACCATTTCCCGCCATCATCATGAGCCAGACTCCAATCAAAGCCCGCGATCTGCGCGTTAATCCCATTGCCATCAATACCAATGTTTGGCGATCGAGAACCTGGGAAAGGCTAAAATTCGAGATCGAATATGCCCTGGAACGTGGCACTACTGCTAATTCTTATTTAATTCAAGCCGATCAGACTGCCCTGATCGACCCACCAGGAGAATCGTTCACCGATATTTTTTTGGGGGAACGGGTTGCGGAATTACAAAAAGTAGATTTTATTATTTTGGGACATGTGAACCCCAACCGAGCTGTCACCGTCCAAAAGATACTAGAGTTGGTGCCCCATGTCCAGATTATTTGCTCCAACCCCGGGGCGATCGCTCTGCGCAGCATTCTGGAAAAACCCGATCTGAATATCCGGGTTATTAAAGGCGAAGAAAAAATAGATTTGGGGCGCGGTCATATCTTAGAATTCTTGCTAGCGCCCACTCCCCGCTGGCCCGATCGCCTGCTCACTTATGATCCAGCCAGCAAAATTTTGTTCAGTGACAAACTCTTTGGCTGCCATGTGGCCAGCGATCAGGTCTTAGATGAAGGCTGGGAGAGCCTGCTGGAAGATCGGCGTTATTATTTTGACTGTTTGATGGCTCCGGCGGCCAAACAAATCTTGGCGACTTTAGATAAAATTGCCAACTTAGAAATTAGCGCCTATGGTACTGGCCATGGACAATTGGTGAAATATGGACTGAAGGAGCTTACTAACCTCTATCGCCACTGGAGTCAGCAACAGAGTCAGCGAGAACTTTCGGTGGCCTTGATCTATGCTTCGGCTTATGGCAACACCGCTACAGTAGCCCAGGCGATCGCCAGTGGTATTACCAAGGCTGGGGTAGCAGTAAACTCGATCAACTGTGAATTTGTTCAACCCACCGATTTACGACAGGCGATCGCCGATTGCCAGGGCTTTATTATGGGTTCACCGACTTTGGGTGGCCATGCCCCTACTCCGGTACAGACTGCCTTGGGCGTGGTCTTGGCCACCGCCGAGAAAAATAAACTAGCAGGAGTCTTTGGTTCCTTTGGTTGGAGTGGGGAAGCGATCGATCTATTGGAATCGAAGCTGAAAGATGCCGGTTATAAATTTGGTTTTGAGCCAATTCGGGTCAAGTTTAAGCCCACTGCTCAAACCTTGAAAGAATGCGAAGAAGTGGGGACTGATTTTGCCCAAGCTCTCAAGAAAACTAAAAAAGACACCGCCCCCAAAGCCCAATTTACTCAATCCCAAGACGATCGGGTCGCCCAAGCGGTGGGCAGAGTGGTGGGTTCGTTGTCGATCGTCACCGCCCAACAAAATGATCTAGCCAGCGCCATGCTAGCTTCTTGGGTATCACAAGCAACCTTTAGTCCACCGGGGTTGACGGTGGCGGTGGCCAAAGAACGGGCGATCGAATCTTTGATGCACAGTGGCGGCAAGTTTGTGTTGAATGTATTGGAGCAAGGCAAGCATCTGAGTGTGATGAAGCATTTCCTGAAGCCCTTTGCTCCGGGCGAAGATCGGTTTGTTGGACTGCAAACTAGCCCCGCAGAAAATGGTTGTCAAATTTTGACTGATAGCTTGGCCTACTTAGAATGCACAGTGGCCAGCCGCATGGAATGCGGTGATCATTGGCTGCTATATGCTACGGTCGATCGAGGTCGAGTACAGAGCAACACTGGTGTTACTGCTATTCACCACCGCAAATCTGGTACTCATTATTAATTTGCATGTCCATAGAAATTTTACCGCTCTGGTTTCGTATTGCTCTGGTACCCACTTATGTAGGTTCGATCGTCCTGGTGGCCGAACTTGGCCACCGTTGGGGTTGGTTTTCTGCTGAACAGTCGCGCAAAATTGTCCACATTGGCACCGGCAATGTGATTGCCCTAGCTTGGCTGCTGCAACTCCCGGCTTGGGTGGGAATTACGTCGGCAGTATTGGCCGGGGTGATCACATTGATCTCTTACTGGCTGCCGATTTTACCGGGAGTCAACAGTGTAGGCAGGCAAAGCTATGGCACTTTTTTTTATGCCGTAAGCATGGGGTTATCGATCGCTATTTTTTGGCCATTACAACACCCCGAATATGCAGTGCTAGGCATTTTGGTAATGGCTTGGGGAGATGGCCTAGCGGCAATTATTGGGCAACGCTGGGGGCGGTATCCTTACAAAATCTGGGGTAACTCTAAAAGCCTAGAAGGTACGGCCACTCTAATATTAGTGAGCTATGTCGTGACTACAATTGTGCTCTATATTGCCCATGGCAATCTGCCGATCGTTTGGTTAGTGGGTATTCCGGTGGCGATCGCGGCAGTTATTTTAGAATCGATCTCACAGTTTGGCATTGATAATATTACCCTGCCCTTAGGAAC
>JANNEH010000030.1:0-2474 GCA_031378405.1 Synechococcales cyanobacterium OTE_75_metabat_409
GTTTCACCCCACTGCTTTGAATGTACCAGGAGCACCACGCTTTTTAATCAGTGAAGCCGTGCGTGGGGAAGGTGCGTATTTAATTGATGACCAAGGCGATCGGTTTTGTTTTCAGTACCATCCTGATGGGGAGTTGGCTCCAAGGGATGTGGTGAGTCGGGCAATTTTTTCCCACTTAGCCCAGGTGGGGGGAGACAAGGTGTATTTGGATTTGCGATCGATGCCCCCAGCCACAGTCAGCCATCGGTTTCCCAATATTATTCAGGTATGTCAGAGCTGGGGAATTGATGTGTTTACTCAGCCAATTCCAGTCTCGCCAGCGGCGCATTATTGGATGGGTGGTATCGCTACCGATATCCAAAATCATACGGCTATTCCCGGAGTCTATGCGGTGGGGGAAGCTAGTTGTACGGGGGTGCATGGTGCTAATCGGCTTGCTAGTAATTCTTTGTTAGAATGTTTAGTTTTTGGCGCAGGATTTACTGATAGTGATTTACAACCTGCTGTGTTTATGCCAGCGTTGCTTAATTCATCGATAGACACCAGTGCTGCTGCCCTAGATTGGGGTAAGCAACAAATAATCATCACTACAATTCGTCAAGGGTTACCCGGCATGATGTGGCAGATGGCAGGCATTGTGCGAGAAGTTACTAGTTTGCAGTCTGGTTTAGAGCAGATTAAAACTTGGCAAGCAGAATTCGATCGATTACCAATTTCTCAGGCGCTAAATGCCTTGCAGCCGCAACAAAACACTATATTTCCATTTTCGCTGGCCGATCTAAGATTGTGGGCAGAAACTCGTAATTTGCTGAAAATTGCTCACTTAATAGTAAATAGTGCTTTGTTTCGCACAGAAAGCCGAGGTGGCCACTTTCGATCAGATTTTGCATCTCCTGATGCTACATGGGAAAACCATACACTAATCAGTGCTGGTTGCTGGACTCGATCAAGTAATCTGAAAGCGCTGAAAATTGATCACTATAGTTTATAGTTGTTCTTGGTCATCATAAAAAAATAATCTATCTGGTAAAAGCTCACTCAGGTTAAGGATTAGTTGAACTTTGAGGTGGGCTGGGGCTAACTGGGGGCACAGGAGTAGTGGGTGTTAGGGTATTGCCGGGAGTAATGGGGGTAAGCGTAAATGTGGGTGATGGGCTAGTGGTGGAGGTTGTAGTAGGAATGGGAGTGGTACTAGCCGAGGGAGTCGCTGATGGAGTAGTGGTGGGGGAGGGTGTGGCGGATGTTGTTGCTGAGGGGCTAGGAGAATCACTAGGACTTACTGAAGCCGAGATTTTGGGCGAGGGCTTAGTGCTCTGGCTGGGTTTAACTGTTGGAGTTGGAACTGCTGGCTTAATACAAAGATCGATTTGGTCGCTGAACACCCAGCCTCTGCTGCCATCGCGCTGCTGAATTTCCACAAAAGGGTCTTTGAGCCGCACCGCCAAGAATTTTTCTCCTGATTTAATTTGTTTGATGATGCTAGAAACTCGATCGGGTTCTAAACGAACTTTGGTAGTACTGCCCCCTTTGGCGGTGGGAGCGGCCAAGCGACATTGACTACTGGCCAAAGCCTTGTCGTACTGAGAATTTTGAAACAGTGACCAACCGGCATAGCCACCAAATCCACTAACTCCTAGCAAAACTGCTACCCCGATGATTTTGATCAAGGGATTACTCTGGGGCGACGGAGTTAGACGGGGATCGGTGCGTTGGGGCTGGCGTGGTGCTTGTGGTGCTGGTTGGGCGGGAGCTACTACATAGGTGGCGGCAGTGCGGTTGCTAGCAATCGGCAGGGGAGTAGCAGGCAGCGGGGCAGTTAGTTCACCACTTTCAATTTGGTTTAGGGCTTCTAATGCAGCGCTGGCAGTAGTAAATCGATCGCGGAAATGGTAGCGGGTCATTTCACTGAGATGATCGATCAACAAGGGATCGGCCTGGACAAAATGCTGCCATTGCAACTCGCCAGTGGCCTCGTCTTCAACTAGTTCGCTGGGATGCCTGCCAGAAATAGCCTGTATCCCAATTACCCCCAAGGCATAAAGGTCACTACTGGGGCGGGGATTGCCTCGGGCTTGCTCGGGTGACATGTAACCCAGGGTGCCGATCGCCACGGTTTGGGGGGTAGTGCCCATGTTGGTAGGCTGGTTGCGCACTTGCTTGATTGCCCCAAAGTCAATCAGCACCAGTTTGCCGTCTTCATCGCGACGCATGATGTTTTCGGGCTTAATATCGCGGTGAATTACGCCTTGGCTATGGACAAATTCTAAAATGCTCAAGACCTCCCGCAACATGCGACGCACTGCTGCCTCTGGCCATTTTTGGCCAGAAATTAACTCCAAACTAAGGGTATGGCCACGTACCAGTTCTTGGACTAGATAAAACTCTTTTTGCTCTTCAAAGTAAGCCAACAGGCGCGGAATGCGATCGAAATCACCAAGTTGTTGTAGGGTTTCAGCTTCTTTTTGGAAGAACTT
>JANNEH010000052.1:0-32638 GCA_031378405.1 Synechococcales cyanobacterium OTE_75_metabat_409
TCTAAAATAATCAATCCCAGATTGGGCAAGGGGGCAAAGATTGCCGATCGAGTACCAATTACAATTTGGGGCGTAGAAAGCAGCATTTGCCGCCAACTATCATAGCGTTCGCCATCGCTGAGAGCACTGTGATAGACCAAGACTCGATCGCCAAAACGGGCGCGAAAGCGATCAGTTAACTGGGGAGTCAGACCAATTTCTGGTACCAGCATTAAGACAGATTGTTGCCGATCTAAGACTGGTTGAATGGCATGGAGATAGACTTCGGTTTTACCAGAGCCAGTGACTCCATGCAGCAAGATTTTTTGCGGTAGATCTAACAACTCCACAATGCTTTGCACCGCGCTTTGTTGAGCAGGTGTAAGTTGATAGTTGACGGCGGTTTGCCAGATGCCACTGGTTTGATCTCGCCGTAGAATCTCTCGATCGATGATTTGGACATAGCCATCACTAGCTAAGTTTTCTAGAGTCTTTTTGGAAGTCTGGGCTTGTTTCAAATACTCAGTGAGCAGCATCTCACCTCCTTGCTGTTGGAGAAACAGCAGGATTTCTTGTTGGCGCTTGGTGAGTTCTAGGTTACGCGGATTACCCGTCAAAATAGCTGTTAATTGTTGCTTGGGCTTAGCCACCTTGGGTGGTTCTAGATAGGAAACCACTAGCTGAAACTTATGGAGCTGACGCATCCCCGCTCCCCCGCCCCGCACCTGCTGCATCAGGTATTGCCAGCTATAGTCTCGATCGGCGGTGGTTTTTAATAACGCCAGAATCTGGCGTGCCGTAGTCAATAGGCTCATGTCATAGCGTTTTAGTTGATCAGCCGTGCCAATCAACTTGACTCGCCGTTGCGATCGACCCAAAATTCCTGGGGGTAAAGCAATCCGAATCACCTGCATCAGCGGAGTGTAATAGTAAGCGGCTACCCGGTGCAGTAATTCCCAATAATCTGCTGAGAAGAAACCAGCACAGACAATTTCACCGACTTCCTTGATACTGGCTGGATCGAGGTTCGGGGGAATTTGAGTGCTAGCATTCACCACGATCGCCCCCAAAATTTGGTGACCAAAAGGCACTGATACAATGTCTCCCACGGCAATGCTGCGATCGGCGGCGTAAGTATAAAGTCCTTGGGTGCCGGGGCAATCGACTAAAACCTCTACCCATTGGCTAGGAGGCAGATTTTCAGTGGGGGCGGCAGGGTTCATGCAGATCGGCAAACAGGAAGGCCGCTATTATAATAATACAAAAGTTCGCTTTTGTGACTTTGCTGTTGCCAAATCCCACCCAGAGCACCGGGAACTGTTAAAGTATGTGAAGTTCTCGCTTTTTGTGTTATCCCCCAGTTACCGCGTGCAGATTCACTCTACATTTGCAGCTATTGCTAAACCCACTGCCATTGCACTCGGCAACTTTGATGGAGTCCATATTGGCCACCAGCAGGCTATCGAGCTGCTTTTGGTGCATGTTGGTGTGCTGCACTCCACTGTTGTTACTTTTGATCCGCATCCCCAACAGTTTTTTGCGGGTCAGCCTCGTCAGTTACTGACCACCTTGCCCGAAAAAGCTCACTGTTTGGAGTCTTTAGGCATTGAACAATTGGTATTGTTACCTTTCAATGAACATTTGGTACATTTAACTCCCACCGAGTTTGTGACCAAAATTTTGCAGCAGGAGTTAGCAGCCCAGCAAATTGTGATTGGTGCAGACTTTCGGTTTGGTTATCAGCGGGCAGGGGATGCTGATCTGCTCCAAAAACTCGCGGCTGTACATGGGATAGAGACTCATATTTTGGAGCTGAAGTTCGATCGAGAGCAACGGATTGGTAGTTCCCGCGTGCGAGCGGCTCTGTTACAGGGTGATTTGTTGGAGGTCGATCGGTTATTGGGGCGCAGTTATAGTATTACAGGGGTGGTGGTACCAGGGCAACAACTGGGGCGCACTTTGGGCTTTCCTACTGCGAATATTGACTATCCACCAATTAAGTTTTTACCGCGCCTGGGAGTTTATTGTGTGCGAGTAGATACGGAACAGCACCAGCAACTACCGGCAGTGATGAATATCGGCAAGCGCCCGACGGTCAATGGTCAAAGTACTTCGGTGGAGGTACATGTGCTGAATTGGTCGGGAGATTTGTATGGCCAGCAGCTCACTATATATTTGGATAAATTCTTGCGGCCTGAACAAAAATTTGCCGGTTTACCAGAACTTACGAGGCAAATACAGGCTGACTGTGAGTCTGCTGAAGATTTTTATCGATGCGACAACGCTGGTTAATCAATTCAAATATTTGAATTTGCTACCAAACACCATCCCACCTGCCAAGTTCCGCCGTATTTGGCATAATGTTAGGACTAATAGCTTTCGGTGAATATCAATGCAGACAGAGTATCAACAGCGGCGCGATCGATTTATGGCCAAGGTCGGTAATGGCACAGCCATCATTGGCAGCGCGCCGATGGCTGTGATGCATAATGATGTGGAATATACTTACCGCCAAGAAAGTGATTTTTATTACCTAACTGGATTTAATGAAGCTGAGGCAATCGCTGTCTTTGCCCCACACCATGAAGAGCACAAATTTATTTTGTTCGTCCAGGCCAAAGAGCGTGAAAAAGAAATCTGGACGGGCTATCGGGTGGGTGTCGAAGCGGCCAAAGAAGAATATGGCGCAGACGTAGTTTATCCGATCGGCGAATTTGATGCCCAGATTCAACAGTATTTGCTAAAAGGCGATCGAATTTATTACCACATGGGTCGAGATGAAGAATTAAACGCCAAAGTGATCAAGCACTGGCAGCGCACCCTGCATGGGTATCAAAAACGTGGGACTGGGCCAATGTCGATCGAGGATCTGGCCACTGTCTTACATCCTCTGCGACGGGTAAAATCGGAGTCGGAGATCCATCTGCTGCGCCAAGCTGCGGATATTGCTGGAGAAGCTCATCGCCATGCCATGGCTTTTACCAAACCAGGGGTTTATGAGCATGAGATTCAGGCCGAGATTGAATATCTGTTTCGCAAAAATGGGGCGATGGGTCCGGCTTATCCTTCGATCGTGGCAGCGGGTGGCAATGCTTGCATTTTGCACTACATCGAAAATGATAGTCAGGTAGAAAATGGTGATTTGGTGTTGATTGATGCCGGTTGTGCCTGTGGTTACTACAATTCTGATATTACGCGCACTTTTCCGGCTAATGGCAAGTTTACTGCGGAGCAAAAAATTATTTATGAGTTAGTCTTAAAGGCACAGTTGGCTTCGATCGAGTTAGTAGTTGTCGGCACTACTTGGGATGAATTCCACAAAGCCTCGGTCAGGATTATTACGGAAGGTTTGGTAGAAATTGGTTTGTTGGCCGGTGAGATCGACAAGCTGATTGAGGAAGAAAAATACAAGAATTTCTTTATGCACGGTACTGGCCATTGGTTGGGCTTAGATGTGCATGATGCTGGTGGCTATCGCATCGATGCCGAAAATTGGTATCAGTTTCAGCCCGGAAATGTGATTACTGTAGAGCCAGGGATTTATATTTCTCCTGATATTGTCCCGGCTGAAGACCAACCAGCAATCGACGATCGTTGGAAGGGCATTGGTATTCGCATCGAAGATGATGTATTGGTAACTACAGGTAGACCAGAGGTGTTGACTGCCGCAGTACCTAAGCTAATTCACGAATTGGAGCGCCAATAGAGTCAGTTTGTCATTAGATAGAAAATCTGGTGCCTTACAATTTATTAAAATAACAAATAGTAATAAATGATACTGTTTTTTTGATCGACACAAAAAACTGCAAAATAAGTAACAATTGTTGCAAGTAATATTTTTTTTGTGTCGGATTTTACAGTTTTGTTGCCTGCCGGAAAATCATAATCACTAAGTCTAAATACAGTCAGTTCATTTATTAGTGGTTAGAGAGTAGAGAAAAGATGAGCCAGTTTACGCGCAGAAAGTTTATCGTGAGTGTCGGTGCCGCAGCAGCAGGCAGTGTCCTGATCAATGCTTGCAGTAAGAGTTCAGATCCGAAGGCCACCACAGCCGCCGCCGATCCGGGTAAAGCCCCAGCCGGTGCCAATGGATTGGAAACCACCAAAGCCAAATTGGGATTCATTGCCCTTACTGATTCTTCACCGTTAATTATTGCCTTAGAAAAAGGGCTATTTAAAAAATACGGAATGACCGAAGTAGAAGTTGTCAAGCAAGCATCCTGGCCGGTAACATCCGGTAACTTAGAAGTTGGCTCGGCTGGCGGTGGGATTGATGGTGCCCATATTTTATCTCCGATGCCTTACCTGATGTCTTTGGGCAAAACTAAGAGTAAACAGCCCTTGCCCATGTATGTTTTGGCCAGACTAAATACCAACGGTCAGGCTATCTCGATCGCCAACTCTTATAAAGATGCCAAGATCGGAGTCAAGAGCGCCAATCTGAAAGAGGTGATGACCAAGGCCAAAGCCGCTAAGCCAGATATGAAAGCAGCAGTTACCTTCCCTGGTGGTACCCACGATTTATGGATGCGCTACTGGCTATCGGCCAACGGCGTAGATCCCACCAAAGATATCTCAATTATTCCGGTACCACCACCGCAAATGGTAGCCAACATGAAAGCGGGCACCATGGAAATGTTCTGTGTAGGTGAACCTTGGAACAACCAATTGGTCAACAACAAAGTTGGCAGTATTGCTTTGGTGACTGGTGAGCTGTGGAAAGACCATCCCGAAAAGGCTTTTGCGATGCGTGCTGACTGGGTAGACAAAAACCCTAAAGCTGCTCAAGCCCTGACGGCGGCAATTATTGAAGCTCAGCAGTGGTGTGACAAGCCCGAAAACAAAGAAGAATTGGTCAAAATAGTTTCTGATGCCAAATGGTTTAAGGTGCCCCCAGCCGATATCCTTGGCCCATTGAAGGGAGACATTAACTATGGCGATTCTCGCCCACCAGTTAAGGGCTACGCTAACGCCATGAAGTTCTGGGCAGATAATGCTTCCTATCCTTACCAAAGCCATGATCTGTGGTTCCTGACCGAAAATATTCGCTGGGGCTATATTCCTGCCACTACCGACACCAAGGCATTGGTGAAAAAAGTGAACCGGGAAGATATTTGGAAAGCTGCTGCGAAGCAGGCGGGTGTGAAAGAAGCCGAGATTCCTACTAGCACTTCTCGCGGTATCGAAACCTTCTTCGATGGCACTAAATTCGATCCCGAAAAGCCTGAAGAATATTTGAAAGGTCTCAAGTTTAAGGTCACAGCTTAATCTAACTCGACTGTAATTTTCTCAACATGAGCTGCTGATCGTCTCGGCAGCTTCCAGCCACTTTTGGCAAGTTCTATTGTTACTAAATATCCAGTCATCACTATGACCGTTACTATTCCGCAAGCTAAGAGTGTATTGCCGAAGCCATCCCAGTTGGGGCGGTTCGTCGGTATAGTTCTGCCTCCGATCGTGGCACTACTAATTTTCCTGACAATTTGGCAAATTTTGTGCCCCGAAAACTCGGTGGGTTTACCAGGGCCAATCAAGGTGTGGCAAGAAACCTTTGACCCCTTTATCATCAATCCATTTTTTGATAAAGGTGGCAACAACAAGGGCTTGGGCTGGCAGGTTTTAGCTAGTCTGCAACGAGTGGTATCGGGGTTTTCTCTAGCTGCACTAATGGGTGTGGGTGTGGGTATTTTGGTTGGCTCTAATAAGCTGATCTTTCGGGCAGTTGACCCCCTGTTTCAGGTGTTGCGCACGGTGCCACCTTTGGCTTGGTTGCCGCTTTCCCAGGTGATTTTTATGAAAAATGAACCCTCGGCAATTTTTGTAATTTTTATTACTGCGGTATGGCCAATTTTAATTAACACGATCGTGGGTGTACAGCAGATCCCCCAAGATTATATCAATGTCAAACGAGTATTAAAGCTCTCCAATACTACCTACATCACCAAGATTTTATTACCCGCCGCATTACCTTATATTTTTACTGGTTTACGGATTGGGATTGGTCTATCTTGGTTGGCGATCGTGGCCGCCGAAATGATTATCGGTGGTGTGGGTATTGGCTTCTTTATTTTCGACTCTTACACCAATAGCTTGATGAGCCAAATTATTATTGGTCTAGTCTATGTGGGCTTGGTGGGCTTTGCCCTCGATCGGCTAGTGGGCTTGGTGGCCTCACTGTTAGTTGCCCAAGATCCAAAGTAATTATCAATATCGCTCCAAAAAATACCCAACTCGCAATCACCAAAAATAGCTATGTTTGTAGAAGTAGACCACGTTGATAAAGTTTTTCCCTTAGCCAATGGTGGGCGATATATTGCCCTGGAAAACATTGACCTGCAAATTAAACAGGGGGAATTTGTCTCGCTGATTGGCCACTCCGGTTGTGGTAAATCTACTTTGTTGAATATGATTGCCGGACTAGACCAACCCACGATGGGCGGGGTGGTTTTAGAAGGACGACAAATTACCGGGCCAGGCCCAGACAAAATGGTGGTGTTCCAGAACTATTCCCTGCTGCCCTGGCTAACCGTGCGGGAAAATATTGCCTTGGCAGTGAATGAAGTCTATCGAGATAAATCGGCGGGAGAACGAAAAGAAATTATTGAGCAGCACATTGACCTGGTAAACCTGCGCCCAGCCACCAACAAACGCCCAGCACAGCTTTCTGGGGGCATGAAACAACGGGTGGCGATCGCCCGTGCCCTCTCGATTCGCCCCAAATTATTGTTACTAGATGAACCTTTTGGTGCCTTGGATGCCCTCACCCGAGGTGGTTTGCAAGAGCAGTTAATGCACATCTGCGAAGAGAGCAAAGTAACCGCCGTGATGGTGACTCACGATGTAGATGAAGCCCTGTTACTCTCCGATCGAGTAATAATGCTCACCAATGGCCCAGCGTCCCACATCGGTCAGATTTTAACTGTCGATTTGCCTCGTCCTCGCCAACGGATGCAGGTGGTCAAGCATCCGGACTATTACCCCATGCGGGCACAGATTATTGACTTTTTGAACCAGCAAAAACGCGCTAAGAAGCGCCAAGCAGAACTCCAAAAATCTCCGACCAGTGTGATGGTTGGCTCTACCAGTTTAGAGAAGACTACTTTGAACTTAGGTTTTATGCCCCTCTCGGACTGTGCGCCTTTGGCAATTGCTCAAGAAAAAGGCTTTTTTGCCAAACATGGTTTGCAGGTCAACCTCCAACGGGCTAATAGTTGGGATGAAATCGCTGCCGGGGTCGCCGATCGACGTTTTGATGCCGCCCAGATGGTGGCAGCAATGCCCTTGGCCATGACCGTCGGGATGCAGGGACGGCCAGCTCTCCCCATCTCTACCTCCTTGGTATTAGCCCGCAATGGTAACGCCATTACTCTCAGTCAAGAACTATATGAGCGTGGTGCTCAATCCTTAAGCGAATTAAAATCGGTAATTGCTCTCGACAAAGATCGGCGCTATCGCATTGGCATCGTTCATGACTGCTCCATGCATAACCTGATGCTGCGCTACTGGCTGGCCTCGGGAAATATTGACCCCGATCGAGATGTGGATTTGGTAGTGCTGCCACCCCAAACTATGGTCGATCGACTGCGCAATGGGCAACTTGATGGCTTTTGTGTCGGGGAACCATGGGGTTCTCAAGCAGTAGTGGAGGGCATTGGTTTTGTAGTGGCGACAGATTTGGATATTTGGGCAGGTAATCCCGAAAAAGTACTAGGAGTCAGGGAAGACTGGCAAGAACAGCATCCCCAAACCATGCTGGCCTTGGTCAAGGCGTTGTTAGAAGCCTGTGAATATTGTGATGAGCCTCGCCACCGGATGGAGATAGCTGAAATCCTCAGTCAGTCCCAATATTTGGGTGTCCCATTGGTAGCGATCGCCCCCAGTTTAACCGGACCGTACTTGCGTTCTAATACCGATCAGGGGCAGATTTTCCCACGTTTCCACCAGTTCCACTTAGATAACAGTAACTGTCCTCGTCGGGTGGAAGGGCTATGGGTTTTGACCCAGCTTGCTCGCTGGAATATTACACCTTTTCCCAAGAATTGGATGGAGGTCTTAGAGCGGGTGCGGCGGGTGGATATTTTTTTGGAAGCCTCGCGCCAGCTTGGTCAAGTGGGCATCGAACCCGATCGAGATTCTTTCCAACTTTTTGATGGTTTAGTGTTTGACCCCAATCAACCATTGGAGTATCTCAATCAGCAGGCCATCCGCCGCAGCTATCCTATCCAAGACATTGACCTCGATCGTCAACTCGCGTCCACTCGGTAATTTAAAATGACTACTACTTTACAGCCCATGTCTTATGATACTTTCCCGGTTACTCCAGACCCGATTCCTGAATCGGTTTTCTTAAAAATTGATCGAGTTTCTAAGATCTATCCTGCTGCCGATGGCCCAGTGACAGTCTTGGATAATATCAGTCTAGATGTCCAAGAAGGCGAATTTGTCTGCATTATTGGCCACTCAGGTTGTGGCAAGTCTACTTTGGTGAATATGGTATCTGGTTTCAACCGACCCACCAGTGGCCAAGTGACCCTCCAAGACCGGCCTATTACTGAGCCTGGTCCCGATCGAATGATGGTGTTCCAAAACTACTGTTTGCTGCCTTGGTTGACGGTGTATGAAAACGTCTACTTGGCCGTGGATGCGGTCTATCAAAACAAAACCGCCGCTGACAAACGATCGATTGTCATGGATCGGTTAAAAATGGTGGGGCTAACCGAGGCGATCGAGAAACGGCCTGCCCAAATTTCGGGCGGGATGAAGCAGCGGGTAGCGATCGCGCGGGCTTTGTCGATTCAGCCTCAGGTGTTAATTTTGGATGAGCCGTTTGGGGCACTAGATGCGATTACCAAAGAGGAACTACAAGATGAACTATTGGAGATTTGGCGGCAACAGCAGGTGACGGTGCTAATGATTACTCACGATATTGATGAGGCGTTGTATTTGGCTGATCGGTTGGTGATGATGACGAATGGCCCAAATGCCCAGATTGGGGAAGTTATGGATATTGGGTTTGAAAGACCTCGCGATCGGGCAGCGATTATGAGTAGTAGCCGGTATGTGGAAATGCGTAACTCCGCCTTAGATTTTCTGTATAATCGCTATGCTCACCTGGAAGATTAAGAAGATTCATGACCATTCGACCTAGCTCACGGCAAGCTGCTCAAACCGCCAAAATCGTCTACACCCTCACCGACGAAGCTCCGGCTTTAGCCACCTACTCCTTCTTGCCGATCGTCCAGGCATTTACCCGGGCAGCTCAGGTGTCGATCGAAACCAGCGATATCTCCCTGGCGGGGCGGATCATTGCCAACTTCTCGGAAGGTTTGGCAGCAGCACAACAGCAACCCGATGCTCTTGAACTCTTAGGCGAACTAGCCCAAACCCCTGAAGCCAATATTATCAAGCTGCCAAACATCAGCGCCTCACTGCCCCAGCTCATTGCCGCGATTCAAGAATTACAGGGACAAGGCTACGATATTCCAGACTATCCAGCAGAACCCAAGGATGAAGCCGAGGCGACGATTAAGTTGCGGTATGTCAAAATTCTGGGCAGCGCCGTGAACCCAGTATTACGAGAAGGCAACTCCGATCGACGAGTAGCAGCAGCCGTTAAACAATACGCTCAAAAGAATCCTCATCGGGTTGGTGCCTGGACAAAAGATTCCAAATCTCACGTTGCCCACATGGAAAGCGGTGACTTTTATGGCAGTGAGCAGTCAGCAGTGGTCCCCGAGGCCGGGGTGGTCAAAATTGAACTGGTAGCTGCCGATGGCGCTGTAACAGTATTGAAAGAGCAGACAGCAGTGACAACGGGGGAAATTATTGATGCCACGGTGATGAGTGTTACAGCTTTGCGGGCTTTTTATGCCCAGGAAATTAAGGCAGCTAAGGATGAAGATATTTTGCTGTCGTTGCATGTGAAAGCGACAATGATGAAAATCTCTGACCCGATTTTATTTGGTCATGCTGTTACTGTTTATTACCAAGAGGTGTTTAGCAAATATGCTGAGACCTTTGCCAAACTAGGAGTGAATCCCAAGAATGGGATGGGTGATGTGTATGCCAAAATTCAGTCTTTGCCAGTGGCAGAAAGAGAAGCGATCGAAGCTGATATTCAAGCTGTTTATACCCAGCAGCCTCGCCTAGCGATGGTTAATTCTGATCAAGGAATTACTAATTTACATGTGCCTAGTGATGTAATTATCGATGCCTCGATGGCAGCGGCAATCAGGACTTCAGGTAAAATGTGGGGAGCTGATGGACAAGCTCATGATACCAAGGCGATGATTCCCGATCGCTGTTATGCCACTATTTACCAAGAATGCATTAAATTTTGCCAAGAGCATGGTGCTTTTGATGTAACTACAATGGGTAATGTAGCTAATGTGGGCTTGATGGCGCAGAAGGCTGAGGAATATGGTTCTCACGATAAGACCTTTGAAATGCCGCTGGATGGCACGGTGCGGGTGGTGAACGGGGCAGGCGAGACGCTGTTGGAGCACCAAGTTGCCAAGGGCGATATTTGGCGGATGTGTCAGACCAGAGATTTACCGATTCAAGATTGGGTGAAGCTAGCGGTAAAACGGGCAAGAGCGACTGGTTGCCCCACGATTTTTTGGCTGGATGCCGATCGGGCACATGATGCTAATTTAATTATCAAGGTTAATGAATATCTCAAAAATCATGACACTACAGATTTAGATATCCAAATTCTCTCCCCAGTGGCGGCAATGCGGTTTACCTGTGAGCAGATTAAAGCTGGTAAAAATGTGATTTCGGTAACGGGAAATGTGTTGCGAGATTACTTAACAGATTTATTCCCGATTTTGGAGTTGGGTACAAGTTCCAAGATGCTCTCGATCGTCCCTCTCTTAGCAGGTGGTGGTTTGTTTGAGACTGGGGCGGGTGGTTCGGCTCCCAAACATGTGCAGCAATTTGTCACTGAAGGCCATTTGCGCTGGGATTCTTTGGGTGAATTTTTGGCTTTGGCGGTGGCATTAGAAGAAGTGGGTCAAAAGACCAATAATGCCGATGCGTTACTATTGGCGGCTACTTTAGATCAAGCTAGTGGTCAGTATTTAGACCAAGGTAAATCGCCTTCTGCCAAAGTCCAGGAGTTGGATAATCGCGGTAGTCATTTCTATTTGGCGATGTATTGGGCACAGGCTTTGGCGGCGCAGGATCAGAATCTGGAACTGAAAGCCAAGTTTGCACAGTTGGCAGAGGCTTTGAGTAGTCAAGAGGCAACTATTGTTGCGGAGTTGAATGCAGCGCAGGGAAATCCGTTGGATATTGGTGGTTACTATCATCCAGACCAGGCGAAGACCATAGCAGCAATGCGACCTAGTGCGACTTTGAATAGTTCGATCGCTTCGTTTTCTTTGTAATTGATCGGTTTTTGGATTCGCCGGATGTTTATGGTAATATTGTTCTATTGATTCCAGGGGAGGGTACCCACAAGGGGTACCCCTACGGGTGGTGATTATGTTTTATGATCCTGAAAAACATCGTCGTCGATCAATTCGACTCCAGGATTTGATTACAGTCGGTCTACTATTTATTTTGTGACTATTTGTGTGCAAAATCGGGAATGTTTATTTGGAAGAATTGCACAGAATAGTTCTGATGAAAAAGAAAGATTGAGATGTCTCTGAATCTTGTAAAAGTTCTACAAACGCTTCTGGATGAATCTGTCTGTAGCTAGCTGAAATACTCATAATATCTCTTAGAAACCTAGAACTTCACCTCAGCTTCATACAGATCGGGAAGATCGTTTTCGATCAAAATCATATCTGCTGGTTGCTTGAAATCTTTACTCATCAAATGAGCCAAAGCCCGATCGCGATTATCGAAAGTCAGAATTTGTTCACTAGCCAAACCCCCTTCCTTTAATCCCACCAACAAATCATCTTTGTTAGTATCACCCACCACAACTACCAAATCACATACTTCCGCTGCCCTCAAAGCCACCTGCCGATTCTCCGCTGCCTGAATTTCACCCAACTCTACCATCCCCGGAGTCATCAAAATCTTCCGTCCACCAGGTAGACCCTCCAGTACTTCTAGAGCCGAAGCAAAACCGATCGGGTTGGAGTTGTAAGAATCATCCAAAATAAAGCCATCGCCGTTTTTGCGCAGATTCAACCGATTATTTGCCGGTTCAATACTGCGGATCGCCGCAATCACATACTCCGGATTTTTGCCCAAAGCACAGCACATCGCGAAAGCCCCCACCAAATTAGAGAGCATCGGCACCCCCAACAGCTTGGTAAAACCAGCATAGACCTCATTGTGCCAATGCAAGTTAAACGTGGTGCCATCCATGCTGGCCACAATATCTGACATCCAACAATCTAAATGACCCAGCTCTGGCTCTAACCCATAGAGAATTGTGGTGGCCTTGGAGTACTCCCCAGCCATCTTACGCGCGCCAGGATTATCGCCGTTACAAACCAACAGACCATTGGGATCGATCGCCTGGGGTAACTCGCACTTGGCTTTATAAATATTTTCCGCACCGCCAAAGCGCTCTAAGTGCATCACTCCCACTGCCGTCACCAAGCCCGCATCTGGCGGAGTTAGCCGACAGAGCTTAGAGATCGAGCCAATTTGGTAAGCACCCATTTCAATAATTGCCAAACGCTGCTGTCTTTTGAGGTTTTCTCGCACCTGGCGAGTAATTCCCATTTCAGTATTAATGCTGCCCGGAGTCCAAAAAGTTGGTTCGATCGCCTCCAATAAACTCCCCAAAATTGCTTTAGTACTGGTTTTGCCGTAGCTGCCAGTAATCCCAATCACATAGGGATCATAATCAGCCAAAATCTCTTTGGCTTCTGATATGAAAGCCTGCTGTTTTTTACTTTCATTTGGCCACAAAATAGCGTTAGCCAGCATCAACCACAAAGGCGCACTTTGAATTAGGGTCACCGATGCCAACCACAAAATAGGAGCCACACCATACCCGAGGGCGGCGATCGACCACAAAATCCCCACTACCACTGCGGCATAAATGCCGATCGAGAGTTGATAAATGGCGGTGAGTCGATCGGTCATGTTTAGCTTAATTTTGCCGACCTTGCGCGGGTCTTCCTCTGTCCAAGCAGCAGCAACCAGTACTAAACCACCCACCAAACAAAGAACTAAAGTTGCCAACGAACTTCCAGCCACCACTAGCCCCACACCTCCCACAACTAGCGCCACCAATGAGCCACGGGTATCAAAAGCCCGTTTCTCGAACCACCAGTTCACAAAGCGGCCAGAGTTGTATTCTTCTTGCTGAAAGAACTGCAAATAGCGCAGCGCCCGTCGCACATAGAACAAAATGGCGGCGATCGAAATGATTAAAACTAAAAGGAGGGAGGGAAGGTTCATGATGGCCAGAATGCTTTTTTCTCCCACCCAGCATACCTCCAAGGGGCACTGTTGGCATCCTCATGCTCTCCAATAGTTTATAACCAGAAGACTAGATACTTCTTAAATTACTTAAATTACATATGATTCAACATACTACTCATGATTATCAGCATAAATTTTCATTCAATTAGGTTTGTGATTTTCATAAAAAGTTAGGGTATCTTGAGCAGTTGAGTCAAGATTGCCATTGCTAGACCATGATTAACTCTTTTTTTACTACCTATAAACACCAAATGTCAAAATCCAAACACTTTTGGGCAGCTTGGTGCTCCACCTTATGTGTTACTGGCTGTATTATATCAATTACACCACAAGTATCTTTAGCACAGTGCGGAACTGTTGGCAAAGATGGTAATGCTACAGCAATTAGTGGAGTGATCAATACCTATTACCCTGGCTCTGGTAAGACATCTAATAACACTGTCACAGTTGGCACAATGCGATCGGGTGGGGGGACTGCGATCACTAAAGGTGATTTGATACTGGTGATTCAGATGCAAGACGGCAGTACCACTAATTTTACGAATTCATTGACCTATGGAGGGGGGCTGAACAGTAGTGTCGGTAATTACGAATATGCCAAAGTTGATTCTGTGTCTGGTAGCACATTGACTTTAGCAAAAAACTTGACGAATACTTATGTCCAGGATACTCAAAAAACCTTCCAAGTTATTCGGATTCCTCAGTATGTATCAGCTACTTTAGGGGGGAGCGTAACAGCTTCGCCTTGGGATGGTTCTTCTGGAGGAATTGTAGCGATCGATGTGTACAATAATCTAGATTTTAATAGTCAGTCGATCGATGTTACGGGTAAAGGCTTTCGGGGCGGTGGCTCTCGGGATGTAGCCTACTGGTATGCTTCGCCGATTGATAGGACTGTGCCAACAATCTTTGCCGGAGCCTATACCGGTACCAATGACTTTTATGCCAACAATAAATTAGCTTCATTCAAAGGCGAGGGTACTGCAGGGACACCACAGTATACTTACGATGGAACGACTTTAAGTAATACTGGAGTTCAGGGTTATCCCCAGGGAGATCTGGGTCGTGGTGCGCCTGGTAATGCTGGCGGTGGTGGTGTAGTTGCGGGGGTGCTAAACCAAACGACCAAACCTTACACAATTCCTGGACATGATGCTGGTGGCGGGGGCGGTGGTAACATTGGGGCAGGTGGCCTGGGTGGTGATACTTGGGAACCAGCTACCGGTGGCAGATGGCAAAATGGTGGCTTTGGAGGCGGTGGCATTGCAGCTTCGACCGCGAAGATTTTGTTGGGTGGTGGTGGCGGTGCCGGAATTACCACCAATGCCACTCAAATGTCTGGGAGACCCGCTGCTGATGGCATTGTCAATGGCGGCTCCGGAGGTGGCATTGTATTGGTCAGAGCAGGAAACATCTTAAGTAATGGGTTTATCTTTGCACAGGGAGTCGTTGGCACCAAGGGTAATTCTACTGATGCTGGCGGCGGCGGTGGAGCTGGAGGTTCCGTATCTGTGGCTGCCAGAAGTGGCTCCTTTGCCGGATTAAATATTAATGTTAGTGGTGGGAATGGTTCCGATTCTACCTACCGAGAACATGGGCCTGGCGGTGGTGGCGGTGGTGGTTTAGTGGCCTATGGAGGGGGAGCTACTGGTATTCCAGTTAGTAGTACAATCTCGGGTGGGGCAGCGGGGTTTGATCTATCTAAACCACCTTATCATCATGGCAGTATGCCAGGATTTGATGGCGGCATAATTTCCAGTCTTGTCTACTCAGGTTGCACCAAAACCAAGGTAATACTAGTTAAAAGAATTACGGCCATCAATGGTCAGCCGATTCTGGGAGTTGTCCAAGATTCGGACAATGATCGTGATCCTAACTGGCCTAGTGCTACTTATCTACAAGGGGCGATCGATGCTGGCAAAGTTAAACCTGGTGATGAGCTAGAATATACCATTTACTATCTAAATACTGGTAACGGTAGTGCTAAAAATGTGCGAGTGTGCGATCGATTAAATAAAAACCTCATTTTCCAGACTCAGTTTGACCCCACTAATAGTGCAACGGTGAACAAGGGCATCAGTTGGAATCCAGGAAATACTGGCTCTCAGTATTTCACTAATATCGAGAATGACGACAAAGGCTTTTTCTCTACAACTATTCCGCTGCCAACGAGTTGCAACGTAGCTGGCAACACCACTAATAGTGCAGATCTTTCTAATAATGTGGTGGTAGTTGATTTGGCTGATAGTAGCACAGCGATACCAGGAACCATCACACCGGGAAACCCCAACAATTCTTTTGGCTATATTAGATTTAAAGCAAAAGTCAGACCTTGAATTTTTGGAGCTTATGGATCGACCTAGGTGGTGAATTACTTATACAAAGAAGGTTGGCAAACCTTTGGGCGATATGCTTATGGGGTCAAAATTGATAAAAACTGTTACCTCTGTCCAGAGATCACCAAGAAAATATTTGATTTTTGATGATACTCTGGAGTATGAAGATTGGAATAAGAGCGATCAAACTAGAATAATAATGCTTTGTTCGCTTTTCCCTCGGCAACACCATCATCTGAAGATAGAAGGCAGTTATTAACTATCCTCGATCGATTAAGAGTTATCCAAAGAGAGTTGGAAAACCAAGTTTCAAGCTGCAATGGGGGCAGGATATTAACTAGAACTTGCTCGGTGCGGGAACTAACTGGCCCGGGTTCCCTGGTACAAGCCTTAAAAGAAACCAAGCAAACGATCGCTACACTCGAACATTTTCTAAATTCAACCACTAATCGACAGGGTTAATAGAAAAAACAGATTCAGATACTAAGTGGCAATTAACGGCATTTGTAGGCTGCTGGTTGTGACTATGACCACTCGCTCTCGATTCTTGCTAGGTCTTTGGCTGCGCCGAGTTCGCTGAATAGTCGGTGGGCGGTTTGGTAATATTGGGTGGCTAAGGGCTGGTTATATTTGCGAAGTTCGAGTTGGGCTAGGTTCCAGTTTACTTCGGCAATTTCGTATTTCATGCCGATCAAGTTCATTTGCAGTAAAGCATCTTGTAGAAGACTCTCAGCTTTTTCTAGATTGCCGCACGCTAGTTCTTTTCTGCCCAGATTTGCAATAGTCTCTGCGATGCCATTTTTAATGTTAGTTCTATCAGCAATTTTCTGTGCCAAGTCTTTAAAATCTTTGAAGACAGCTTGTACAGCATAAACATGGGCACCAATAGCTCCATCTGCGGGCTTTAAATGGAAAATTGGTTTGTGAGATTCTTGAGCCATTGGCATCAAACTTTGATAGTGCTTCAGCAATGCCAGCCGATTTGGATCATTTGAAATAGTTTCAACTATGTCATTATTCTGCTGAATTACTTCTGTTTTATAAATATTGGGAATCTTTGCTATCCACCGCTGAAAAGACTTGACGGGGCGGTTCGATCGAACTCCATGCTGTAACACAATATAGCCAACAGCTTGCATTTTTCCGGTAGGTAAAGCCAGATCTGTTGCTGGATTTTTTAAAATGCGCTCTTGCCACTCCTCTCGCCAACGACGTAAAGTCGGTCCCAAATTCTTCAATCCTTGTAACGAAAAAAGATCTGGTGAGAGTGGCACCACCACATAATCGGCAGAAATCAGAGCTGCCCGGTTAATGGCTCCTAAATTTGGACCCAAATCAACTAAAACAACGTCAGCACTGCTGTTTGTGGCAGCTTGGCTCAATATTCGCCAAAAAGCTGAAATGACTCTAAAGGCTCTTTCTTTACGATCAAGGCAATCTGACCATTGAGAAGATAGCTCATCTTCAAACCCCGAAAGCTGCAAATCTCCAATCAACAAACTTAAGCCATCTTCGATTTTTTCTAAGTCTGGAGCAGCAACATCACCAATACCGCTTAATAGTGGTTTAATACATCTAAATATAGTATTATAGCTATTAGTATTGCTATCTTCCCAAACTTCTTCTAAACGATCTTCATCTAAAAATGCTGCTGTTAAATTAGCCTGCGGATCTAGATCTGCGGCGACAACCTTTAAGCCCAAATCGTAATACATCCAGGCTAAATGATAAACCAGAGATGTTTTACCAACACCTCCTTTTTTATTAAAAAAAGCGATGATTGGCGGATTCATGATTGCCTCCTGATTATCACCGAAATATAAGATTCTTCAATGATGAACTCTGCGGGAGGGTTGCCATTTTTAGTCAATTCTTTTTGAGCAGTAGGAACACCAATCCCAAAGCGTTGTACATAGCCTAAATTTTTCATGGCTTCTGCTAAATGGGGATTGCGGTAATCGGTAACTCCCTGGCCAAAATTTTGGCGATTCATCTGCCCAAATAATCCGCCAGGGTTTTGAATTTCAATGCGATCATTAAACCAATAAACTCTTACTGGGGCATTGGTTTCTTCGTAAGAACGGTGCATTACAGCATTTCTAATGATTTGTTGCAGGGCTACGATCGGGTAATCAGGATGTTTGATTTCGATCGGCTGAGCAGTAATATCAGTGGCGATCGAAATATTGGCTTGTAGTACTTCATCTGTATATCGCAGTAAAGTAACTAATGAGCCGCCAATATCTTTTTGATCTCTAATCGGGTCGGTTAGTTCTGTGCCATCAAAGCGCACAAATTGAATGTAAAATCCGGGAATAAATTGTCTTGGTTCTTTTCCTGCGACCAAAATCCCCAAGCTGGTAGGGGTTGAGTTGGGTTCTGGGGTGGCAAGTCTCAAGGAAATCAGTTTATGAAGTAGCGATCGTTGATTTTCTTCTAATACTTCTGGTGCTAATGCAGAAGTTAAGTATTCATGTTGAAAACTCTCTAGATCTAAATCGCTAAGAGTTGCCGAAATAAAGGGACGTAAATCAAACGGTAAATCTCTAGCGCGTCTTTTTTCGTTCAGCCGACGTTCTTCTTCTGGTGTGGCGGTGGCACGTCTCGGCCCAACTCTAATGTAGGTGCGTCCTTCATATCTCACTGGTGGGGCATCGGATGGTTCTACGATGACAACTGCTAGTTCACAGTCGTTGATGATGCGTTTATTAACTTGGATTACTGGGAATGGTAAAATTTTGCCTTCGGAGCGGATACCGGCTAGGTTGAGTAGTAGAGCATCATCGATCGATAAGTTCGCGCAGCTACCGTTGTCATTTACGCCGATAAAAAGGACTCCAGGCTTTTGGTGATTAGCTAGATCATTGGCAAAGGCGCAAATGGCCTGTCGGATTTTTTTGCCATCTGAGGTTGAGGCTTTACGCTCAATTCGATCGGATTCCAGATCATCTAGAAGTATTGCTAGTTCTTGATCGTCCATACATCACTACCGCTCTCATTTTTCTGAATTATAGAACTCATTTGGCTTTTTTGGTGACGAAACCCTGCTGTGACTAAGCTATGAAGATTATCAGGGCGATCGAGTTCGGTGCGGCCTCAATTATCAAACCATGAGCATCAAGAATCTCTGATAGACTAGTGACTGTAAAATTTTTGACTAATGAATCATTTTGCTTCCGCAGCAGTCTATCGAAGAACAAATAAGTCTTGCCCATGTCCAGGCGATCGCGGGTCAGGCCGGAGTAAGCATGTCTTACTTCAATTTGGACTATGGCATTGATGGTACGTTTCGATCGATCATTACTCAAGGTTCTCGGTACGTCACTTCAGGAGCAGCCATAGATTTTCAACTTAAGGCATCTATCAACTGCCTTATTGAACCAAAGTACATCGTTTATGATTTGGAAGTCAAGACCTACAATGACTTGATCGCTCGACGAATAAACAACAGAGGTAGTATTGTTCCCTGTATTCTCTTGTTGAAAACGTTACCAACTAGCTCCATCTGGTTGAATGTTTCGGAAGCAGGCATGAGTCTGAACGGTGGATGTTACTGGGAGTACCTTAGCGGTATAATGAGTACCAACGCTAGGACTGTTAGAATCAGAATACCTAGAGAGCAACTGTTTTCTCCAGAATCTTTGCAATGGATGTTCAACCAAATTTCTATTGGAGCATGGCCATGATCGAAATTAATCCAAATATAGAACTAAATCTGCGGAAACGTGATGTGGAAAACTATCTGTTGCTACATGGATGGCAGCAAGTTGAGCATCCTAACAAAAGAATGCAGGTTTTTGATGGAGAGTTAGATGATGAGGGGAAACCAATTCGTTTGGTTTTGCCGGTTACGGAGGAATTTAGTGATACTACTTTGCGTATTTATCAGGCGGTGCAGACGATCGCCGGTGTGGAGGATAGATCGATCGCTGCTGTAGCTGCTGATATCCGCAAATTGCACACCGATAACTCGTCGGCTAAACCAGATGAGGTACTCAGCGGTAAATAACTACATTTAGGGATTGGGTGTTGTGGCTATTGACCACTCGCTCTCAATTCTTTCTAGGTCTTTGGCTGCGCCGAGTGGGTATGTTTAGAATTTACAGTCGATCGACTTTTTCAATAGTGATTAGAATTAACACCACTTTTGTCTAAAAATAGTTTCGCTCCGTTACCAATAAATAACGAAGCGAAAAACTAATAAGATCGAGAGAGAAATTTATGACTCCTCTTCACCACCTTCTTCAACCACATCCCCTTCAGTTGCCTCCGTTTCCCCTGGTGGCACCAAAGCCACCGCCAAGATTGCATCGTCAGCATCTAGCTTCTGCACCCGTACCCCAGTAGCCATCCGCGATTGAGGAGAAATTGCATCCACTGCCTGACGAATAATAATTCCTCGGCTAGTTACAATCATCATTTCATCACCAGGATTGACTACTCGCAGAGCAGCAATTCGATCGCCTTTCTTGCGAAACTTAATAGCCATTACACCCATCCCAGCGCGCTTCTGCAAACGGAACTGCCCTACGGGCACCCGTTTACCCAAACCGCCAGTAGTAACTACCAGCACCCAAGGTCCAGCCGTAGCAACCTCTTCCAAAACTTCCTCACCTTCTACTATTTCAGTTTCCACCACTTCAACTTCTGCCCCAGTGTCAGAATCAGATTCAGCAGATTCTGTAGCTGCCGCGATCGCATTTACCACCTGAGATGGCAAAATATCCATCCCAATTAGCTCATCACCTTTTTTCAAAGACATTGATCGCACACCGCGAGTCGCCCGTCCCAAAGGCCGCAACTGTTCATGGTTGGTGCGGAAGTGAATCGACATCCCCATTCGAGTGCCCACAATCACACTGTCTTCCGCCTTCGCTCGCCGCACCCAGCGCAACTGATCGCCTTCTTCTAACGAAATCGCAATTAAGCCATTAGAGCGGATATTGGCAAAAGCAGCCAGGGCAGTCTTTTTCACAAACCCCTTAGTAGTTAGCATCACCAAATACTCATCATCAGCAAAAGCATCTACCGGCACCACCGAAGTGATTTTTTCCTCCCGGGGAATTGGCAGCATTTGCACCAAGGGCATTCCCTTGGCCGTGCGAGAAGAAGCGGGAATTTGGTAAGCGCGGATGTGATAGACCACTCCTCGATCGCTAAACAGCAAAACACTATCGTGGTCACAGCAGGTAATAAAATGCTCGACTGCATCTTCTTCCTTCATGCCCGTGCCTTTTTTGCCCCGAGTGGCGCGGCTTTGAATATTGAAAGTATCCACTGGCATCCGCTTGATGTAGCCCTGTTCGGTAACCAGAATCAGTGCTTTTTCGTTAGCAATTAAATCAATATCTACTAAGTCACCATCGCTATGCTCAATCACCGTGCGGCGGGGAGTAGAGAAGGCCGCTTTGATTTCGCCTACTTCGGTTTCAATAATTTCTAGCACCCGTTCCCGGCGAGCCAAAATATCTTCTAGATCAATAATTTTGATCTGTAGCTCATTGTGCTCCAGTTGAATCTTGTCGGCTTCTAAAGCAGTCAAGCGCCGAAGCTGCATTTGCAAAATTGCATCAGACTGTACTTCCGAAAGTTGGAAGCGATCGATCATTTCTTGCTTTGCAGTTGCCGTATCAGCAGAACCACGAATCAACTGGATCATTGCTTCCATATTGGCCAAGGCAATCAGCAAACCTTGTAAGAGATGATCCCGCTCTTGGGCTTTGCGCAGTTCATAACGAGTCCGCCGCTCGATCGAGACAATCCTGAAATCTAAAAAGACGGTCAGGAATTTCTTGATGGTTAGTAACTGCGGTTCGCCATTGACGATCGCCAGCATATTGCAGCCAAAGTTACTCTGGACGGGTGTTTGCTTATATAAGTTGTTTAAAACTACCCGAGGATAAGCATCGCGTTTGAGTTCAATTACAATCCGCATTCCATCTCGATCGCTCTCATCCCGAATATCGGAGATGCCCTCTAGGCGTTTCTCGTTGACCATTTCGGCGATCCGTTCAATCATGCCTGCCTTGTTGGTTTGGTAGGGCAGCTCAGTGATGATAATTGCTTCGCGATCTTGGCGACCAGCGTATTCTAGGGTTTCGATCGAAGCCACCCCGCGCATCACCACCGAACCCCGGCCAGTGGTATAGGCTTCTTTGATCCCAGATACACCCAGAATTTGTGCCCCGGTAGGGAAATCGGGACCAGGAATATACTGCATCAGCTCTAGATCAGTGATGTCTGGATTCCGAATTACTGCCATTAAGCCATCCACCACTTCTCCCAAGTTGTGGGGTGGAATATTGGTGGCCATGCCTACTGCAATGCCCGAAGAACCATTCACTAAAAGCTGGGGAATTCGCGCTGGTAATACGGTGGGTTCTTGTTGAGAGCCGTCAAAGTTATCGGCAAAGTCTACGGTTTCGCATTCAATATCTTGGAGTAAGGCTACGCCAGTCAAAGCTTGTAACCGCGACTCGGTATACCGCATTGCTGCTGGTGGGTCATTGTCGATCGAACCAAAGTTACCATGGCCATTGATCAACGGGCTGCGCATCGAAAAATCTTGCGCCATTCGTACCAAAGCATCATAAACCGCAGTGTCGCCGTGGGGGTGATATTTACCCAACACTTCCCCAACTACGCGGGCGCATTTCCGAAAAGGTCGATCGGCGGTGAGTCCTAATTCGTGCATGGCATACAAAATGCGTCGATGTACGGGCTTCAGGCCATCTCGGGCATCGGGCAATGCCCTACCGACGATCACGCTCATGGCGTACTCTAAATAGGAGCGAGACATCTCTTGTCGTAAGTCTATGGGGATGATTCGCTCTTCTGATAAAGTCATTGGAATAGCTCCTGCGCCTGCTTCTGGTTCATACTGATCGGTAGTTCAATTTTATCATAGAAGAGGCTGGGCGACTGGGTTTTGTCACAATTTGATCGGTTCTGCGCTCACTCTGCTCCCAACAAGGGCTGAAATCCACGATCAACTGTCCATTGCACTGCTCCATCTCGCCCAGTAATAAAGACTTTGGTACCAAGTTTTTCCAGGTTTTGGATGGTTTCTGGATTGGGAGTGGTACTGGCGGCGATCGCCACCTGGGGGCGAATAGTTTTAATGAAGGTATCAGTCAACATTCCCCCAGACCAATAGATTGCCTGCACTGGTTGGAGTTTGTTGGGCAGAGATAATTCTCGCTGTTTATCGATTTGAATATCGCTACCAATGAGCCAGCGCTGATTACCGATATCGAGTTCTAATAAAGGTGGATCGGTGAGCAGTAAATTACTTTTGCCGCCCAGCAAATCTTGAGACTGGGTTAAGGGGAGCGCTTTGACCCCAGACAACTCTAGCGGTTTTGGCAGGACATAGTGTAGCTGCTCGATCGACAGACCACTGCTCAGAATTTGCCAACCTTTGGTAATTTCAGTACCACTTTGTAAGGCGATCGCCCGGTTGAGACTGTTCACCGCTTCGCTGGTCAAAAATGGCATCACTGTAAAGCGGGCTGTATTGCTGTCACCAGTATCAATCAAGGCCGTCTGATAGCCGCGCTGAATTACTAAGATTCGCTCATCGCGGGCGGCTAAGGCGGTGATTTTAAACTCTTGGTTTTTGACCACCACTAAGGGCACCGCCACCAATAACACTGCCACGATCAAGACCAGTCGCCAGCGCCGCTGCCACCAAGGCAACTGCCACACCAAAACAATCCCGGCATACAACAACAGCAATTGCCAGAGGCGAATGCTGCCCACCGCCACATTCGATCCGGGCAAACTACCAAATAACTCCACGATCGCCAGCAACAATTTGGTGGGATACAACAGCAACCAAGCCAGAGCGCTGCCACCCCAGGGAAAAATCGCCCCGACCAAGGCACTCACCATCCCACCAATACTGATCAAGGTAATAAACGGGGCTGCGATCACATTAGCGGGCAAAGAGTACAACGGCAGTACCTTAAAAGTCCAAAGCTGAATTGGCAAAGTCCAAATTGTAGCGGCCAAAGGCACGGCGATCGATTCGGCCAACACTGGCGGTAAAAAATCCAGCCTTTTTTGAATCGGCGTAGCACTGGCAACCAGACCCAAAGTAGCCAAAAAACTAAGCTGAAAACCCACATCCCAAATCCACAACGGATTGATCAACAGCAGCACCACAGCCGCCAATAGCAAAGAATTCATTGGTCGCAATTGCCTTGCCAGGAGTAAACCTACCAACACCGCAATCCCCATCACCGCCGCCCGCAATACCGAAGGCTGTAATCCAGCCATCGCCACAAAAGCCAGAATCCCAGCTAATCCCCAGCCAAATTGCCATTTTTTGGTCAGCCAACGCTGTGTTATGCCAATAATCGCCGCTACAATCAGCGATACCTGAAAACCAGAAGCCGCCAATGCATGGGCTAAGCCCACCCGTACAAAGGCATCTTTCACATCAAAGGGCAGATCTACCGCATCATTACCCAAAGCCATCGCACTTACCAATGGCCCGATCGGCACATCGAGCCACCGCACCTGTGTACTAACAACCCGCTGGCGGATTTTAATTAAGTCCCAAGTGCGAATTTGTTCCTCATCGGTCAAAAAAAGCTGGGTAGCCCGCATTCCAGCAAAGCTGCCCGATCGAGCTAAATAGTCAGCAAAATTTAAGCCCCCCGGATTCAATGAGGGCTGAGGCTTGTACAGAGTACCTGTAACCACCACTTGCACTCCCGGCTTCAGACCAGTGGCGCTAATTAAAGGAGCCGTCACATACAACAACCCATTGGCATTGCGAATACTAGCTGGGCTGGGTTCATCTCCTTGAATTTGGCTGAGTTGATTCACCTGTAGCCAAAACTGCGCTCGATCACTGCGAGTAGCCTTTGGGTAGCTATCTACAATGCCCCGCACCGTAGAAAACTGCTTGGTACCGCGTCCTTCGATCGAGTTCACAAACATACTAATATCTTGGCTAGCCATGCGGGGCACCCGCATTTGGCCATAAAAGCTCCCCAACAGCAAGACCAATACCAAACCCGCCCGCCAAGCCAAGGATAGCTGAAACTTAAAACGCTGTTGCCGCTGGCGCAGCCAAGTTTCGGCAGCATACATACCACTCAGAAAAACAGCCGCAATGCCCCAACCCCAGCCAGAATAAGGACTAACTACCAAACCTAGAATATAGGCAAGGCATAAAAGTCCAATCCGAGCAGAATTATCCATGGAAATTAAATAGCAGACGAAGAAGCCAATTAAGGCCAAGAGTTTAGACCCCATCCTATCCCGATCAGGTCGATTTGAACTGCTGCCCCAAAAATCTGCTGATTTTTCCGCAACTAAGACACATTTAATAATTGCTCGATCGCCGTCACATAACTGGGCACAGTCTCGCCAACCCGCTCACAGGCCGATCGATCTACCGCCAGCAAACTATCGCCCCAAAACACTTGGCCAGACTGCACGGTGTCTCCCCGATCGGGCTGCCAATCTCGACTAATTAAGCGCAAATCGGCATCTACCACTGCACCGTCAAATAAATGACCGATCGAAAAATATACGTCCTGCAATATTTCTGGCACGCTAGGGCGATGCAATTGTCCCCGAGAGTTGCTACTGCGAGCTTTGTACTTCGCCCTCGGAAACAGTCCATAGAGGTTTTTCAAAGAAGCTGAAATAAGCGTTTCACCCTGCAAATTAGTCCGCTTTAGGGTACCTAAGCTAATCCGACAATCGACTTCCTGTAACAAAGCCGGTGCCCACATCTGCTGAAAACGCACTGGCTGTAAGGCAATATTGGGATACTCGATCAATGGCAATTCATCGGCATCCAACAGTCTCGTGCCCTCATCGAGTAACTGATACACTCCCAAGCGACTAGCAATATCTGTCAAACTCACTGCTGAGCAAACCCCTTCTACTACCAAGATTTCGGCTTGCGGACTGGCCTGTCGCAGCCCTTGTAGCACTGTGCGCAAGATGCCGATACTCACAGTAACTGGTGCAGGTTTGGGGTATCCCAAGTTGGGTTTGAGTAAAATTTGCTTTGCTCCGTAAGCACTCTGGGGTGGCTGATATACAAAACTTTCAGGAACACTGTCGTTTACCAGCATACAATTTCGGCCAATAATAAAATCTGGGTGTTATTGTAGAGCCAGTTGTTTGTTCGCGGAGCATCTCTGAAGAGAATCGAGTTAATCTATGCAGCGTCGTCAGTTTCTTTATGGCCTAGGAACCGTCAGCTTGGCTGGCCTTGGCTCGATTAGCTTATTTCCGACAGCGGCTAAATCTTTGGAAAAGTCTGCCCCTGCGCAGTTTACGCTCCCGCCTCTGCCCTATGCTTACAATGCTTTAGCGCCATACATCGACCAACGCACCATGGAGTTTCATCACGACAAGCATCATGCTGCTTACGTCAAAAACCTCAATGAGGCTCTGGCCAAATATCCGCAGCTTCAAGGTAAATCGATCGAGTATTTGTTGCAAAATTTAAACAATATTCCCACCGAAATTCGTACCACTGTGCGCAACAATGGGGGTGGACATGCTAATCATTCCCTGTATTGGCAGAGCATGGCACCCCAAGCTGGGGGCGAACCTCAAGGAGAATTGGCCAAAGAGATCACCAAAACTTTTGGCAGCTTTGCCACCTTCCAGACAGTCTTTAACGAGGCTGGGGCTAAAAGGTTTGGCAGCGGCTGGGTTTGGTTGTCTCGGGAAAAGTCTGGCCAGCTCAAAGTAACCAGTCTGCCCAATCAAGATAGTCCACTGATGGTAGGCGAAACCCCCATATTGGGGAATGATGTATGGGAACACGCCTATTATCTCACCTATCAAAATCGTCGCCCCGAATATTTGAAAGCTTGGTGGAATGTGGTGAATTGGCCAGCAGTAGATCAACGGTATCGAACCGTGGGATAACTAAAATATGAAAGTAGTTCAAAAAACATCGCGTTTACTCCAACTTAAGCAGACCAACTGGATGCCCTGGTATGGTCATGCCATACTATGGCCGATCGCCGGATTGCTGCTGTTAATGTCGCTGGCTGGTAACACATCTAACCTGACATGTCGTCGTAGTACTGGGCAATGTCAAATCGACAGTGATGTATATTCTTCTGGTAGCGACCAGGGTAATGTGCGGATGAAGAAAACTATTGCGATCGACAGCGTGAGCAAGGTTGATGTGATTGCGACTAATAACACCAGTGAAGACCCCGAAGCACAGATGGTGCTAGTTACCAAAGATGGTGAAGTTAATGTGGGTCTGGCCGGAAGTTATACTGAAAGAGATGAAGCCGCCGGTAAGCTAGCCTGGTTTTTTGAAGACAACACCTCGCAATTTATTGAAATCAAAGAAAGTGATAAACCAATTACTAGTTTTTTGGGGCTGACCGGGCTGAGTATGATTCTCGCGGCTTTGTTGTTTCGCAAGACCTCGGTGGCATCATTTGATAAAGATACTGATCGCTGTACGGTCCAACTCTCCAGATTATTTGGCTTGCTCAAAGGTCGGCGAGAAATGTGCGAGTTGCCTCACATTAAAAAGGTGAAACTCAGTGGTAGCCTCAAAGTAGCTGCCGATCGAATTATAGTGCGACAGTCTTCTGGAGCAAACTTCTTTTTGACCGACTACGCCACCAAAGATCCCAGCATTGAACTTGCTGCCGTCAACACCATCAAAGATTTTCTGCAGTTGCCTGGCTCCAAAGCCGCAGTTCAGGATAAATTCAGTTCTGATCAAGGCCGGACAGAAGAAAGCAACCCAGCAGAATTCTATAGCACCTCGTCAGAATACGGCACCACAGAAAGCAATACATCAGAGTTCTACAGTCCATCAGCAGAGTCATCCACTTCTGAAAGTTCTAGCTCAGACAGCAGTTCGTCTTCCTCTACTTCCTCCGACAGTAGTTCTAGCAGCGACTAAATATTTGGTTCTTTTTCAGATCCAATTCCACATTTCACCGATTCTGCGCCAGAGTTCTTCGGTGAAAAGCATTCGCATAGCCAATTCGCTCCGACTCAGTGGTAAACCCAAATAAACCGGCATCCACCAGGCAAAAGCGGCAGCGATCGAAAAAATTGCAGTAATACCAAAGCCCCGCCATTGGGGACTAGAACTATGTAACCAGCGATCGATAAACCAGGCCAGACCAATAATGGCAAATACCAACGAACCCATATAGTGATAAATATAAATGCAGCGAGTAACTGGAATCCAGGGAAATAGATTCGCCCCATAGTTTGCCAACAAAAAAATTGGGATAGCAACAGTTGGATCATTCAGGTTCCAGCGCAAACCCCAACTCATACAAGATTTCCAGAATCGCCCAGCCATTACCATCATGGTGCCAAAAGCTAGCCACCACAATAAAGGATTCCCCATGGCATGAACATCATAGATCTTTTCTAGCTCTGGATTGATCGGGTTTTTTACCACTTCATAGTAATAGGCTAATGGGCGCATCATCAGCGGCCAGGTATACCAATTAGCACAGTAGGGATGTACGGCTTTGCCATTGCCCACCTTGCTGTGATAATGCAAAATTTCATACTGCATTTGCCAAAAATCAGGGGTGGGATTTTGTATCAAGTGAGGAATCCAAGACAGGCCATAGATCCCAGCGGGTACCAACAACAGAAAAAAAACGATTTCCCCCAATTTTAGGTTGCTGAGCTTAATTAATACCGATGGCTGGCTCCCGCTATAACTGTGGGGTTTGCCAGTAAAAATTCGCTGGACGACAATCAAGCCCAACAGCAACCAAATACCTAGCAAAAACCATAGGCCATTCCACTTACAGGCGATCGACAAGCCAAAAAACACCCCGGCACCCAATAAATATATAGATCGCCGGAGCTGTCGATAATTGAGTGCCATCAACAACAGCAATTGGCCTAAAATGCCAAACAGCACCAAAAAAACATTATTCAGAGCATAGCGAGAATCGACTAAAAATAACCCATCCATTGCCATCAATAAAGAGGCCAGCAACATATGAGTAGGGCGTTGGCTAAGTTGGAAAGCAATGAATCCCACCACCAAGGGAATAAATGAGCCGAAAATAGCATTGAACCAGCGATAGCTGAAAGTGGTGCGCAGAGAACCAGTGAGGGTGTTAGTGGTATCGTGCCCAATCGGGAGCTGGTCGCCCAACCAAATGCCGATCGCGATAATGTATTGGCTCAGCGGTGGATGGGCATTAAAAAACTTGGTTCCGGTGAGGTAGTCGTTGGCGAATTTGGCGTAATATACTTCATCAAAAACAAAGGAGTTGAAGCGTCCTAATCCCCAAAAACGCAAGCCGATCGAGATGGCAAAGATGATTCCCATAATCCACCAATGACGGGGAATGGTTTTCAGCGAAAATTGGCGCGGGTCTGCAAACATAGGCGGTCTGTTGCTAGCGGTTCCTTGATAGCTTCGCACGAAATGCTCCAGTCTTGCCACCCATTTAAATAGTGAAATATGCCCAGGAATAACGGGTCAAGAGGCAAAAAAAGCATGGTGGGCAAAACCCATCATGCTAATATTTAAGCAGTTATCAAATGGTAGAAAAGAGGATCTATGCGGCCACAGGCTTCATGATTTTGCTCACCAACACCCGGTTGCTAGCATCGGTTACCTTGAGGCGATATAAACCCTGTTTCCCCACAATCGGGGTCATGCTATAGGTTGTACCTTTGTTTTCCCAAACATACTTGCCTTGACTTTGGTAAGAATATTGAGCAATTTCTAAGCATTGATTTTTAGAGTTACAGCCCAGGTAGTTGCCTTCTCCCCCGATCGAAACGGTATAACCACCACCTTTATAAGTACTGCTTTCTTCACAGGCAAAAGCAGCGATCGAACCCAGTAAACTAGTTGCGGTGATTGCGGTGGCTACCAACAAAACACGTAGAGTTTTCATAGCTATATTTAGTTTTTTTGATGAACTTGTGGTGAATTTGAAAATTAGCAGAACTTCGAGGATGGATGCCACGGCCTTGTATGCTTCCCCGACTCGCTAATATAATAAGTCTTACAGTGGTCGATCGAACTATTCCGTAAATCAACTTCCTCACAAATTAAAAATCATTTACAGAAACGGGAATATTTCATCCCCAGATTCGCCAATGGTTCTTGGGGTTTTCTCCAGACCCAAATCGATCGCCAGTAAATCTACACCATCGATGAGCTGGGCATAGAAAGATTGGGAGATCGCCAAGTTCTCGTAACAGCGAGATCTGAGGTCAGGGTCTGCTTGAAATTTGGTTAACGCCGATCGCAATGGAGCCATGACGTTATAGGCAGCTTCGGCTTTCTCGATCGCCAAAGTTGGAATAGGTTGCTGGTTTCGCAAAAAAGCCAGATCAATCAGGTCACGGGCATGAACATTGGGATCTGGATATCGGTCGGCGTTAGCCAAAAGCTTGCTGGCAAAGCAATCTGTAATGCTCAAACACTCCACTGGCGACCAACTTGGTTGGCGTGGTACATCAAGGGTAAACCGAGCTTCTGCGATAATTTCGGTTTTAATGGGGATGCCATCAACCACGATCGCCATTCTGATGCCATATTGATCGGTGGTGAATCGATCAATCTCTAAGCCAGAGTCAGGACGCAAGAGCATTTGAGGGCTACAATTACCAATCGTATTCCGTAACTGTCGGTAGTCTGCTCCTACTGCACAAATAAAATCAAGATCATTACTGGTGCGATATTCCCCCAGATCCAGTGCCAGCAAAGTTCCACCGCCAAAGTAAGCATGACAGATACTGAGAAATTCATGGTTCAAGTTTTCTAATACCCGATAAATTCGCTGATGATGACCGATCTGGAATTCCATAAATTCGCTGGAGAGCCAAGAGTGATGAGTCGTAACAAGTTGTTTGATAAAGGCAAGTTCGCTAATAGGCGGATTAGCCAAGTTTCGATAGCGCCAACCTCGTTCGTAACTAGCTAGCATTTCTGCTTGGCTCAATCGGTAGACGTCAGCAATCTGCCAGCCCAGAAATTCGAGAAAAGGTAGTTTGAGAGGTTGTTGAACATTCATTAGTTGTCAAAAACCTATTCTGGTTAGTTCGTTGAGTATTCGATCACAATCCATCATAATCATAGTAGTTCAAAATTTCTCTCAGATCAAAATTTGGAATTTAGCTCATATAACCAACAAACCCATGGAAACCAAGCCCCCACTACCCCCGTTTACGTTAGAAACCGCCAAAGATAAAGTCCAGGCGGCTGAGAATGCCTGGAATACCCGTGACCCGGAACGAGTGTCTTTGGCCTATACCGAAGACTCAGAATGGCGCAATCGATCGGAGTTTATTACTGGCCGCGCTACCATCAAAGAATTTTTGACCCGCAAGTGGACACAGGAGCTAGATTATCGGCTACGCAAAGAGCTGTGGTGCTTTATGGAGAACCGCATCGCAGTAAGGTTTGAGTATGAATATCACGATGCGGCTGGTGATTGGTATCGGGCTTATGGCAACGAAAATTGGGAGTTTGCCGAAAATGGTTTGATGATGAAGCGGTTTGCTAGCATTAACGATATAGCGATTTCTGAGGCCGATCGTAAGTTTCGCTGGGAACGCACTTGATCTCATTTCCTGACTCTCCCCAAACTACTACATTCCAAATTTAGAAGTGCTGTACCCTACGTGAATAATATTGTCTTCGTTTTCAAGCATTTCCACTAGTTTTTCATCTCCTTTTGCACGAGCAGCATCCAAACGGTACTTAATATTCGCCTGAATATTCTGGAGATGGGTTTGGGCTAGGTGTTTGCGTTCTTCTCTGTAAAGGATAGCCATAGTTCTTTGTTAAATATACTTTGGTTTTCCTCTCTATTTTGACCTAAAATTTAAGTTTCGACAACAAATGTGTTTAAAGATACAGAAATACGATCTTTGAATTGCTTTGGAAAACTTAGTTAAGCCGGAATCCCAAGAAGTTCACCATCACCTGCCACTACAGTGCCGATCGAGTACCCCTCAACTCCCTGAGCCTTAAACCAATCCAATACCGCCAAAGCCTCTGAACCGGGCACAATCACCACATAACCAATACCCATATTAAAAGTGTGGTACATATCCCGCTCCGTCACCTGACCCTGAGTCGCTAACCACTGAAAAGCCTCAGGCACTGGCCAACTTGCTCGATCGACCAACACCGCTAAACCAGCTCTCAAACAGCGCGGCAAATTCTCTGGCAAACCACCACCAGTAATATGCGCCATCCCCCTAATAGGTAACTTCGCTTGCTGTGCCGCCAAAATAGTTTTGACATAAATCTGGGTCGGAGTCAGATACACTTCTCCCACTGTCAAGCCACCAAACTCCGCCGGTCGATCATCCCAACCAGCCCCCACTGTCTCAATAATTTTACGCACCAGACTGTAGCCGTTACTGTGCACACCGCTACTAGCCAAGCCGATCGCCACATCTCCCACTGCGATCTGCGAGCCATTGATCATTTGATCTTTTTCTACTACCCCTACCGTAAAACCAGCTAAATCATACTCACCCGGCTGATAAAAACCAGGCATCTCGGCAGTTTCCCCGCCTAACAGCGCACAACCTGCCTGCACACAGCCCTCCGTCACCCCCTGCACCACCTGCACCAAAGCCGCTGGCTCCAACTTGCCTGTCGCCAAATAATCCAGAAAATACAGTGGCTCTGCGCCGCAGGTCAAAATATCATTCACACACATCGCTACTAGATCAATGCCGATTGAATCGTGCCGCTGTAATGCCTGAGCAATTTTGAGCTTAGTCCCCACCCCATCAGTCCCTGAAACCAACACCGGTTTCCGATAGCCCTCGGGCAACTCAAAACAGCCACTAAACCCACCAAACCCCCCCAGTACCTCTGGACGATGAGTGCTTTCCACCAAGCCCCGAATTTGCTGGACAAACGATCGGCCTGCTACTACATCTACGCCTGCTGATTG
>JANNEH010000089.1:0-10078 GCA_031378405.1 Synechococcales cyanobacterium OTE_75_metabat_409
AGTTGACCATTGCTATTAAAAACCCCGCCACCACTCATTCCCGGCAAGGTATCTGCGTTATAGATCATGCTGTAGCCGCCTTTGTCACCAGCAAATCTTTTGTTTAAAGATACGAGGGCTTCCCCTTTATTAAAACTGAACCCCGATCGCTCCAGCGGAAAACCGGCAGTGTAAACAATATCATCCGATTTCAAGCTTTCTGAGGCTACCTGAGCGATCGAATATTTACGGCTACTCCGAAATTGAATAATTGCTAGGTCTAAATCATCATCTAATAACTTAATGTTGTTAGCCTTCACCTGATATTTCTGACCATCAGCAAGTCCTAAACTATACACTTCGCCATCGGGCAGAGTGGAGCAACGACCATGACCACAAACTACGTGGAGATTTGTTACCAATGTATACAAATCTCCTTGCCGATGAATAATGACTCCTGATCCCACACTCCTATTTTGCTGGAGCTTGATTTCTACTGTTGTCGATCGAGCAATTTTTTGGATTTCATCAGAGGTCTTCGCCGCTGCTGGATGGGCAAAAGATACTAAGGCAACCGTACAGCCTATCAGCAGCGAATATTTCATGAAGAGCAAAATGTTGTCTAAAATACACCTCAATCATAAGACAGGCTAAGGCTTTTGAGAATATTTTTCAGTCAAAATGCGTACTGACCTTGCCTCAGAAAAGTAAACTATTCCTTAAGTCAGCGATCGTTAATTGTCTTAAGAGTTTCTTCCTAGGCTGCTACACATTCTGCATCCTCAGTCATACAGAGTTCCAGAAGAGTAACGATCGCTTCGATCGAGGAATCTTTTTCGTTGGCATTCACCAAAATTACTGGCGGCTGCGGCACACCGGGTAAATAGCCCAAAGCCAGCGTGATATTTTCTTTAGACCAAGCACCCGGACAGTCACTGTGGGTCACACCAATCAGCATCGGAATTGTGGCGCGTTGATTCATAAAGTTCAAAATCCGGCGGGCGTGATGAAACTCACTGGGGCGATGAGCAGCAATTAGTAAAATATAGGCATGAGCCTTGTTAATTAAAATATCCCACATAAAATCAAACCGCGATTGGCCGGGGGTACCATAGATATGCAAAGACATATCTGGACCAAAAGATAGGGTGCCAAAATCCATCGAAACCGTAGTATTTTGCTTCATCGCCCCCACTTCATCGGTGGCCTTGCGATCGGTATCTACTACCTCAATTTCGCTGATCGATCGAACAAAAGTGCTTTTACCAGCGCCAACGCAACCGGTAATTACCAAACGCATAATTTCCATAGTTCTACTTCTGCTTTCTCAAAAAGCCCACTAAGTTGTTCAAAAATGATTTGGAAAGAGCTGGCTTAGCGCTTTCAGTACTAGCACTAATCGCACTAGCTAGCGGGATGGTGGCCTTTTGTGGACTCAGGTTGAGTGGTTGGAAATCCAGGGCAATTTCTTTGAGTAAACCTACTGCGGTCAAACGAAAAGCAATTTGTTGGGCTTTAATTACCGAAATTCCTAGTTCTTTAGAAATTTCGGCAATACTGCGGCGACCATCGGCCACACTGAGCATTTGGATTTCTTGGGTATCCAGCTTATATTCTGGGAGTTCTTGCTGGAGTCTTTGCAAGCCAAACTCTGGGGCTGGTAGCTTGCGTTCTAAATAAGTCCAATCTTTCAAAACCCGCAAACCCAAAAGACTGACCTCTACAGCAGTGACGCTCATGCCGGTCATTTCCGGTTTGATATGAGCTACCGATGCTTGATCATCAAAGTGAAACTTGGCATTTTGCAGCTTAAATAAAGCGCAAACGGCCTGGAGTACTTGGGCGTGAAACAAAATGCGCAGTTGTTCTACTTCCAAGACTTGGATGGATTTAAGGTGCAGACCGAGCGGCTTAGACATCGACTGACACTGGGCACGTAGGCTGATGGAGGTTTCTGCCCCAATCCAGTTGCGTTTCTCCAGCATCGAAATTAAGCCCAAAGAGCTGAGATCTTTGGTGTGAGCCACCACCCGACCATTTTGAAACCAGGTGTATTCGGTGGTTTCTTCCATGATCCCTACCGGATCATTGGTTGTGCTGATTGAAAGTAATCCAGTTTTACTGCCTTGCTGAATAAACTGTAATATTTCAGCCAAAGAATAATCTGCTAAATATCCGGTGAGCGCCATTTTTTTTCTTGTGAGCTAGTTTCAGCCGACATCTCATAAAAATTTGTGGAACCGGGTTGTGTTTGAAGCAAACCCGGTGATATGAAAACTAGTTCAAAGCGGCTTTGAGTTCGCTGACAGCTTTTTTGATATCGAGCATCAACAGACCTTGCTTAGCACCTTGACCAGCTAGTACCAACAACACAGCTTCTTCGCCACAGCCCATCAAAATGCCGTAACCGTTGTTGCCTTCTACCAAAATCCGATCGACTTCGCCGCGAGCTAATTCTTTGCCGATGCGTTCGCCCAAAGAGAGCATTGCTGCCGACATTGCCGAAGTCCGCTCTTCGTCCATGCCGCTAGGCAAAGTAGAAGCCAAAGGCAAACCGTCGGGAGATACTAACGCTGCACCCTGAATATCAGCGGTACTGGCTACGAAGTTCTGTAAAATTGCACCAATTGCACTTGCCATAATTTTCCTGTTTGTTGTTGTTTAGTTAGTAGATATGTTTAAGAAATTCAAATTAGCCTAGGGGCGTAAATTCAAAAATGTCGTGAGAACCGCCCCGCAATACAGATTCAGTGTGATTGCCACGTAGTTTTTTACCAGTAACTTCTTCTAATGCACCCCAAATTGCACCCATCGAGAAGGTACATTTGCGCGGAGAACCAATTTCTTCACCAGCCGAACAAACAGTTTCAGAGCAATATACTTTGATCAGGTCGCCTTCTTGAGCAATTTTATCTACAGCAGTTAAGCGAGTACCATTTTGGCCAACGGCTTCATTCAACAAGGCGGCAATTTTGTCGAGGTCGGTAGTAGAATCAGAAAGACCCAAAGATTTTGCCAGATTTTTGCCGCGAGCACGACCAGCAGAAATCAGAGCAATGGCAGTAGCTTTTTCCCCTAAGGCATCTTCCATACCGGTAATAACTGATTTAAAGCAAATAATACTGCTAAAATTTCCAAGTTTTTCGCGGGTTACAATAGACATGTTTTATCCTTGACCTAAGATTTGGTAATGTGGTGGAAAGCAAAGTCTATGCCCAAAACCAATGGGGTTTCTGGTAGATGCTTTCGATATATTTATAGTTCCCTCGCAAAACTGCAAAACAACTTTTTGTCGTAAATCAAGTATTTGGTAACGAATCGATTTACGCACTGTAATATTTATACACAACCTGCTCTCAGTCCTGAATCCGTGTAATTACTCAGGTTTAGTAAGTTGTGTTACATCTGCGTAAAATTACGGATCTAAATCAATTGCATCAGGATCATCTAAATCGGTAAATTCCAAATCGGTAAACTCCGCCAAATCTTGATTTTGGCGACGGCGAGAAGGACGACGATATTGTTTGGCAGCCAGTCGTGGCTCTAAGGTAGCAGCGGCTCCGGCTTGATGCCGTTGTTTGAATTGATTTTCGGGCTGGCGCTGTTGGGCTTGTTGCTGCTGCCATTGTTGGGCAATGATCAAAAAATTGCGGTAGTGCTCATAGCGCTCCCAATTGCGATCGAGGCCACAACCCGGTTCATCTTCATGCAAACAGTCAGCAAACTGGCAAGTAAAATTTTGGTTGCGCAGCTCAGGAAAATACTGAGCTAGTTCGATCTGGGTACAGTGTAAATCCGGCTGATTAAAACCAGGGGTATCGGCGATCAAGCCACCAGTGGGTAACTCAAATAACTCTACATGGCGGGTAGTATGACGACCGCGATTTAGCTTGCCCGATACGGTGGCGACTCGCAGATGTAAATCGGGAATCAAAGCCGCAATTAGGCTCGATTTACCAACTCCCGAATGTCCGGCCAGCACCGTAATTTGGTTGTGTAACTGCTGGCGCAAGGTATCTAAGCCAGCAGTGGTGTGAGTACTGACTAATAACGGCGGATAGCCCCAGGCAGTGAACCGATCGACCCACATTTGTTGTTCTTCAACAGAAATCAAGTCGCTTTTATTTAAACAAAGCTGGACATTGACTCCTACTCCTTCGGCTTTGACCAAGAATTTACTGAGAGTTAATGGTTCGATCGCTGGTTCGGCCAGGGCAAAGACCAATAAAACTGCATCTACATTGGCGATCGGCGGTCGATCTAGTTCACTGCGACGCTCAGCGACAGCTACAATAGCTCCTCGTTCTCCTTGCCAATCGCTGACGGTGACTGCATCACCCACAATCACTGTGGCACCGATTTTTTTTAGTTTTTCTCGCTTGGTACAGAGTAATTTGCGACCAGTGGACAAATGCACCAGATAAAAGTTAGCCTGCACCGCGACTACTGTGCCGGTCACTAGGTCACTCAACGGGTTTGGCGCTGCGGACTTGCAGGGCGCAGAAATCAGGGTGTTCGATGGTTTGCAAAATTTGGTACCCAGACATTTGCAGGCTGTTTGGTACTTGCTCGATCGGTTCGCCTTTGTCTAGCCATACTTCCAAGATTTGATCTGGAGGCATTTTTTCTAAGCGTAGTTTGGTACGCACAAAGTTTAAAGGGCAAGGAGTGCCCCGCAAATCTAGCTGTTCATGGGGAGTTGGTTGCATAGAGACTATTTAAACAGGCCACCTAAGAAGTTTTCGATACCGCCTTTGCCAGCTTTTTCACCGCGAATTTTCACCAGTTTTTCTAGCAGTTCACGCTCTTCGGCACTGACTTTGTTAGGAATCTCGACTTTGAGGGTGACTAAGTGATCACCGCGACTCACATCGTTACCCAGGCGCGGTACACCTTTGCCAGTAAGGGTCATCACCATGTTGGGTTGAGTACCTGGTTCAATTGTGGCTTCGATCGGTCCATCTACAGTATCTATTTGGATATGGCTACCCAAAATAGCCTGGAGATAGCTAATTTGCACCACCGACAAAACATTGATGCCTTCGCGGCGGAACTGCCGATCTTCGGCCACCATCAGGTACACATACAAGTCGCCCGGTGGGCCACCCCGTAGTCCAGCATCGCCCTCGCGGGAAACCCGCAGGCGGGTGCCGTTATCTACGCCTTTGGGAATAGTAATTTCTAGCTTTTTGGTTTCTTGTTTGCGACCAGCGCCGCTGCAAGATTCGCATTTGTCTTCGATGACTTGACCTTCGCCGTTACAGGTAGGGCAAGCTGCTACTTGGTTGAAGGTGCCAAAGGGGGTTTTGGTCGATCGACGAACTTGGCCGACACCATTACAGGTGAGGCAGGTCTTGGGCTGACTACCCGGTTTACCACCAGTACCAGTACAAACACCGCAGGTTTCTAAATGAGGAATACGGATTTCTTTGCGGCCACCAAAAACCGCTTCGCGAAAATCTAGCTTGAGGTCTAGACGCAGGTCTTCACCGCGCACTGGGCCATTCCGGCGGCGGCCACCCCCGCCTTGACCTTGGGTACCACCAAAGCCGCCAAAAAATGTCTCAAAAATATCCGCCAAGCCGCCCATATCACCAAAGTCGCCGTAGCCTTGACCACCAGCTCCAGCGCTTACTCCGGCTTCCCCAAACTGGTCGTAGCGCGCCCGGATTTCTGGATCAGAAAGGACTTCGTTGGCGCGAGAAACTTCCTTGAACAGGTCTTCAGCACCAGCTTCGCTGTTCACATCTGGATGATACTTGCGAGCCAAGCGACGATAAGCGCGTTTGATTTCTTCTTGGTCGGCGTTACGGCTGATGCCCAGAGTTTCGTAGTAGTCGCGTGCCATAAATAATTTCTGTCGCAGGTGGAAGTTGGCAAGCAGTCAGAGCAAACTGCCAGCTTAACTCTACCTCAAATCTTGATGGACTGAAAAGGTCGGGTTTTCCGCACAACTTAGTTATTGGTGATATTTTACCAAATTATTCTACAACTTCGTAGTCGGTCGTAGCAGTTTCGTCGTCATCAAAATCTACCGTGAGAGTGCTGGCAACTTTGCGATGGCTGTGGGTAACTCCTGGGGCTGGTGGGGGCGGTGGAGGTGGTGAATTCTCGCGGCGGGGATTAGTTTTGAGTCCTTGTGGTTCCGAAAAGCTCTGGCCGTCGGCTTTTTGATATACAGCACTACCAAGTTGTAGAATCTTTTGCTGTAATCGATCGATCATCCCTTGAATATTATCGATATTGGCGCTGGGTTCTAGCATGGCCATCTGGAGTTCCGAGACCGCTTCGTCTACCGCTGCTTGCAGGTTGGGGGCAATCAGGTGACTGTTGTCGCGCAGGGTGCTTTCGTAACTGTAGATCATGCTCTGGGCTTGGTTGTTTAGCTCTACTAGTTGCAGTCTGCGCCAGTCTTCTTGGGCGTTAGACTCGGCTTCTCGCTTCATCCGATCGATATCTAAGGGGGTCAAACCACCGGTGTTGCTAATCGAAATGGTCTGTTCGCGGCCAGTACCGCGATCTTGCGCCGAAACTTTTAAGATGCCGTTTACATCAATTTCAAAGGTAACTTCGATTTTGGGTACGCCTCGGGGTGCTGGCGGAATGCCTTGGAGTAAGAACTTGCCCAGGCTTTTATTGTCCCGCGCCATGGCGCGTTCGCCCTGGAGCACATGAATTTCTACCGAAGTTTGGCCATCGATCGCCGTGGAAAATTCTTGAGATTTACTGGTGGGAATAGTAGTATTTCTTTCGATTACTTTGGTGCAGACTTCTCCTAAGGTTTCAATGCCCATCGATAAGGGTGTGACATCTAGCAACAAGACATCTTTGACATCTCCTCCCACTACTCCGGCCTGGATCGCTGCACCCATAGCGATCGCTTCATCAGGATTGATTGATCGATCGAGTTCTTTGCCTCCAAAGTAACTTTGCAGGGCTTTTTGCACCGCTGGAATGCGGGTCGAACCACCCACTAAGAGTATCCGATCGATTTCGTTGATGCTCATATCGGCATCTTTCAGTGCCCGAGCTACTGGGTCGAGGGTGGCATCAATCAAATGCTGCACCATCTCCTCGAACCTACTGCGGGTGAGTTCTACTTCTAAATGCTTTGGCCCACTGGCATCGGCGGCAATAAAAGGCAGGTTAATGGAGGTGTTGGCTCTAGTAGAAAGCTCAATTTTGGCTTTTTCGGCAGCTTCTCGCAGGCGCTGTAAGGCCATTTTGTCCCGTTGCAGGTCGATGCCTTCTTGGGCGCGGAAGTCTTTGCTCAGCCAACGGACAATTTCGTTATCAAAGTCATCGCCGCCCAAATGGTTGTTACCACAGGTGGCTTTTACCTCAAACACGCCGTCTCCTAAATACAAAATAGAGACATCAAAAGTTCCACCGCCCAAATCAAAAACCAAAATGCACTGTTGTTTGTCCATTTTGTCTAACCCATAGGCCAAAGCGGCAGCAGTGGGTTCATTGATAATTCTTAAGACTTCTAGGCCAGCGATCGTCCCGGCATCTTTGGTGGCTTGGCGTTGGGCATCGGTAAAGTAGGCTGGTACGGTGATTACGGCCTGTTCTACGGGGGTGCCCAAAAAGTCTTCGGCATCGCGCTTCAGTTTTTGCAAAATCATCGCCGACACCTCTTGAGGTGTATAGCTACGACCGCGAATCTGCACATCTACAGTGTTTTCACGCCCTTTGCTACAGTTGTAGGGTACCCGGCTACGCTCGGTTTCCGTATCGTCCCAGCGCCGCCCAATAAAGCGTTTGATGCTGTAGACGGTGTTTTCGGCGTTGGTCACGCCTTGCCGCTTGGCCAATTGGCCAATTAACTGTTCACCACCTTTGGCGAATCCGACAATACTAGGAGTGGTGCGTGCGCCTTCGCTGTTAGCGATTACCACCGGTAGACCGCCTTCTAGAATTGCTAAGCAGCTATTGGTGGTGCCGAGGTCGATGCCAATTACTTTTGCCATAAACTTGCCTTAAAAATAGGGCAGCCGAGAGGTAAACAATAAAAAAATGGAATTTTTGGCCTAGCTCTCGAAATTTTCGAGTCCGGTGGCCGCGTCTTCTGCCGACAACTGTTCGATCGGAGCTGCTACTTTTACCAAGGCATGGCGTAAGATTTTGTCTCCGAGAAAATAGCCGCGCTGTAGCTCTTCGATGACCGTGCCTTCTGGGTGGTCTTCGGTGGGCTGACGCATCACCGCTTCATGCAAGTTGGGATCAAATATTTGACCTTCGGGGCGCATGGGTGAGACTCCCGATTTTTTAAGGGAATCGACCAGTTGTTTGTAAACCCCTTGATAGCTCTTGTGGATTTCGGTTTCGCCATCGTTGCGGGGTTTGATTTGGGTGCGTGCCCGTTCAAAGTTATCTACCACCGATAATACATCAGTGATGGTATTGCATTTAATTCGCAGTTCCAACTCTTCTTTTTCTTTAGCGGTGCGTTTACGAAAATTATCAAAGTCAGCAGCGATGCGCACATACTGATTTTGAGCTGCGTCTTTTTGCTCAGTTAGGTCGGCGATGCGGCTGTTTAGTGCGGCAATTTCGGCTTCTGGATCAAAGCCCTGAATCTCGGTGGCTTCTGGTGCATCAGCAGCATCAAGAGCTGCCTCTAAATCTTCAGGGGAAGTTTCGGCAGTGGGATTGGGAGATTGGGGATCGATTTCACTCATCATAAATATTCTGATTAATAACTTGCTAGCGGGGATGCACTAGCCACTTTAAAACATTTTTGGTTCAGTTGACATGGGGAATGCCGGTCAGCAAAGGGAGTGGAGCATAAGATCATTGTTCCCCGTCACTGAGTCAGAGTATCACTAGTCACTGTTGTTGTTTGACTACTCGCAAGTATTGCAAGGTGGTATCGCTATTACCAACGATTTCACCCCCAAGTTGCCGAATGTTTTGCAGGTAGGCGATCGATTCCCGAGTCACTACTTCACCAGGAATGAGTATGGGGATACCCGGTGGATAGGGACAGATTAGTTCGGTAGAGATGCGATCAACAGCCTCCGTAATTGGGACAGTTTCGATCGATGCGAAAAAAGCAGCGCGGGGAGTGAGGGCTGGAACACTGATGGCAGCGGTCTGCCAGTCTGTTACTGGAATTTCTAATGGTTCGGTAGCCTGTTGAGCTAATCCTCGGCATCCGGCTACCAGCATTTCCATATCCCATTCCCGGTTGCCAATGCTGATAATGAAGGTGAGGTGCCGCTGGGAGGGCATTTCGGCGACCACTTGGTATTGATCACAAAGAATTTCGTCGGCGGCATAGCCGGTATAGCCCAGGTTGGTGGTGGTCACAGTGAGGCGGGTGGGATCAAAGTAGCGGCAGCCCGGTTGGGTTCTGGCTAAATCCAGGGTGAGTAGACCGGGGATATTACTGAGTTCCGATCGAGCTTTTGCGGTCAAAGCTAAGGTGCGATCGAGCAGTTCCCGGCCATAGGTGGCCATTTGGGCTTGAGCGCTATCTAGAGAGGCCAATAGTAAGTAGCTGGGGCTGCTGGTTTGCAAAATTTGTAAACAGCGATCGACTCGATCGATATCTATTAAGTCACCGCGCACATGCAGCATCGCGGCTTGGGTAAGGGCACCAAGAGTCTTGTGAATAGACTGAATTACTAGGTCAGCACCCAGGGTAAGAGCCGAGGGGGGTAAGTCGGGATGGAAACCAAAATGTGCGCCGTGGGCAGCATCGACTAATAAAGGAATGCCATGGTGGTGGGCGATCATGGCGATCTCTGGTAAATCACCACAGACTCCGTAGTAGGTAGGAGCGACTACCATGATGGCTTTGATCTCAGGGTATTGCACGAGGGCAGCGGCGATCAATTCGGGAGTCAGGCCATGGGCGATATCTAATTCTGGGACATACTCTGGCTGTAAAAAGATTGGCACCGCGCCACTATGAATGAGTCCGGCAATGATCGATCGATGCACATTGCGCGGTAACAAAATCTGGTCACCCGGTTGACATGTGGCCAAAATTGCGGCCATGACACCACCGCTGGAGCCATTGACCAAATAACGGGTATGGTCGGCACCAAAGGTCTGAGCGGCGAGTTGTTGGGATTCGGCGATCGCCCCG
>JANNEH010000090.1:0-2726 GCA_031378405.1 Synechococcales cyanobacterium OTE_75_metabat_409
AGTCGCATCGGCAACCTTGCGCGGAGCCGACATGGCGGCAGAATCAGTGACTGCTGGTCGATCGGCATAACCAAAGGCGGTTTGCACATAGTAACCAATTAATCTCAATTTATCGTCACTAGTAGGAATTGCTCGGGCAAAATCTATCAAGATCGCTTTTTCGAGTTTCGGCCACAGCAGCAAGGGGGCAAAGCCACCATATAGCCGCACATCTAAGCTTTCATACCAACGATAATCCAGGCATTCCAAGACCCCAAAATGCCCCACCGGATTGTCTTCATCTGCCGCTGTCCACAGGGTGCCACCATCGGTCATCAAATATAGTTCATTAAACAAGGCCATCTTGAACCAGTCGGGTAAATCCGATCGATCCAAAATTGGTTGCTGCCAAGCGATGATTTGAGACTGCCAGCTATCGTAGTGTTTGAGGGCAGTGCGAACGATCGACCAGACATTCCGGCCATTGCGCCCAAAAAAGTCGGTGTAGCGCCGGTAATAATTAATATCTTTAGCAAACTCGGTGATGGGGAGATCCCAGGCTAAGATGAAGGGAATTTTTTTGGTTTTGCCCGGTTTGAGCGTAAAGCGCACGGCGATCGCCGCTGCAATTTGTTCGCCAGGAGCCGCCGCAGTTTCATCGTCTCGATCGAGCAATGAACCATTAGCCGCAAAGCTATCCCAGACCTCCGCTCCATCACTATTCGGATGCCAACGACTGTCGTAGAAAACCTCTAGCGCCGGGTTGGTGACAGTGGCGATCGCCCATTGACCTTCCCCTTCGCGGGGCACATCGTCATTCATCCGCACTCGATCGAGTAAACAACCAACCCGAAAGTTATCCGCAATCCATTGATTGTAGTTGCCAGTGCTGTCTCCCCAGCGAGGGGTGTAGTCATAGACCGGACTGCCGTCATCGCGCACGGTAATTTCGTTGCTGACGGTGCTATTAGTGAACCAACCAGCTACATTCTGCCAGGTCAGCATAATGCTAACAGTGATTTCTTGGTCGGTGGGGTTATGAGCAGTCCATTCAAAGACAGCCACTGGATAGGAGGTTTCTTGATAACTATGTGCCCAGACTGGGGATAGTTGCTCACAGGTAAACTGGGTGGTAAAGACATTATTGTAGCTATACCAACTACGGGGATATAGAGCTTGGTAGTTGCCGGTAGATTCACCGTTCTGAGTCGCTGGATACCATTGCCAACGCTGTAAGCTGCCATCGGCAGGAGGATTGGTGGACATGGCGTAAGCAGTGGCCTGGTCTACAGTTTGCTCAAAAATGCTGAATTGGCAGGCGGGCAGATGGCCGAAGGTGTGTTCGCCGCCATCCAGGTGCCAAAGGTTGAAGTCGCCTTGGTGCGATCGACCGATGCAGCCTGCACCAAAACCGCCCAGAGGCATCCCATGAAAAGGACCGTCATCGATGTTGCTGGGGTAGCGGACGGTGTAGGGGTTTTCCCAGGTGCGATCGAAGGGGCGTTGCCAAGTGGCGCTGGGGATATTTGGTTTCGCTGAGGGGTTAAGCATAACAAAGGCGGTTTGCGGCTCGATTATTGTACCTTGGGATGGGGAAAACCCAACTTAAGATTAACTGTTAACGAGATAATCATTCATTTCAGGGATTTATCCCGACTTTTGTTCGTCAATCGGGAGATGGATAAATGATCTCGAAGTATTTTCGCAAGTTTAACCCGAATGAACAGCCAAGGGTGTCAATGATACAATAAAGGCAACTATCAGCAAATAAAACTATGACCCAATCAACTTTTGCAGACTTAATAGAAGCAGCAGAGCAACTTCCACTCGAAGAACAAGAAGATCTTGTTCACATTTTAAAAAACCGTTTGCGTGATCGAAAAAGAGCCGCATTGGTTAAAGATGTTGTCGAAGCACAGCAAGAATTTGCCCAAGGGAAATGTAAACCCCTGACTCCCGAGCAAATCATGGAGGAAATTCTTGCGTGAATTTTGTTTTACTGCGATCAAGTGCCTTCGTCAGAAATGCTAAAAAGATTATCAAAAAACAACCTGAATTAGCTGCAAATATTCAAGCAACTCTAGAGCTACTAGGCTCAGATCCATACAACCCCTCATTGAGAACCCATAAATTAAAAGGAGATCTGAAAGACTCTTATGCTTGCAGTGCAGGCTATGACCTGAGAATTATATTCAAATTTGTCGAATATGAAGAAGATCGAGCAATTCTTTTAGAATCTATTGGTACTCATGATGAGGTTTATTAAAAGCTCTATCTAAAAACTCCCTGAATTTCAGTAGATTAGGTTCAATCCCCTCATGGGGATAGGTCTTTGTACAAGACCCTGGGGTCGGGTGCGGTTTCCTATGAAAGCTCACAGGTTATATCTTTGAGATATTTCGAGTAATAAATTATCGGCCCTTGCTATTGCTTGGCCTGCTTCTACATTAGTTTGCATTCTTCCTGCAACAAATCCGGCTATAAAAGAATCTGTGGGCACACCAATTTGTTGAATCATCCAGGGTAGACTTTGAGAATCTACTGGAATGCCATATTGACCCAAGCCTTTGAGTACTATAGAAATTTCTCGATCTAGTTGCAGCTCTACTGCTGTGAACAGTGCTCTGCTACCCAGGGCTTTGGTGAGTCCGGCTTTAAAGCTATTGATGTTGTCAGATATTTGACGATCGAGAGGTAATTCGTTCATTAGCTACCAATGAGTTCCGTAGTTATGACCACAATTGCTA
>JANNEH010000093.1:0-3019 GCA_031378405.1 Synechococcales cyanobacterium OTE_75_metabat_409
GCAAGCCTACGGTCGTGCTGAGTCTGTGACTGATGAACTTGTCGATATTTTAATGAAACCAGCAGCAGATCCCGGAGCCGCCGATGTGTTTCTGGCTTTTACGGCCTATTCTCAAGGGCCATTGCCAGAAGATCTGCTACCTAAGTTGAGTTGTCCGACTATTTTTCTGTGGGGCGAGGCCGATCCTTGGGAGCCGATCGAGCTAGGTCGCGAGTTTGCCAAATACCCGGCAGTTCAGGAGTTTATTCCCTTACCCGGTGTCGGTCACTGCCCCCAAGATGATGCACCCGAGCTAGTTAATCCATTGTTAATAACATGGATTCAAAAGTTCTAGAATAATGAGATCTTGCCCACTTCGGCTCTGCACAGTGGCCAAAATGGGGCAAACGCTAATAATTAAAGGCAGTACCTCTCACCCCAAACAGGTTTTTTCGCTGCTCCAGGTTCTATACAAGCAAATTCAATGATTTGATTGTTTTTCAAACCATAGATATTAACGGCATCTGATTGATAAAGGCCAAAGCTTATCGCTGCTATTTGAGAACAACTTCTAATTACCCGCGTGGCGATCGCTTTTTGAGTTGCATCAGGAAGATTCGATCCAGTCCTAAAGCTAATATCCAAAGCTTTAGTGCGACCCCGTGGCTGTCCTTGATTGCCTAAAACATTCGTCTTAAAACCTACTACCCCAGATAGAGATTTTCTCACCGATTTCAAGGTCTGGTTACAGTTGGCAGACGAAGTAGCAGCAGTTACTGGTGCATTAGCACTGCTCATTAGAAGTGATAATCCCAAGGCGATCGAAAGTAGCTGGTTCATGGTCTGGCGCTTAATGTGTGTTACTAGTTTGCTTTAACAGATAGCCTGTAAAAAATTAAGGTTCCAACGATTTATTGTCAGAATAGCTATGGGCAGTAAACTTCTCCCCACACAAGCTTTCTACCTTCCCCTGGTTCTCGGCAAGCAAATTGAATAATTCGGCCATTTTTTAGACCATAGGCACTTCCACCATCTGTTTGGTAGACACCAAAACTCACTAATGCTATTTGGGTACAGTTTTTAATTACCCGAGTGGTAATCGATCTCCGAGTAGATTCTGTCGGAAACACCCGATCGCTATCATTTTTAAAGGTGATATCCAAAGCTTTAGAGCGACCCCGAGGTTGCCCCTCATTCCCTAAAGCTCTGGTCTTAAAAGTTACCACTCCAGATAGGGAATTTTTCACCAATTTCAAGGTATTGTTACAGCTTGAGGAAGATGTAGCTGCCGTAGCCGGTACACTGCTATTGCTGATTACAAGTAATAATCCACAGACGATCGAGAGTAGTTTGTTCATTATCTGGGTGCTAAAAAGTGTATCTTCATTTACTATTACATGACATCTATGAGCAAATTAAAGTTCCAAAGATTCTGAAAACTAGAATTAAATAAACTTTCACTAAATAAATTAAAATTATTTGCCAATTACTACAAAATCGTAACGTTATGTGTGTCTATGTTCCATTGTGGTATGGGTTGGTGGTTAAGTTGATCTAAAAGCCTTGCTTCGGATGATCAAAAATATTTAACTATGACTACATGCAGTAGGTTTCGCCCCATTTCGTTTTTTTGTCGCTACCTGCATCGATGCAAGTGAATTCGATGATTTGACCGTTTTTGATGCCGTAGGTATTGACTCCATCTGATTGATAGTAGGCAAAGGTGACTAAGGCTATTTTGCTACAGTTTCTAATTACGCGGGTGGCGATCGCCATCTGACTTGTATCACTAGGAAATTCTGCATCTATTTTGAGGGTAATATCAAAGGATAGAGTGCGGCCACGAGGCTGACCCCTATTGTCTAACTTGTCCTGTTGAAAACTTCTCACCCCAGTTAGGGACTTTTTGACTGACTGGAGGGTGCTGTTGCAGTTGGGGCGATCGGGTTTGGCGATCGCAGGAGTGGCTATGTTGCCAATCGACATCAACAATACGAGGGTAACGGGAAAGAGTTTGTTCATTAGCTGATTGTTTAAAAGTGTTTCATGCCTTTGACAGTTTAAGAGAAGCCTATGTTCCCCTAGGTCATAGGTTGGCGGTTTACTCCATAGCACCCATTTTTTGCAGCCAAACTCGCACCCACCTCGTTCTTACCCTCCTCCGTTGTGCTCACCCTCTTGATGGCTACTGTAATCGCCTTGGCAACACGGGCTACTTTTGGGGCGACTTGGCCACCACCGCCTGCTGCACCAACACCACATTTGTCCCCACCAACAAACCAGTCAACCACCAAGCAGAGCGATTCATAAATAACGCCAACAAATTAGTAGAGTTCAGTGGGATTATACCTGTAACCAATTAAAATTTGGCCAGATAAAATCAAAAATATTTACCAAATACTACAAGATCGTTACGTTATGCCATGCTAAAGCGCAAACCGCTAAGATCGTCAGGGTATCGCTGGGAGTTTATTAGGCTTTGCCGTCCCGGAGGGAATCTTGAGCTACTGTCTGAACCCTGCATGTCCGGCACCTGATCGAAATGCCCTGGAACAAAAATTTTGTAGTGCCTGTGGCTATGAACTACTTTTAGCCGATCGGTCAGGGGGGTTTTGGCCGGACTTTTATGTGGATCGATAGTCACAAGCCTTCTCAGCCCACTTGTTTGATCAAGCAATTTTATCCGCTCAGTCCGCTCTATGCCGTCAAGGCTGCGGAACTGTTTGCCCAAGAGGCATCGCGCTTAGAGCAATTAGGACGACATCCCCAAATTCCGGAACTCTATAGCAATCCTAAATGGCTTGGCGGATAGGCTGGTACAAATGAACTTTAGGAAAATCAAATTTTTGTCCATCAGTAAAAAACTCAAATAGCACTTTAACAGCCTCAAAAGACCGGCATAGATGCCAGTATTTTCTCAAAAAGTTTTTAGTTTGTAACCAAACATCTTCTATTGGATTTTGCTTGGGAGCATTTGGAGCAAATAGAACACAAGTAACCGGCCAATCTTCTGGAGGAATTCCATCATTAATTGTTGCTA
>JANNEH010000126.1:0-1543 GCA_031378405.1 Synechococcales cyanobacterium OTE_75_metabat_409
TCAGTGACTCGTTTCGATTCAACCTCGAACGCCTCCTGCCACTTCGGGTTATGCGCAAAAACTTCTACTTTCCTCATGACTTGAGCATCTCACCGATAATTTGTAAGCCACAATCCTCACCGATAACTGAAGCAACCTAACAACTGGTTATGCTGACGGGTTCAGCATAACCCCCTTGAATTAGGTGCATATACCGATATCTGTCCGCATATACCCTGGAAAATGGGGGGATAGCCCGACATTCGTCCGCATAACACCCCAAATTGGGCGTTTAGACTGAACCGATTTCAGTTTAAATGCTCTTGCCCGATATAGGAGTAAATCCCTAACATTTTGTAATAATCTTCATTTTTCCCCTCCAATGTTTATGGAGCCATCCGCCCCACCTAAACTGCTAGATCGGGTTCGACAAGCCATTCGTTTGAAGCATTACTCTTATCGCACAGAGCAAACCTACGTGTCGTGGATCAAGCGTTATATTGTGTTTCACAACAAGCAGCAACCCAAAGACATGGGGGTAATAGAAGTCCAAGCATTCTTAAGCCACTTAGCTGTAGTCGATAACGTTGCGGCATCTACTCAAAACCAAGCACTCAGCGCCTTATTATTTTTGTACAAAGTCGTTCTAGAACAGGAATTAGAGTCTGTGGATGCCCTGCGGGCGAAAAAGACCCGGTATTTGCCGACTGTTCTCACCAAGCCAGAAGCTCAAGCCATCATTAATCAGATGTCTGGAGAACATAAGCTATTAGCTCAATTGCTCTATGGCACAGGGCTACGTTTGTCCGAAGTACTACGGCTGCGAGTCAAAGACCTCGATTTTGCCTATCAACAAATCGTAGTGCGCGATACCAAAGGTCAAAAAGGTCGAGTGACAATGCTACCAACAACTCTCACACCGTTCTTACAAGCCCATCTAAAACGAGTGCTCTGCCTGCATGAACGAGATCTAGAAGCAGGCTATGGCAAGGTTTATTTACCATTTGCTTTAGATCGCAAATATCCTAACGCCGAAGCAGAATGGATTTGGCAGTATGTTTTTCCTAGTTTTTGTCTTGCCACCGATCCAAGAACTGGTATTGTTCGGCGGCACCATCTTCATGAAAGTGGTTTACAAAAAGCTGTCAAGCAAGCCGTAAGGCAAGCCAAAATCCATAAAAAAGTGGGCTGTCACACCTTTCGGCATAGCTTTGCCACCCATCTGCTCCAAAATGGCTACGATATCCGCACAGTCCAAGAACTTTTGGGTCACAAAGATGTCAAAACCACCATGATTTATACCCATGTAATGAATCGTGGTGGTCGAGGAGTCATTAGCCCGTTAGATTAGTTCTTATCCCAGCACCGGCATCACTGGATGGAAATAGAAAGCAAAACCCAGTACCAAGTAGGCCGCTAACAACAAAGTACCTTCTAACCAGTTCGATCGATCACGTATTATATTCCACTACCCAATGCCAACCCAGCCATCAACATTCCTAAGACCAAGAAAGGCTGGGCACTGGCCTGATACTTTACATCGTTCTGCAACGGATCACGGAGG
>JANNEH010000128.1:0-4144 GCA_031378405.1 Synechococcales cyanobacterium OTE_75_metabat_409
CACCTCCTTATATGTTGCTACTGATGGGCGATTCTCTTGCAGAGAGGCTGCGCCAACGGGCTGGGAGTTGTTCGATTTTTGATCCGGCTGAAGGGTATAGGCCGATTAAGGGTTGCGGCAATTATGAAGAGGCTATGCCAACGAACACAATTTACTTGTTGCAACGCTTTGAGATCGATCGCCTTACTTCAAAAGCACTAAAAAGATGAATGCTGCGATGTCTAAGTGTAAATTTTTGTTGCGCGATCGCCTAGGTGGCTGCACCGGCAAAGGGAATCTACTAGGATAGATGTCATTGATGTTGTCGATTAGCTATAATTCTATGAATTACGATCGCCTCCATACTACTGCTGAGATTATTGATGCTTTTCAGGTGTGCCAGGATGCAGGGAAAGAAATTGATCTGTTTGAGGGTTTGGCTTGGCGAGATGAGCCGCCGATTCTTTTATTGGAGATGTTACGTGATTGACAAAGATTTGGTTAAGATAAATTATCCGAAAATCTCAAATTATGGAGGCTTCATCTAATGCCTACTCTAATCGAACAAATTAGTCAGAAGCTGCCGCAAGCTCCTGAATCGCTGCTACGGAAAGTTTTGGTGATTCTTGATTCTGTTGATGATAATGAGGGATCATCAGAGTCGGCGGCTGATAGAATCAAGAATCATAGTGCTTTTTTGAATGGCTATGCACCTGAAGATGAAGGGTTGTATGACGACTATTAAGGGTGGGTTGATCGCACCAATGCCCCTCCTGATTTAAAACGGTTCATATACCTCAGCACCAGCCAAAGGCGACTAAAAAAATAATTAGATTTCAGCCTCGTTCAGCTCTATATAGTTAGGAGAATTAGACGTGTTAAAAAGCTATGAAGCCATGATGGAGAACGGGCAAATTAATTGGTTGATGGAGAAACCAGAGGTTTCTTCTGCTCGCATTATTGTGACTGTGCTGACAGATGATATCGTGCCTGTGGTTAAACGTCGTCGAGTGGCTCCGCCATCTATTGCTGGGAAAGGTCAAACTCTCGGAGATATTGTGAGTCCGATCGTAGATGAGCAGGATTGGGAATGCCTCAAATGATTGTTCTGGATACGCACATTTGGCTTTGGTTGGTGACTCAAGATTGGCAAATGTTTCCGGCTACCTGGCGGGAAGAGATCGAAACGGCTGAAAGGGTTGGGGTTTCTCCAATTTCTTGTTATGAAATTGTGCTGGCTGAGGAACGAGGACGGTTGGAGCTGCCTTGTGCTGCTGAAGACTGGTTTAGAGATGCTTTGGCACCAATGGATATTGTTTTGCTGCCATTGACTGCGGAGATTGCTTGCAGAGCTGTGGGTCTGTCGGCTGTGCATAGGATTAAATTCTCGGGTATTGATCAAGATGACCCCGACTTTGCCGAGATTGCCGCAGCCATCAGAGCAGAGCGAAATCATACGAAGAAGAGAGCTAGTTATTAGTCTTTAGATTTTGGGTAACAGCGGATTATTGGTATGGGCAACTGTTACTACCATTGATTTTTCGGGAATTGGCACGAGAGCCAGGTCATTGGTTTTGGGCGTTGCGATCAATTACGGGAGAAAATTGCTTATTCGTAATTCATGAATGTAGAATAGAGACAAAGAAGCTGGATATTACGATGCTAAAACCTCAAGATATTTTAATTTTGCTGAAGGTACACTTGTGGCAGGATAGGGATTGGAGGTATGCAGACTTGGCCAATAGCCTTAATATAAGTGCCTCGGAAGTACATGGATCATTGAAAAGAAGTGCTGGAGGCAAACTATATAACCCATTAAAGCAACAACCGATCGCCCAACATTTTTTAGAGCTGTTGATTCATGGCCTGAAATATATTTATCCAGCGGAGCCAGGAAAAATGGTGAGGGGAATACCCACCGCACATGGTATTAACCCGTTGAAAGAGCAAATAGTGAATGCGGGTGAGATTTATGTGTGGGCATATCCGCTAGGGACTGTCCGAGGGGTGGAGATCGAACCACTATACAAGGCTGTACCCTATGCGGCGACACAAGATCAGGAGTTGTATGAATTATTGGGGTTGGTGGATGCTTTGCGGGTAGGTAGGGTACGGGAGCAGCAGTTAGCGGCAGATTTTTTGCGGCAGCGGCTCATGGGTGAAAATGATGAGTAGCAGTAATCCTGTGGATATGTTGGGAGTGGTGGCCAAGGTTTTGGATAAATTACCGCAAAAAGTTGTATTTACGGGAGGGGCTACTATTCCATTGTATTTAGATGCTTATGCAGCGGCAGAAATGAGACCTACAGATGATGTGGACTGTGTTGTGGAAATTGTATCTCAGGCTGATTATTATCGATTGGCGAAAAAGCTGAGAGAACTGGGACTGAGTGAGGATGCTTCCAAAGACGCACCTCTGTGTAGATAGATATGCAATGGGGTCAAGCTAGATATCATGCCAGTTGATCCCGCTATTTTAGGGTTTGGAAATCGCTGGTATGAGCCAGGAGTAGCGACGGCGATCAGGCAATTGTTGCCGAATGGCTGTGAAATTCAGATATTTTCTGTGCCATATTTGTTGGCTGCCAAAATCGAAGCATTCATAAATCGAGGAAAAAATCAATACTACTTCAGCAAGGATTTTGAGGATATTATTGCGGTGCTGAATGGTTGTCCTGATTTACTAACTAAAATTCGGGATGCTGAGGAACAAGTAAAAAAGTTTGTGGTGGAGTGGGTCAGGCTGGAACGAAAGAATTTAGATAATCTAGCCCCGGCTTTTTTGTCTGGAGAGGAAAGTTTATCAGGTCGAGGGGTGATGTTGTTAGAAGTGATCGATCGACTTGCTGGATTGGAACTTAGTGAATGAGAGGACGCTACTGTGGGTTTATCGGTTGTTCACAAAGACCTTTTGTTCGCGCTGTATGTCGCAGGTGATTTATTTCACAAATATTACAAAATTGATTACTGTAATATCCAATCATAAATTTTTGTTGCGCGATCGCCTAGGTGGCTGCACCGGCAAAGGAAATCTACTAGGATAGATGTCATTGATGTTGTCGATTAGCTATAATTCTATGAATTACGATCGCCTCCACACTACTACTGAGATTATTGGGCTTTTCAGGTTTGTCGAGATGTGGGAGAAGAGATTAATCTTCTATCTATAATAATGAGGCTTACGAGAAACACATGAATAATGAACAAGTTTGGACATTGATGGCATTATGACATCATTTATTCTGGAAATTAGGTGGAAGTTTGCTGCTGATCAGTTTGAGTTTTCTAAACATGCTGTTGACCAGTCAATTTTACGACTGATTTTGCTACAAGAAATTAGAGAAGCGATCGAAAATGGTGAGGTAATCGAAGACTATCCTGATGATAAGTACGGACCGAGTTGTTTGGTCTGCGGATTCACTCGAAGCCAGCGACCAATCCATGTACATTGCAGCTATCCATCACGGTCTATAATAAAAATAATTACGCTGTATGAGCCTGATATACAGAGATGGGACGATAACTTTACCCGCAGGAGGAGCAATGATGATTGAGACTCAAGAGACCTTAGTGAATAAGTATGTGACTTATACTATCCAGCATAATGGGCGAATTTTTGTAATTGAGAATGTTCCGGCGCGTGTGGATGAGGAAACCGGAGAGGAGTTTTTCTCGCCTGCGACGATGGAAAGATTACAGGGGATGGTGTTTGGTGGTCAATCTCCAGATTATTTTGCCGAGGTTCCTGTATACAAATATGTTGCTTGATGGTTCGCTTAAGCAAAAAATGCAAGATTTTTCACTGAGAGAATGCAGCCTTCAGCCTCTGGACGGAATTTTTTGGGGTTCTACCGTGTTGAGATGAGTGCTGTGATGTCTAAGCGTAAATTTTTGTTGCGCGATCGCCTAGGTGGCTGCACCGGCAAAGGGAATCTACTAGGATAGATGTCATTGAAGTTGTCGATTAGCTATAATCCTATGAGTTACGATCGCCTCCACACTACTGTTGAGAGTATTGAGGCTTTTCAGGTTTGCCGAGATGCGGGGAAGAAATTAATTTTATCTGCTATATAATAGTGGTGAAGGTCAAGGGGAGCATATGGATAATGAACAGCTTTAGACATTGATGATACTATAGCTTGATTTATTCTGGATATTCGCTTTC
>JANNEH010000180.1:0-16416 GCA_031378405.1 Synechococcales cyanobacterium OTE_75_metabat_409
CTTGGTCTATCACAGTGCTCTCAGCGATGGCGAACGCTATGATAGTTGGCGGCAAATGCTGCTTTCTACGCCCCAAATTGTAATTGGTACTCGATCGGCAATCTTTGCCCCCTTGCCCAATCTGGGATTGATTATTTTAGATGAAGAGCACGATGGGAGCTTCAAGCAAGACCAACCAATGCCCACTTATCATGCCCGTTTGGTGGCTGAATGGCGATCGGCTTTAACTAATTGTCCTGTGGTCTTAGGTTCGGCTACGCCTGCGCTGGAAAGTTGGCTGGCAGCAGAAATTGGCACTTGGCGTTATTTATCTTTGCCCGATCGGGTCACGGGTCAAGGTTTGCCCACCGTAAACGTGGTGGATATGCGGCAGGAGTTGAAAGAGGGTAATCGATCGATCTTTAGCAATGCTTTGAAACAGGCACTGCAAGACCTAGTACCTGGTGAAGAACAGGCTATTTTATTTATTCATCGGCGCGGCCATAGTACTTTTGTGAGTTGTCGCAGTTGTGGCAATGCCCTAGAATGCCCCCACTGTGATGTGTCTTTGGCTTACCATCAGTCTCATCATCAGCCCCTGTTACGCTGCCATTATTGTAACTATAGTACGCTCCAGCCTAAACAATGTCCGACCTGTGATTCTACCTATTTAAAGTTTTTTGGTAGTGGTACCCAGAAGGTGATGGAAGAATTGGCTAATAATTTCCCCCAATTGCGCTGCCTGCGTTTTGATAGCGATACTACTCGCAACAAAGGTATGCACCGGGAGATTTTGACCAATTTTGGCACCGGTCAAGCAGATGTTTTAGTGGGCACCCAAATGTTGGCCAAAGGGATCGATTTACCCCAAGTAACATTGGTGGGCATCGTAACGGCTGATGGTTTGTTGAACATGTCCGATTACCGGGCAGCCGAACGGACTTTTCAGACTTTGACTCAGGTAGCAGGACGCTGCGGGCGGGGCGATCGACCCGGGCGGGCTATTTTGCAAACCTATAACCCCGAGCATCCCACGCTACAAGCAGTGATTGGTCAAGATTACCAACGGTTTGTGGCCAGTGAACTAGAGGCCAGAAGGTCATTGAACTATCCCCCCTTTGGCCGGATGGTGCTACTGCGTTTTAGTAGTGCCGATGGTCGGTTGGTGGAAGCAGAGACTGAAAGAATCGCAATGCTTTTGGCAGATTATAGCGATAGTTATCAGGTCTTAGGCCCTAGTCCGGCGATGGTTTTGCGGGTGGCCAATCGCTATCGCTGGCAGATTATGTTGAAGTATTTGCCGGGAGCGCCTTTGCAGGTACCATCAATTCCCATAGTGGCCGATGGAGTGAGTCTGTCGATCGATGTGGAGCCATTGAATTTTCTATGAATTATAAATTTTCATGTTTTAAAGATCACCACAAACGTCATACGTAGGGGGCATCCCCTTGTTTACGCCGAGCGGAGCCGAGGTGTGGGTGCCCCCAAAGCATGGCAACGATATCAATGATTTTCCAGGATTTCCGTAATTCCCCATATTGACCGTGAAGACCCCTAGGAACAGTGCCCAAAATTAGCACCAGGGATCGCTCAGACCATTTCAAAAACTGAAACAGCCCCATCGATTACTGCTATTGCTGTTAGTATCCCTCAAGTAAACCACTCCTTTCCCATGGCCACAGAACTAGCAATTCGGACGGAAGGCTTGACCAAACAATTTGAGCAACACATTGCCGTCAATAGTGTAGAGCTGCAAATTCAAGCCGGTGAAGTATATGGGCTAATTGGACCCAATGGAGCTGGTAAAACCACCCTAATCCAGATGCTGGCCGCAGCAGAAGAACCCAGCACTGGCGAAATTTATATTCACGGCGATCGACTGCGCCGGGATCAGAGTAATTCTCAGCTCAAAAAATTGCTGGGCTATTTGCCCGATGATTTCCCGCTCTACGATGACCTGACAGTCTGGGATTATCTCGACTACTTTGCTCGACTGTATCGTATCGATCGGCACAAACGCAGTCAACGCCTCTATGATGTCCTAGACCTGGTACAACTACAAACCAAGCGCAATAGCAAAATTGCTGGTTTATCGCGGGGCATGAAACAAAGACTGAGCTTAGCCCGCACCATTATCCATGAGCCTTTGGTGTTATTGCTCGATGAACCAGTATCTGGGTTAGACCCGATCGCCAGAGTGCAGTTTCGAGAAATTATCAAGGTCTTACAAGAAGCTGGCATGACGGTGCTAATTTCCTCCCATGTTTTGAGTGACTTGGCAGAACTCTGTAGCTCGGTGGGCATCATGGAGTTAGGTTATTTGGTAGAAAGCTGTAGCCTTGCTGCTCTCTATCAAAGAATGGGGCGGCAGCAGATTTTGATTAGTAGCTTAGGAGATATGAATACTCTGGTTGCTGAGCTGAAAATTAGTTCCCTGGTGGAAGACCTGGAAATTAACCCTGATACCAAACAAGTCAAGGTATTTTTTCAAGGCGACGAACTAGAGGCGGCTGATTTACTCCGTCACCTCATTACTATTGGTCTACCGATCAATAATTTTAATTGTACTCAGGAAGACTTGGAAACTATCTTCTTGAAATTGGGACATCAGCAAGTTTCTTAAATTTCAACTTTTTTTGGGAGAATTTCATGCTAAATAATGTGCTTGATCGAATTGGCGAGTTGAACCCCCAGCTCATGCGCGAACTGAAAAGTCGGGTTAGTTGGCGCAATATGGGCATCACCGTATTTCTCTCTGCTATTGGTCAGGCTATGGTACTGATTAGCCAATACTCCAAACTCCCAGCGCCTAATGGTAATGGTGGTTTTTCTTATAGCCAATACTGTTTAAAGCAGATTCCTAATAACGGCTCATGTCAGCTAGATGTAGCAGGAAATCCTCTAATTGACTGGCCAAAATGGTGGTTGGACACGTCTTTTGGCCTGAGTGCAGTGATGGTTTTTGGCTTATTTGCTGGCGGGGTTTATCTTTTAGCTAGTAATTTTAGTCAAGAAGAGCGACGAGGTACCTTGAACTTCATTCGGCTTACTCCTCAGCAAGCTGGTAGCGTCATTGGCGGTAAATTAGTTGGGGTGCCAATCTTGGTCTATTTGGGTACAGCCTTGGCTATTCCTCTCCAGTTTCATGCTGTTCAAGCAGCTCATATCGCCAAGTTGAATGTTTTAAGCTGGGATATACTAATGGTGAGCATCGGCATATTGCTATATTTGGGAGCAATATTAGCTACGATGTGGTTTAAAGCTCAATCGATTTTGTTGGCGGGGATGACCTTATCTATCACTTATCCCCTCATCTATATGAGTCTGATGTGGTATGGCAAAAGAGAAAGTGAGTTCATCTATTGGTATAGCATCAAGATGGGAGATCATATTTTTCCATACCTGTTGTTTACAGGGATGACTAGTGCAGGTATTTATTGGTTGTACCAAGCAATTCAGCGTCGTTATCTGAAACCAACAGCAACCGTGCTCAGTAAAAAGCAAAGCTATGTGTGGTCGGGAATGTATCATGCAACACTAGCTGGGTTTGCTGTGTATCGCTATAGTTATAGTGATAACAAAAATGTTGTATTTCATCTCCCCTTTGGTTTGGGGGACAACAGCTTTTCCTCCGGAATCATTGGCATTTTTGCTTTTAGCTGGTTAATGTTACTTATACCTTTGTTACTTCCTAGTCAACAATCTTTAGTAGAATGGGCACGCCAGCGACCAGTGACTGGTAATAAGAAAACCAGCTTGGCAGGTGATTTAATCACACATGAAAAAAGTCCTGCCATGCTAGCAGTAGCAATTAATATCGCGATCGCGGCATTAGTTTGGCTACCACTCAGTTTATTGAATAATGATTCTGGCTACATGATGCCTAGTTTAATATTGGGCATCATGATGACTGCAACTCTAGCGGTAATCTACAGTACCATTACTCACTGGTGTCTATTCTGGAAAGTAAACCAGCGTCATGCTTGGATGGTTGGCATTATTAGCTGTTTAGTCTTTTTGCCAGTAGTTTTTGGGATGGTGGTCAATGTGGGAAATGGCAGCCGCAACCCGGTGTTTCTCTGCTCACCTTTCCTGTGGACGAGTATTAGAAATGTTTCTGGGTTCACCAGCTTGGGTATTTTCTTAACTCTCTTGGGTTTAATGGCTTGGCTCAATATGAAGTTGTGGCGTGGTCTGAAAAAAGTAGGCCGTAGTGAGAGCTTTAAAAATTTCAAGCCTAAATCTGCTTAATTACGCTCAGGTTCACTGTCGTTTTTGTCGTGAACCTGGTTAATTAATCTTACTAAATGTTGGGGAGCTGTTGATGCCAAGTGGTAGATTGCTCATAGGCATAGGCACTTTGGAGCAGCAGGTCTTCCCGCAGGACATTAGCGATGATTTGGATGCCGATCGGCATTCCATTGGCATCAAAGCCACAGGGAATACTAATTCCTGGTAAACCAGCCAAATTCACCGGAATAGTCATTAAGTCCGAAAGATACATGCTTAAAGGATCAGCGGTCTTTTCACCGGCTTTAAAAGCAGTGGTTGGAGTAGTCGGAGTAATTAAAATATCTACTTGGCCAAAAGCGGCCTCAAAATCATTTTTAATCAGCGTCCGCACTTTCTGCGCCTTCAAATAATAAGCATCATAGTAGCCCGCCGACAGGGCATAAGTCCCCAACATAATCCGGCGCTTAACTTCCGCCCCAAAGCCCCCCGCCCGAGTTTGGGTATACATCGACATTAAGTTATCAGTTTGTGCTCTAATGCCATATTTCACCCCATCGTAACGTGCCAAATTAGCCGAGGCTTCCGAAGGAGCCAGCACATAGTAAGTGGGCAAGCCATAGCGGAAGCGCGGGCAAGAGATTTCTTGGACGCTAGCTCCCAAAGATTGAAAATGAGCGACGGCAGTTTGGACGGCGGCGGCAACTACCGGATCTAGACCTTCACCGAAGGTTTCGGTAATAATGCCGATTCTTAAACCTTTGGGTAACTCAGGTTTCAGCAGTTCAGAGTATTTGGGGATTTCTACTTTCAGGCTGGTAGAATCTTGCTGGTCATAACCAGCGATTGCCTCCAACAAAATTGCGGCATCTTCCACCGTGCGACCAAAAGGGCCAATTTGATCTAAGGAGGAAGCATAGGCCACCAGACCAAAGCGGGAGACCAATCCATAGGTGGGCTTCAGACCAACCACCCCACAAAAGGCCGCTGGCTGACGAATCGAGCCACCAGTATCGGAACCCAGCGAAACAACTACTTGATTGGCGGCTACTGCTGCCGCCGAGCCACCTGAGGAGCCACCGGGAACACGGCTGGTATCCCAGGGATTAGCAGTAACTTGGTAGCCCGAGTTTTCGGTAGAACTACCCATGGCGAATTCATCCATGTTGGTTTTGCCCAGAGCCACAGCACCAGCGGCTTGTAGTTTGCCCGTGACGGTAGATTCATAGGGGGGAATAAAGCCCTCTAGGATGCGGGAGCCGCAGGTGGTAAGAATGCCTTTGGTACAGAGGTTGTCTTTGAGGGCGATCGGAATCCCGGCCATCATGCCGATGCTTTCTCCGGCGGCGATTTGGGCATCAACGGCTCTGGCTTGGTTTAAAGCGACTTCAGGGGTAATACAAAGAAAGCTTTTGAGCTGTGGTTCCAGGCTTTGTAGTCGATCGAGGGCGGCCTGGGTGATTTCTACTGCCGATCGCTGTCTGCTGGTGAGCTGTTGATGTAACTCGCGTATAGATGCCATAGGTTCCTTTGCTGGGGTCGAGTGGCCGTTAAGCCATTTAGCATTGTATATATGTATGGTGGAAAACCGCAAATCTCAAAAAATACCTATTGAAAATTTTTGATGTGTTGATTTTCTGAATCAGGCCAAATCCTTGTCAGTATTAGATTTCATCAACAAGGGTGAATTTGCTGGAAGCTCTCGATCAATATTTTGTGAACAGTGGTTTATGGTCGTATCTTCTTGAGAGGAGCAGTCTATCGGTGAATACTATTGACATAATTATGTCAGATATGACATAATTACTGTAAAGTACCAACTGAACAAAACAAGGAAGCACCATGATTAAAACTCAAAAATATAAAATCCCCATAATATGGATTCTTCTTATGACGGTAAAGATCTTGTCTGGTTATCTGGTGAGGTTAAAACGCCCCCATTTTCTCAAGCCACCCGTATTGAAGTGGGCTTTCTGCTAAGACAATTGCAGGAAGGCGAAATGCTCTCTATGCCGGTCTGCAAACCTATGCCTAGCATTGGTAAACACTGCTATGAATTGAGAGTTAACGATAATGAGAGCAGTAAATCGTGGCGAATCGTCTACCGAATTGATGATGATGCCATTGTGATTTTGGATGTATTTGCCAAAACAACGGACAAAACTCCTAAACAAATTATCAATAATTGTCAGAAAAGATTAAAACTATATGATGAAATCACAGGGGCTGATTAGTTCCGGTGACTTAACGAACTATGGAACTTACAAAACGTCAAAAATTAGAGGCTGCTGGCTGGAAAATTGGCACCACGGCTGATTTTTTACAATTATCTCCTGAAGAGGTGGAGCTAATTGAAATTAGGTTGTCTTTAAGCAAATCTCTCAAGCAGTTGAGAAAAGACAAGCAGTTATCTCAGCAGGAGTTGGCAACAGATATGAGTTCTAGCCAATCACGAGTAGCTAAAATGGAAGCCGGTGATCCTTCGGTATCGATCGATTTATTAATCAAGTCTCTACTGGCACTGGGTGCCGCCCGCAAAGACATTGCTGCGGTAATATCTGGGGATTCGTAAACAAGTTACAGATTTAACCTTTCCGCAGATTCCCTGATCGGAGCTTTTGAGCTATGGTTTTAGAGTTTGCTGTCGATCGAGGGCGGCCTGGGTGATTTCTACTGCCGATCGCTGTTTGCTGGTGAGCTGTTGATGTAACTCGCGTATAGATGCCATAGGTTCCTTTGCTGGGGTCGAGTGGCCGTTAAGCCATTTAGCATTGTATATATAGCAATCCGAAATCAGATGCAGAATTAGCTTAATGCTGCGTAAGGCTTTGAGACCAGTCTGATCCGGCAAATGATTTAGGATTGCTATATGTATGGTGGAAAACAGCAAATCTCAAAAAATACCTATTGAAAATTTTTGATGTATTGCTCTATCAATATCCGGGGATTTATGAACCTCCCTATTGCAGAGCATGGTAACTTGGTATAAAAAACAACATGAATTTATCACCAGAATGGGTCAAGGCTTTTGCTGAGCAAGCTGAACTTTCGACCCGTGAAGCCGCAGATTTGCTGAATATTCCTTATGCGGTATTGGTCAAGGCGATCGAAGCAGGTGAGATTCCCCATCGAAAAGCAGGCAAGTCCTATCGGATTCGGTTTAATGATTTAATGGCTTACAAGGAGAATATTGATCGGGCTAAATCCTAATCAAATAAAGTACAGGTTGCAATTATGAAGGTCTGCAAATAAAGTTGACACTGACAAGTCGCTAAAATTAGCGGCTTTTTGCATTAGGATAATTACTAGTTGTTAGTCATAAGCATCCAAACCTTTTAGCAAATTATTACTAATGAGTTCTCACAAAATTCCCATTGTCGTGCTACGTGGTATTCCCGACAATGGTGTGACATATACGACTATGTCTAGTGACCAACAAAACGTTATATCGGTATTTAATGGAACTAGTAGTTTCCTGCCTTATTTGTCACCAGAACGCTTCACCATAAGCTCCATCTTTCTAAGTAATGAGCCGTCGCAAGACTTAAACTTACCCAGAGAAGGTATGCTAGTTAATTATCTCAGTGATCCTGATGTCTATAATACAGCCCTGAGCAAAGCAGTCGAGCTAGTAAGCAAGACTCGCCGAGCCTGTTTCAATGATCCTCAACATATCATCAAAACTCGGCGTGACCAGTTAGAAAAGACCTTACAAAACATTGCAGGAGTATATACTCCCCGCACGATTCGTTTTTCTCCACAGCGCCCAGATGATTTTATCCAAGCCATTCAACAAAACCAATTACGTTATCCAATCATCTTACGACTAGCTGGTGATCAGGGTGGCATCAGCACCGTGCGATTAGATGGTGCTGGTGATCTTGATCGAATCTATGTGCTGCCTTGGGGCGGACGCACTGTCCATGCCAGCGAATGGCACGAATACTGCGATTCAGATGGATTGTATCGCAAGTACCGCATCATCATGATCGGGGGAGAGCCGGTTCTGCGTCATGTCATTATTGGCGAACAGTGGCTTTTACATGCCAGTAAGCGGCTCAAAACTCCCAGAGTAGAGCAGGAAGAAAGTTATTGCTTGAAGAATTTTGCCCAGGAAACCCTCCCAATTATTACAGGGACTCTGTCCGAAATCTATCAACGTGTCGGTCTCGATTTTTTTGGCATTGATTGCCATGTGGCGGAAGATGGCAGGATGACTATATTTGAGGTGAATGCTACCATGAATGCCTTATATAATCAGCCTTCACCTAATATCTGGGATGAACCCTGTGCCTCAATCCTCATTAAACTGGAATTGGTACTAGAAAAATATGGTTGTAGCGTTATGGCACAAGGCGAAAAAAAATGATGGACTATTCCTCAATTTTTGAACAGCGTGGCCATGAATATCATTTGGCTATGCAACTGGCACCAAATGCTCGGCGACTGGAATTTGCAACATTGTTCCAAGCACAACCGGTAAAAACAAATGAAGTCTTGTTTGACATCCCCTCCGGCGGTGGGTATCTCGCCCACAATATTCTAGTGCCAGTAACTTATGGCGGTTATGAATTCAGTCAGGGATTTGCCAACGAAAATTCGATCGTCCAACTTTTGGATATGAATCAACCTTGGCTAATTGGTCAAGCCGATCGGGTGGTGAGTTTGGCCGGACTACATCATCACCCTGACCCGATAGAAGTCATTACGCGATTAAAAACCCATGTTAAGCCCGGCGGGTGGCTGCATGTAGCAGATGTGGCAGCAGGCTCCATGGTGGGGATATTTCTTAACGACTTTGTCGATCGGGCAAATCCGATGGGACATCAGGGGATTTTCTTGCCAGTTGAACGTAGTTTATATCCAGAAGCCTGGAACATCAATCGTTTGGAAATTTGCCAATGTCCATGGCATTTCACTTCACTTGCCGAGATGAAGCTTTTCTGTAAACTCATGTTTGGATTGAGATCGGACTGTGACGATGAGCTGATTTGGGCGTTAGAAAAAACTGTTGGTATTGATCATACCGAAAATAATGAGCTAGTGCTGAACTGGGAGTTGCTTTACATGGATGTGAAGTGTTAGTGATATAGTTCTTCCACAGACTCCTGAATTTAAAGAGAGGAAGATAAAAGTCGAATTCCAAAAATTTCCGAATTCCAAGGAAATCAAGGTGAATGTATTAGGATATCGATCACCACAGTTTGGGAGACTTCATTCATGTACGTCGTAGCAAAAGGGCTGCCCGCAGAACGGGCTGAATTTATCAGAAAGACTTACAGCCACTTAGCAGGTGCCGTTGGCGCGTTTATCTTATTAGAAACATTGCTCATTCAGTCTGGCATTGCTGCTGCTATGACTCAAGCCCTCACCGGCAGTCGCTATAGCTGGTTAGTCCTCCTGGCCGGATTTGCTCTCTTGGGCTGGTTGTCCCGAGGCTTGGCTGCGAAAGCAGACTCCGTTGCCCTACAATACAGCGGCTTAGGACTGTATGTGGTGATGGAGGCATTCCTCTTTGCACCGATGATCTACATCGCCAGCACCTTCTACGATCCCACCATCATTCCGACGGCGGGAATTCTCACCGCCACCATGTTCGCAGGCTTGACCATGGTAGTATTCACCACTGGCAAAGATTTTAGCTTTTTGGGTGGGGCGCTCTCCATTGCAGGCTGTGTCGCATTGGGGTTAGTCATCTGCAGCGTGATCTTTGGATTCACCCTGGGTGTGTTTTTCTCGGTAGCAATGGTCGCATTTGCCATGGCAGCCATTCTCTACGATACCTCCAAAATTATGCATCACTACAACAAAGATCAATATGTAGCGGCATCCCTGGAATTGTTTGCTTCCGTTGCTTTGTTGTTTTGGTATGTCTTACGCATCTTGATGCAATTATATCGTCGTTAAGCCAGACCCTTTCTGACCACAATTACCGTGCAATCTGAACCACGGGCGATCGCTTCCGGAATATTACCCTGGATCGCCCGTTTCAGTAGACCTTCCCGATTTGCTCCCAAAACAATCACATCACATTCCTTCTGCACAGCCAAATCAATCACTGTAGCCGCGATAGCTCTGCTTGCGCCTCCGACGATCGCATCAGAATATAGCGGCGTAGTCACCACCGGCACATTTAAACTACCTTGCACTAAATGCGCCGCAGCATCTAAATACCTTAAGTTAGCCTGGGGATTTTGGGGATCAAAGCATTGACAGAGTTGAATCTGAGGCTCGGCACTGAGATAAACCAAGGCAGGTAATAATTGCAAGGCATATTTGGCATTTGGGCCACCAGCGATCGGCACCAACCACCGATCAAATTTTAAATTTTGCCCCAACTTAATCAACATCACCGGACAAGGTGCTTGGCGAATGGCGGTATCCAAAGTTTCACCAAAAATCCGCCCGGGAGTAGAAGTCTTACCTTGCCAACCCATGCAAAGTAGGTCGATATGGCGCTCCTTAATTACCTCCAAAATAGTCGTAGCTGGATTATGAGCGACTCGCACCTGGGTATGTACTGAAATTCCTTGCTGTTTCCCCTGGAAAGTTGCTTTGTCTAATAATTGACGACTGAAAGCAGTATCCACAGAGGTTTCTGCCGGGAGACTAGCGTGCGACACTACAATTGTATGGAGGCATTCTATTTCGTAGTCATACTTTAAAGCGATCGAAATAGCCAAATGTAATAACATTTCAGCAGTTTGAGGATTGCTCAATGGCACCAACAGCCGCCCTTTGCCGGTAGCAGGTGATCGAGTTTGATACACCAAGTAAGAAGGGCGGGGCTGCGGTTTTAAAGGACTCACATTACTACTAACCCGCTCTGCTTCACAGCGAATAATATCAGCACGAGTAATAATTCCCACCAATTTGCGCCCATCAATTACTGGCAATCGACTGACTTGATGGTGATTAAGCAAATGCAATACCGAAGTTAGCGGATCTTGAGGCGTAGCCGTAATCACCCGCTTAGTCATAATTTTGCTCACTGGCGTAGTCCCATCCCAGGGCTGGACTTTGATCGCCGCCAGATCACTCTGAGTCAAAATCCCCACTAAAGTACCGGACTCGACAATCGGAAACCCTCGATGGTGAGAATGGGCAAAAGCTTGAATGGCCTCATCGATCGTCATTTTACTGGCCAGACTTTCTACCCGCCGCTGCATAATATCTGCTGCTGTCAAACCTTCCCATTGCCGATCGACTAAATCTGGCAGTTCAATATTGATGCCCCGACGCACCAGCAAATGTTGATACAGAGAATCTGGAAAAAGTTTTTCCGATACCAAATAAGCAACTACAGACCCAATCATTAAAGGCAAAACCAAGTCAAACTTAGCAGACATTTCCCACACAATAGCGATCGCCGTCATGGGGCGGCGGGTAATACCGCTAAATACTGCACTCATCCCAGTCAGGGCATAAACTGTCGGTGAACTCAGCACCAAATCGAAGGGAATAAATCCAACCTGGTAGGCGTTCTGAATCCCCAAAGCCACCAAGTCACCTAAAGCCGCACCTAACACTAAACTGGGTGACAAGATGCCCCCGGGAGCCATCGAACCAAATGCCACCAAACACATCACAAATTGACCCAACAAAATCCAGCCCGCTGCCTGCCATTGAATATTTCCAATCAGCAAAAAATCTTTTAAACTATTGCTCGTCATCAACGCATGGGGAAGAATAGTGGCCAAAATTCCACTAATGCCACCAGCTACAGCTACTTTGATGGCCAGTGATCGACCCGACAACCGATCTTGATAGATTTGAAGACTGCCCAACAAACTGCGATTACAAATAGCTCCCAACAAACCAGCCAGCACTCCTACTACAATCAACAGCGGAATCTCAGCGATCGAAAAAGTGACCTGGAAGTGGCTCAAATCTGGAATCATGCCCCGCCCCCCAATTCCTTTGGCTACCACCCCACCAACTACCGCCGCAATAATTGCCGTTCCCAAGGTCAGATCTGGCAAATCTTGCAGCAGCTCTTCGATCACAAACAGCACCCCAGCGATCGGGGCATTAAAGCTCGCCGCCAACCCTGCTGCGGCTCCAGCAGCAATCAACTGTCGCTGATAGGTCGGAGAGGTATTTGTCCAATTACTCAGTTGGGCAGCCAGAGCTGCCCCAATTTGCACTGTCGGCCCTTGCCGTCCTAAAACTAACCCCGAACCCACTGATAGACAAGTCCCCAACCACTTTACTACTGCTACCCGCAAATCGAGGGCGATCGGCACATAACCCAAAGCTGCTTTTACCTGGGGAATTCCACTGCCTGTAGCCTCTGGAGCTAATCTTTCTACCAATAATCCACTTAAAGCACCGCCCATAATGCCAATTAGCGGTAACGCGACCCACATCGGCAAGGTACTTGCCAAACCTACCCGCCAGACCTCTAGCCATAAGACAGCTTGCTTCAGGCTCACTGCCGCCAGCGCAGAAATCAGACCAATTAAGCAAGCTTCAAAAATGGCAATCTGTTTAGGATGCAGTACTCGATCCCACTGTCGGGAGAACCAGGAAATCAACATCAGAACAACTTCTACATCCCGATTAAGATAACGCAATTGAACAATTAGATTTTGTTCAGGACAAACTTCAGGTGCCAACAGACCACATCTCAAATTTGCTGCGATCGACAAGTTTGTTCATAAGTTTCCTGTAACAACAAGGGCAAACAACGATTGGTATCGAACCACAAAGGCATCGTCGGCAAGGCTTCACCCAAGCCAAAAATCTCGAACCAAATATCTAGATTGACCTGTTGATTTTCACAGATCGGATGATAAGTGGCCGCATAAAGCCCACTGGCTGGAGATAGCTCAATATGATTGGGATGTAATCGATCGAGTAGGTCTCGGTGGAGATTGGCTTTGCGGGCAGTAACCACATCTATGACTACCAAACTCACTCCTTGGCGTAAATAGGTCTCACATTTAGAGAGAAAAGCTTGGCGCTGCTCGGCATGGTCTTTATTAGCCGGTGACACCAGTTCGATCGCACATTTCAAAGTAAAACCAGCAACATCACTGAAAATGTTGACTTCAATGATTTCGGCTGTGGCCAAGAACATTATTTGTTGATGTGATGGAGGTGGCTGCCAAGTCAAGTCTGTTGGGTTAGCAGATGATGCTGCAAAAGTGTCAATTCCAAACTGCACATGAGATTCAGCAATAAATCCTGCTGGCAGTCTTTGGTTTAAGTCCATCACCAAATATGTTGCCCAAGCATCATGAAACGCTTGCCAGTGGTGACTGCTGCTCAGTGGCGGGCAAAAGTGGTCGAGGAGTACCATAAAAACCACAGAAATTGATTACCTCTATTTTATCTGAAAACTTACCAGTCTATTCCCTCAAAAGATTGCAGTAAAGTAATTACAACGCCCGGTCATGGAACTAGATCTTTGTGTTGGCTCTTAATTTATAGTTACTAACTTTCATCCAACAGGTCATAAAGTACATCCATATCTGTCAGCCTTGTTTCCATCACCGCCACAATATCTTGATCGCGTGGCGGACCGGGCTTGGATTTTTTGGTAGCTCCTTGGGCAATCAAAAAAGCACAGCGGCTCTTGCTTTCATCACAACGCGCTTCCCACATTTCCACCTGACGATGGGCAAACTCTCCTACCAATTGCAACTGACCATCAGCCAAAGCCAAAACCCCAAGCTGTACCGGTGCGCCTTCGATCGTCTCAAAAGCAATCCCTCTAATGCCACCGGCAGTGGCAATAAACTTGAGCATAGCATGTGCCTTTACCTTCGTCGTCTGCACCATCATCACTGGTAACAGACCCTCAGTATCAAATCTATTGACATTTACATCAAAATTGGGCACTATCGACTTTAAAGAATTTAATAATTCCCAGGAACATGCTCCTGTACTAATCAGGGCGTGTTCTGGAATCAGATCATCTTGAATATCTAGTTCTTCATCGTCGTCGTCATCATCACCCATTTCCCGTAGTTCCCGCATTAGCTCCGGAATAGTGGTGACAGTAACACTGACAGATTTAGGATCAGAGGGAACTGTTTCGGGAATAGTAATCTTAATCTTTTGGGTGATTGCGGCTAGCTCATCTTTGGCTAACTTGGCTTTATTCTTTTCAAAAAAGCGCTTCAAGGCAATCAGCGCTGCATAAGTAGCCAAGACTTCTTCCTCGTCTAGTACCGCCCGCATTCCTTCTAGGGGGTGAATAGAGCCGTAGCTCACATTATCAAACTCGGTCAGTCGTAGTCTACTCAAGTGGGGGATATCAGCTTCGATATCGAAGGTACAAAAAATGCAATCCTGCGCCAGAAACACTTTTTCCATTTCTTCCAGGCCAGTATTAGAGCAGGCTGCTAACCTAAATTGCCGCAGAGAATCGATCGATCTGTACAGCAATACCCCATATTCTTGTCCCATCATTCCTAGTATTGTGGCGTAAAAATTATCCACATCCCAGCAATTTACCCCGATTTGAATGACCTGATAGTCTTCTAATACACTCCAGGGCGCAGCCTGCCACAGCTCATCGGCAGCAGCCCGCAGTAATTGATCGTAAACCAGCGGCAAATCGGGTTGGCGGTTTTGGTTGAATTCTTCAAAGCGGGAAAACAGATGCTCCACCATCGGTAATTCTGGGGCATATTCCACCGCGATATCTAGATCGCTCAAGACTCCACGCAGATAGAACTGCTCTTCTCGATCGCTGACTAATACCTTCTTGGGACGAATCTGGGGGTATGGCCCTTGGGGATACTCGATCGCTTTAATTAGCCCCCTTACCAATGCTTCATGACCAAAAGATTCATCGGCGGTTTCCAAGCTGCGGGCGGTACCTTCTGAACCGTCCATCCAAATCACCATGTGGGGCGCAGCTTCACCGCTGATCGGCAGAGGGAGAGAGATTCTAGCTCCTTCCCACACGTTAGGTACTTGGGGGAGGCGTTTCAACCTTCTGATGGTGGCAGGACTCAAACTCATAACTCTTTATAGTCGCTGTAATAAACGCTATTCCTAAATATCGATCGACCCCCAAATTTTACCTGAGGTCAAGAATCTTAGCAGCCAATTACCAGAAGGACAGAGAAAAGTTAACATAGAGGGTACAGTAGTAACAGTCTTTCTCGGAGTCCTTTTCCATGACCCAAGCTCCATCTCCTACCAAATCCGGTATCGAATTGACAGCCGCCGCCTTGAGCCATGTTAAGGCGCTGCGCGACCAACAGGGCAAAGATCTCTGCTTACGGGTGGGTGTTCGCCAAGGTGGCTGCTCTGGCATGTCTTACCTAATGGAATTTGAAGATATCAGCAATGCCCGACCAGATGATGAGATTTTTGACTACGATGGCTTTAAGTTAGTCTGCGATCGCAAGAGTTTGCTGTATATTTATGGACTGGTGCTAGATTACAGCAATGCGATGATCGGTGGTGGGTTTCAGTTTACCAACCCCAATGCCAGTCAGAGTTGCGGTTGCGGTAAATCTTTTGCTGTGTAAATCTATTTCATTTTTCAATTATGTCTGAAGCCACTAATGAAGCCTTTGATGCGGCAATCGATCGATACAAGGCTGGGGAAAGCGCTGCTAATCTGATTCCTGTTTTCCAGGAAATCTGTGACACCACACCGAAGATGGGCAGTGCTTGGACTTGTCTCTCTTGGTTATATTTACTAGAAAATGAGGCGGTTAAGGCAGTGAAATCTGCCGATCGTGCTTTGAAAGTTGACCCTTACGATCCGCAAGCGCGAGTGAATCTGGCGATCGCACTGCTAGAAGCGAAGCAAAAAGGCGTGCGTGAGCATGTGGAGATTGCTCAGAGAATGGTGAAAGGCTCGGAAGAAGCCAAGGAGCAGGTGGAATCTAGTTTCGAGGATGGTTTGCAGCGCAAGCCAGACTGGGCATCACTAATCAAAGTCCGCGATTGGATCGCCGCTTAAAAAAAAGTCTCACCCCAATAGGTGGGACTTTTTATTATTGAGACTATTCACTCAGATATATTATTTTGAGTGAAACCTAGACCTTAGATTCAGCAGCCTCCACTTGGGCAATCTCTAACAAAGTTTTCAGCACCGAATCAGGATTCAGACTCATTGAATCGATGCCCTGCTCCACCAAAAACCTGGCAAACTCAGGATAATCGCTCGGAGCTTGCCCACAGATCCCAATCTTGCGCCCTTGCTGTTTGGCCACCCCGATCGCCATTTGAATTAGC
>JANNEH010000236.1:0-18087 GCA_031378405.1 Synechococcales cyanobacterium OTE_75_metabat_409
GAATATTTTAATACTCTGAACACTTTCTTTAGCGAGATAGTTACCAACCTGCCCGAAATATTATCATAATGTGCTTTGATTAATTTAGCCTGGGCTGGCTAACAGCAATTCCAAATTCAAAAACACCAACCAGCGTTGTCGTGCAGTTGCGGACACCAACCTTACTCAGTTCCGTAAGTAAAGACAACGCGACAACTCAGCAAGATCAACCCTTACGTAGGGGAGTTTGAGGGGAGGCGTTCCGTCCCCTCAATGGGGGTCTGGGGGCTAGCCCCCAGCATCAACCCGGCTTATCACCAGGAATCTGAATTTGGAATTTCTGAGTGCAGCCCATTTATTTCCTCGTTAACCTGTAAATGCCGCCCTACTAAAAAATCTTTTTTTGGCAGCAATCTACAATTTGTTAAATATCTCTTAGTTTTCACAATTCAACTTAAATTTACTCCATATGCTCAGGTATCATGTCTACACATCAAATTCCGCAATTTATCAATTTTCTGCATCGAGATGTTGGTTTACCTCTTGAATATCTCCAATTAGCTCTAAAACAATCCCAGTCTAACTATGGAACTTTGCCCATGGTTCTTTGGCAGTATGGATTAGTCACAGTACAACAAATCGATCAGATCTATGATTGGTTTGAGTCAGATATCTACTAACAACTGAAAAAACTACAAGTGGCAGGGACGTTATGAACATGCTAACCTGATTAAACAACACTTGACTCCCCGACTCCTTATGACAGTAAAATTGCAGCAGGATTTGATAGCAACAGTGACTAACCGATGCCACAAATTGCTGGAGCGTATTCCTCACCTAGCTTGGTTAATGACCGATCGAGGGCAGATTGTTGCTGTTAATCAGCAGTGGTATGAGTTTCTTGGGCAATGTAATGGTGCTCAAATGCCTGAGATATTTACAAAATTTTTGCATAACGAAGATCTAGATAAGTTTTTGATTTCTTGGGCAGAAGCTAACAAGTTACAGCAACCTCTAGAGATCGAGCTTCGACTGAAAAGTATTTCTGGAACCTGGGAGTGGTTTCGAGTCGAAGCCGAACCAGACTCTGATCAAGATAGTCAAATAACCTGGATTGCTACAGCGGTGCGGCTAGGCAGTCAAGCGGCAGTCTCGCCTAGTCAGCAATCTGCTCAATTCTTAGCAGCCCTGCTAGATTATGCTTCTGATGGCATTGTGGCCTGTGATGCCGATGGTCATTTAGTATTGTTTAATCGCACAGCTCAAGCATTCCATGGATTACCGCCCAGACCGATCGACCCAGAAGAGTGGGCTAACTATTATGATCTTTATGATGCTGATGGGTTAAAGATTTTAACCAAGTCGGAAATTCCTTTGTTTCAAGCTCTAGAAGGAAAATCTGTAGTCAGTCAAGAAATGATGATCAAACCTAAACAGAGTAAGGCTCGATCGCTTCTAGCTAGCGGGGCAGCAATTTATAGTACTACTGGTGAAAAGTTAGGAGCAGTAGTATTGATGCGTGATATTACTCACTATAAACAGGCTGAAACCGATCGGCTGCAAATATCTGGTTTGGTAGATGAAATTACTGAACAAAAACGGGTGGAGATAGCTCTGCAAGCTAGTGAAGAACTATTTCGTCATACCTTCGAGTACACCTCGATGGGATTTTGTCATGTGGCCTTAGATGGCACTATGTCGCGATTAAATGACAAGTTTTGTGAGATTGTAGGTTATAGCCAGGAAGAACTATCTGGAACTACCTTTCAGGCGATCACTGAACCTGCCGATCTGGCTAAGGATCTTGCTTTGGTAGAACAATTATTGAATGGTGATATTAATGAATACACTTTGGAAAAACGATATGTCCATAAAGAAGGACATCATATATGGGTCTGTTTAACAGTCTCACTGGTGCGGGAAATAAAAGTTGCTGGAGAACTTGGCATTCCGCAGTACTTTATTTCTGCAATCCAAGATATCACCGATCGCAAGCAGCTAGAGCTAATGAACTTAAAACAAACCATTGACTTACAACGCCTCAATCGATCTTTGGTCTTGACCCAAGAAAGTTTAAAGGAACGGAATCAGGAGCTAGACAGTTTTGTTTATGTGGTTTCTCATGATCTCAAGGCTCCTTTAAGAGCAATAGCAAATTTATCAATATGGATTGAAGAAGATCTTGAGGAGAAAATTGCCCAAGCGAGCCAACAACAGTTCTTGTTATTACGCCAAAGAATTTATCGGATGGATGCCTTAATTGATGGTTTACTGCGTTATTCACAGGTGGGGCGACAGGCATTAGAGAGCGAAGTGGTTGATGTAGCTAAACTTTTACCCGAAATCATTGATTCTCTTGCTCCTCCAGAAAATTTCAAGATCGAATTTTTGTCACCTTTGCCCACCATACTTACTAAAAGCATACTGTTAAGCCAAGTTTTCGCTAATTTACTGAGCAATGCTATTAAACATCACGATCGGACTGATGGCCTAATTAAAATTTCTGCTGTAGATTTAGGTGATTTCTATCAATTCTCGATCGCCGATGATGGGCCAGGAATTTCGGTAGGAGCAGATCAAGAACGCATTTTCGAGATGTTTCAGACCCTAAAATTAAGTGATACCAAGGAAAATACCGGAATTGGTTTGGCTGTGGTCAAAAAAATCGTTGAAGGCGAAGGCGGTCGAATTTGGTTAGATAACCAGCATAAATCGGGTGCCTGCTTCTGTTTCACCTGGGTTCACAACAATAACTTAGAGTCTTAGAGCTAGATATCATCAATGCTTTTTTGGGGCAACCAAGATTGCTATGACCCGATCATGTAGCCCTAAGCTCATACTTATTTATTGAGCACCTAAATGCGTTCTTGGTGCCATGCCGGGATTAATCATCCCTGCCAATTCTTCCTGAGATTCTTGACTTAACTCTGCTTTGAGTTCTTCACTTGTAAAGAAATAGCCGTGATCTTGAGCAATTTTGTAGTAAGACTCGACATCGACAGCCGCATTGAGTTCTGCCATCAAATTTGGATCTTCTTTGATAGCTGTAACAAATTCATTAACTGTTGCTTGAGACATAATGTTTCCTTCTGAATTTTTCTTTTGAATACTTATCTAATTATTTTTATTATCGACGTACTCCAGCGAAAGCCTATCTTCCTTTAGACAGATACTGCTGTGCAGTAGGGCAAATCTACAATATTTTCCTATTCACCAAACCCAGTCTAGATAATTATCTGTCATTAGATAGAGGTGAAAAGTCAATATCTACTTTAGTATTTGAAAAATTATCAAGTGTATTTTGGTGAAAAATTTAGCTAGTTATATATTGCCAAAATCACGAAAAAAGCATAATGCAAGCCAAATAAATTTATCTAGGGAGTAAATATGTCAACAAAATAAGGAGCGATCGCACCTGGCGCTACAACTTAACCTGCTCACTGAACAAAAGATTACCAAATTAATTTCGTTAGTAGAAGAGTTGCGGACTGATCTACCAAACGTCAATAATAGGGAAGATGCAGAGGCAGAAGTCATGAAAAAAGCAACTGATCCTCAAGCAATACTGGAAGTCTTACAAAATAACTTACAACATCCATCAACTTCGCCCCTTGAACATAAAAATCATGGAACATAGAGCCTGTCTAATTTTTAATCCTGTTGCTGGACAGGGCAACCCCGAAGAAGACCTTGCCTTAATAAAATCTTTACTCACACCAGCAATCACTTTAGAGGTGGTGATGACCACTGCTGAAACCGATATTGGCCAATTAGCAAAAGCGGCGATCGATCGAGGGGCAGAATCGATTATCGCTTCGGGAGGCGACGGTACATTGTCAGCAGTGGCCACTGCTTTGATGGGCAGCAATATTCCTCTAGGCGTGGTTTCTCGTGGTACAGCCAATGCTTTTGCCAATGCTCTGAAACTGCCTACGACTATCCCTGCTGCTTGTGAGGCTATCTTGGCAGGTGCCACTCAAGTTGTAGATATGGCTCTTTGTAATGGGTTGCCAATGGTGTTATTGGCCGGGATCGGGTTTGAAGCCGAGACAGTAGAGTTAGCCGATCGAGAGTCTAAAAATCGTTTTGGGATGCTAGCCTATGTTTTAGCCGGACTTAGCCAACTGCGAAACTTTGACCAATTTGAGGTTGAAATTGAGACAGAAGATAAAATTATTACGGTTTTAGCAGCAGCGATCACTGTTGCCAATGCCGCTCCGGCAAGTTCTATTTTGGCACAGGGTTCGGCAGAGGTTATTTTCGATGATGGTCTACTAGATTTAACTATTTTGTCTCCAGCTAACCCACTGAGTGCGATCGCTACTTCCTACGATTTGCTGAGTTCGACTCTGCGCGGTACGGCATCACAACGAGAAGACGTGGGCTTTTTGCGCTCCAAACGCTTCAAAATAACCACAAAACCACCGCAGAAAGTAGTTTTAGATGGTGAATTAATTGGGACTACTCCGATCGAAGTAGAGTGTATCCCTGGCGGCTTGACAATTTTTTCTCCTCAAACAAAAGAGCTACAACCATTAGAGCGTTTAGATGGTTTGCCAAATTTAAAAATAGATTTGAAGGCTTAATTTACTCTGAAAATATCATCCGTCTAAGAAATATTAAAGTCAATGATTGATGCAGTCTCTTGCAGTTATGGAGCCATGTTAGATTACTCACCTATTTGCTGCCCTGATGAACTTCTACCTTTAGAGAGAGGAATCAAAATTACAAGTTATTCCTTTTAATAGAGCATTTACAGAGATGCGATCGAATAATATTGCCTCTGTAGCAATTCACCCAACAACCTAGCAAGTATAATGCCTAACAAATATAACGATTCCCAAGGTGATAAAAACCCGAGCGAGCGTCCTCTCACCCCCATAGAGCAGTCTAATCAAGCTGAAGATCTTCAATACCGACGCGAGCGAGCAGCAGAAAATAGTGGTGCAGCTAATGGACTGCTAGTTGGTGGTGTGCTCACCGCTCTCTTGGGTTTAGCAGGGGTCACCGCTTATTATTATTCTAGCAATCAGTCACCAGCAGTCCCCACTACCGTTATCAATAATCCGCCTAGTTCTAGTCCTGTGACTTCACCAGCACCTGAAAAACAAACCAAAGTTATTGAACGGACAATTGAGAAAGCCGCACCACCACAAGTTATCCAGGTGGAAAAACCAGTGCCTGTACCTCCTCAAATCATTGAAGTTCCTAAGCCTGTTTTAGTACCTGGTGAAACTAAAGTTATAGAAGTACCTAAACCTTTCTCGACTCCCATGACACCTGGCGCAGCACAGAAGTCAGATAGTCCTAAATCCAGCTCCATGCCTTCTACTACAGCAAGTAAAAGCCCGGAATCTGTGAATCCCTCGCTACTTAGTAGTTCTACCCCCAACAACAATTAGTTGCTTCATTAGTAAAACAATAAGGTGTTGATAAAAAGTAGCTGTAGAGAAAAGTTCTACAGCTACTTTTTATTGAGAGAAGAAAAGGTATTAGGCAGCTTTCATGGCAAGCTGTTCTTGCAGCTTACTCTTAGCAGTCTTAAATTGAGTAGCTAAGTGTTCTTGTTGCTCATCACTACAATTGGTGCGAATAGCAGCAAAAACAGTAGTTTCTTCTTGGCCAACATGCGCAGTGACTGCCGTTTTCAAATGCTCGATTTTAGCTAAGAAGTCATGATCTGAAGCATTGGAAGATTTTAGTTTTTCCAACATTACTTTCATTTCAGCCTGTTCATCATATAGATCTTGGGTTTCACTATAGAATGATCGAATGGCTGGGTAAACAACTTGCTCTTCAGCTTCGGAATGGACAGACAAATCTTTATAAATTTGGCCGAAGAATTCCTCAATCTTTTGAGGGTCGTTGCTCTTTTCGATTTGCATGAACAGCATATTGACCTTATTGTGATCCATACGGATTACATCTAAGATACTCATGTCAGATTTGTCACTAGCCTGAGTTACTGCGCTGCCAATAACACCCGAGAGAGCTGCAACCGAGTCTTGTACTCTTGCCCATAAGCCTTGCTCTGCCTCTTGTCCGGTTAATTCCCGCACGCCTAGAACTTCTAGTACGCCTTTGAGTTGTTCTTGGTGGGCGCGGTTCTCGAAGTTGACAGTATTTAAAGGGGTAATGGCCGCTTCGACATCAGCACCCACTACCTGAGCAGCTTTATGAACTAAGACACCTGACATGAACTGCTCATGTTTGAGCAGTTCGTGCTGAGCAGCTTTTTCATATAAGGAAAGCTCTGAGCCATCCATCAGCTCGCTAATTTTCTCAACCATCATTGTGACTGTTTCTCTGGGTTTGCCTTGTACACCGTATTGAACAGATACAGTGTCCAGAATACCGAGGTTTTTTCGATCGTCTGCCAACATGCTTCCTAATTGATCGCGGATGTCTTGGTCACTACAGGCCGAAATCAACTTCTCTTCGTTAGAAATCAATAAGTTTTGTACTTCCTTGATATCTGCTAGCTTACAGGCAATTGCTGTACGTTTAGAATCATTAATAGCTATAGACATTTTCGATGCTCCTTACTTACATTATGAGTTCATCTTTTAGTTTTCAATGAACTGTCTTTACCAAAGATAAAGTATCAACATTGAATTGATCATCTCTCTAATGACGTATTTGTAGTTTGTATATTTTGATACTAGTTTGGATCTATCTTTCGGCTGATTATAATATCTCTCTAAAGTAAGTTTTAAGTTGTTTGAATCATTCATATACTAAGGATAGTTAACCATACTGTTGCCAAGATAACACCGATGGTTACTTTACCCTTTACCATATTAAGGAATCAAAATGCAAGAGTATATCTGTAAATCATGTGGACACATCTATGACCCTACAGTCGGTGATCCAGAATCAGGGATTGAGGCTGGCATTCCGTTTGAAACGCTTTCCGATGATTGGGTTTGCCCTGAATGCGGTGCCAAAAAAACTGATTTCGAGCTAAATAGTGAACCGATGCCTGGAATGGTCGTCCCTGTAGGTGACTAAATAAATTCTTGTTAACTGCCACAACTAAATCGACATGTTTACTAAATGGACTCTCTACCTATTGATAGAGAGTTTGTCTAGTAAGATGAGGGGGGAATCTGCCGATCGATTGATTTTTTGTTTGGGAAATTCCACTATAAGTTAAGAAAGTAAACCATACGAAGAGTTTGACACCATGGAATTTAAGTTAAAAACCGTATTTTCTAACCTCCAGAACCATATAGTGGCATTTGTAGGCGCACTACTAGTAACAGCCATAATTTGGCAGAGCATTGGAGGTATAGCCACTGCTTCTCCTTTGTTGGCTACTAGTGTAAACAGTATGTCCAAGCAAGTAACGGGGAAAGCCGAAGAAATCAAAGGCAATGCCAAACAATCGATCGGCAAAGCCCAGTCGGCCATGGAAGACAAAAACAGAGATATGAAGATGAAAGTCAAAGATGACCTGAACGAAGCAAAAATTGCCGTTGACGGCGGTGCTGCTAGAGTCAAAAACAGTGCTGATAAAGCTACTTCAACAGTCAAAGACTTCTTCGGCAAGTAAATTTAGTAATCATTGGAGACAAACATGCATGCAATCAATATTGGTCTAACCGAGCAACAGCGAAATGGGGTCATAGACCTACTTAACCAGGATCTAGCTGATGCTTACTTGTTACTAGTCAAAACCAAGAAATTCCATTGGGACGTAGTTGGGCCACAATTTTTGACACTCCATAAACTTTGGGAGCAGCACTACAATACACTTACTGCAAATATTGATGCCTGTGCCGAAAGAATTCGGACTCTGGGTGGCTATCCGGTTGGAACCATGAGAGGCTTCTTGGAATTATCCTCGCTTAGTGAGCATCCTGGTGATGTACCAATGGCTACAGGAATGGTTGATATTTTGATCGAAAATCATGAGCATGTTATTCGTAACCTACGTGATCACATCGATCTTTGCAGTGATAACTTTCATGACCAGGGCACAGCAGATTTTCTGACCGGTTTAATGGAGCAACATGAGCAAATTGCCTGGATGATGCGCTCATTCATTGAAGGTGAAGCTGTAATGGCTACTGGCGATCGGGCTGGTCTGACTAACAGAGCTAAAGTCGGTGTCTGACCTTCTTTTATTTCAGTAAACTAATATGTTGACCTTATCTCCTCTTGAGCTTACTCTACTTGTTTGTAGAGTAGCTTTTCTACTATCTATTGCACTTGTGGTAGCTTATTTTACAAAAGTTTTAGTCTACTCTGTCTGGCTAGAGTGTATTACTCTTAAAAAAAGCTGGATTAGCTTTCAGAAAACACAGCAAATCCCCTGCTATGTTTGTATTTTTTGTACAGGTGAAGAAAGTCTTAAGTGTACTGTCCATCCTGATATAGCATTGAGCAAAAAAGCCATTGGCTGTCCAGATTATCAACCTATTCATCGCTATGTGAAAAATTAGTTACTAGCATGATCGCCCAAGCTATTGAATTCTTGTTCTTTAGTCTAATGTGTATTTTGCAAGAAGGCCAAAATGAGATCGATTTTTTTAGATTGATGACGGGGTTGAATATCAAATTCAGCATGGTGTCGATCGATCAGCTCCACCTGTTCGGCCAAGACTCGCTTAATTGCTGGTAAATTGCAGCCAGTTGCTTTGAGTAAAAGAGTTTGAGAAATGGCAAACTTTTGCTCATTTTGTTGATTCCAGAGCATAATTGCTTCGATCGCTGCCCAGATCTTGGTAGCCGCAGGCACTCGGCGCTGGGGTGGTGGTGGGGTAGATAATAGAGCCGTTGAGGGAAAAGCAGCCGGTGTTAATTTGGCGGTTGATTTAGATATAGCGGGCCGCAAAACATTGGTAAGCTGGGTAATTCTTTGTTGATAACCCAAATTGGCTTGACGCAGATCGGCTACATCTTGCTCTAACGTGACAATGTAGTTACGAGCAGCAGCTAATTCTTGAGTTAAGCTCAGCACTTTACTAGCGACCGGGATCTTGGGGCTAGTGAGTAATTCTAGTTGTACTGGGCTAGTGAGGATATCTAAATCAGGATCTAGATGATCATTATTCGCCAGCGGGTCTTGAGCGGATAGTTTAATGCCCTTCGAGCCTAAATGATGACCATTGCTATCTACCAAATAATAGTGAAAATAATGTTGGGTTGCCGAAGAATTAGCTCGTTTCAGTTCGTCTGCAGAAATCACATGCCCCAGGCGCTCTTGGACAAAACGAGAAACAGCTCGATCGGGAGGACAGAAAAAGTGGGTACAGATTTCACCGTAAATTCCCCGCAGATTATGGACAGTAACTGCCGATTCGCTGGGTAACACCGGCACAATACCCGAATCACCAAAATTGCGCATCACAGATCGCTTCACCGAATCAGCCAGACTGCGATTGAGTTCGATCGCCGAAAAATCGGCCAATGCGGCAATGCGCGGATGTTGCCGAAAGCGTTCCATCGCTTCTAAGACAATCACAGCGGGCATCAGGCAAGGCGTGAGATAACTATCAGCCTGTTCGCGTTTTTTAAGTTGACCAGAAAAACTAATCCAAAAAAGATCATTAGTAGCAGTCAAAGTGCCCTTTGCCACCACCTCCGAAAATCGCCTGCCAGTAGTGGCCGCAAGGCCCACTGCCAAATCAAAAGGATCGTCGGATTGCAGTAAGTTGGCAGCTACGGCTAAAAAGGCTTCAGGGTTAACGGGTTGTAAATTATCTTGTTTGAGATTGTTGCGTTCCGCAGAAATTCCGGCAAACTGGCTGTATATGGCAGTATCGTATTTGAGATAATCGAGAGCCAAGTGATCGATCGAGGTGACCGATTCCCCAGAATTACGTTTGGTATAGGTATATTGACGGGAAGTATTTTTAGTCAAAGGCAATAAACCATCATCCATCGCAGTTTGGATGGCCTTGCGATACATCGGCAAATAAACTTTGCCGATCGTTGCTTGGGGATAACCCTCTTCTAATAAAGCAATTTCAGCAGTACAGATTGTCTGAATTTTGGCCTTACTTTTAGCAATTGCCAATCGATCGACGAACTCTCCAATCAGCTCTGACAAATCAGTTTTGGTCAATCGGGTGCGCTCACCGGCAGCAATACGCTGATGATATCGATCAATAATGTGCTGTCTGGCAAGAGTCATAAATATATAGTTAAAGATATACAGATCAGGCGTTCGATCGCATCATACCCGCAAACAGATCCAAAATACGCACCCACCATCAAAACCCGCCCACCGCCAATAACCGCTGACCAGCAATCACCATTTGCCCCGGCTGACAATAAACTGCCACAACCACCCCAGCCTCCGCCGCCACCACCGGTATTTCCATTTTCATAGCTTCCAAAATCAACAATTGATCACCAACAGCCACGACAGCACCGACTTCCACCAAAACCTGCCAGACATTTGCCGAAACATGAGATAAAACAGCTTCCGAACCAGCGGGCAAAGGTTCATCTGTTAATTCTGCTGATAATAGCGCCTCCCCTGGTTCCGTAAACTCACCAGCGATCGACCACCGCTCTCGTTCCTCATTGAAAGCCTGTTGCTGCTTGGTTTTGAAAATGGCAAGCTCAGCCTCGATCGAACCCAAAAACCGCTGATATTCCGACAAACTAAAAGTAGTCTCCTCAATTTTGAGCTGAAATTTGCCCACCAAAAAATCTGCTCGTAACTGTAATAATTCTTGCTCAGAAACCGGATAAAACCGCAGTTGATCGAAGAACCGCAGCAGCCAAGGATTCTGAAAATCTGGAGTGCGCTGAAAGCGATTCCACATCTGCACCGTGCGCCCCACAAACTGATAGCCACCAGGCCCTTCCATCCCATAGACACAAAGGTAAGCACCACCAATCCCCACAGCGTTTTCGGGAGTCCAGGTTCTAGCCGGATTGTACTTGGTGGTGACCAAGCGTTGCCGAGGATCGATCGGGGTAGCTACCGGCGCGCCCAAATACACATCGCCCAAACCCAAAACTAAATAGCTAGCATTAAATACCGTATCATAAACTTCCTGAATATTCTCTAAACCATTAATCCGCCGAATAAATTCAATATTACTTGGGCACCAAGGAGCATCTGGCCGCACCGACTGCATATACTTTTCGATCGCCAACAAAGTCGCTGAATCGGCCCAAGATAAAGGTAGATGCACCACCCGGCTGGGTACAGTGATCTCGGAGATATTTGGTAATTGAGCTTCTGCGGCAATCAGCATGGTTACTAGTGCCGACTGAGACAATATTCGACTGTCATAGTGAATCTGTAGTGATCGAATCCCTGGAGTTAGTTCCACAATTCCAGCGGTTAAATTGGCTTTTAGCCACTCCATCAAGACATGAGCGCGAAAGCGCAAATTCAAATCTAGCACCAAATCGCCATATTCCACCAACAGATATTTGTCTCCAGCTTGCCGATAGACTACTTTGGTTTCAAGGTTTTGATGCAGAATCGGCGAATTCCGCTGGGAATTAATTGGCGTTAATGGTTGTGATTGGAGGCTATTAATCATTTTGTCTTGAGCCAGTTCACGCTCCGCAGACTCTGACCAACTCCAAGATCTAAAATGTACTGTATCACCAGGTCGTAATTGACCCATTTTCCATAGTTCAGCTTGGACAATCACTGCCGGACAGACAAAACCGCCCAAACTAGGGCCATCCGGACCTAAAATTACCGGCATATCGCCAGTGAAATCGATCGAGCCGATCGCATAGGCATTGTCGTGAATATTAGAAGGATGCAGACCAGCTTCGCCGCCGTCGGTTCTCGCCCATTGGGGTTTGGGACCAATTAGTCGAATGCCAGTACGAGTAGAGTTGTAATGCACCTGCCAATCGGTACTAAAAAACATCTCGATATCAGCGTCGGTGAAAAAATCTGGGGCGGCATGAGGACCGTAGAGTACGCCAATTTCCCAGTGATGATGATAGGTGGGAATGGCGGCAGGATCGATCGTTGTTGTTGGAATCTGACCGCCAGCTTGATTGAGCTTAATTACATCACCCGATCGCAAAGCTCGCCCAGCATGACCACCAAATTTACCGAGCATAAAAGTAGATTTGCTACCCAAATAATCTGGAACATCTAAGCCTCCTTGAATCGCCAAATAAGTCCGATAGCCCGCTCCTGGAATATCTTGGATTTTTAGGGTGCTGCCTGCGGTGATCGATATGGCTTGCCAATAAGGTACAGCAACATTATCAATACTTGCAGTCATTTCGGCTCCGGCCAGACAAATTATTGCAGCACTATGAAAACGCAGTGTGGCACCGGTAACCGTAAACTCCAAAGCCGCCATACATTCCGGATTTCCCACCAAGCTATTGGCCAACCGCAAAGCCAAATGATCCATCGGTCCCGAAGGCGGTACGCCCACATCCCAATAGCCCGTCCGGCCAGGGTAGTCTTGGACGCTGCTGTAGGTGCCAGGATCTATGACTTCGATCGATTGGGGCTGATAAGCAAAATCGGCCAGAAACTTGGTACTCAAATCTGCCGCTACAAATTTGGGGCTAGCGATGATTTGTTGCAGATAATCTAGATTGGTTTCAATACCATAGATCTTGCTGGCCTGAAGGGCTTGCTGGAGTTTGGTGATCGCTTCAGCTCGATCGATCCCCCACACAATTACTTTGGCTAGTAATGGGTCATAATAGGGCGTAATTTCAGTGCCAGTATTGATCCAGCGATCGCAGCGCACATCTGCGGGAAACGCCACCTGGTGCAGAGTTCCAGCACTGGGTTGAAAATTCTTATGCGGGTCTTCAGCATAGATCCTCACCTGCATTGCATGACCTTGCGGCGGAGAATCAGGGAAAGATATTGATTCTCCAGCAGCTTGTCGCACCATCCATTCCACCAAGTCAATCCCCCATACTTCCTCGGTGACTCCATGCTCCACCTGTAGGCGGGTGTTGACTTCCAAGAAATAATGTTGTTTGGTTTGCACATCATAGACAAATTCCACAGTACCAGCAGATTGATAGTTTACTGATTTACCAAGCTTTACTGCGGCCTGGGCTAATTCCTGGCGCAATGATTCATTAATTCCTGGTGCTGGAGTTTCCTCAATTACTTTCTGGTTGCGACGCTGTACTGAGCAATCTCGTTCACCCAAAGCTACTACTTGGCCACGACCATCACCAAAAATCTGGACTTCAATATGGCGAGCGGTTTCAATATATTTTTCCAGATAAATTCCCCCCTGGCTGAAGTTACTTTGGCTGAGTCGTTGCACTTTCTCAAAAGCCGCTGCCAACTCTGGTTCACCAAGACAGACTTGTAGCCCAATACCACCACCACCTGCGGTGCTTTTTAACATAATGGGATAACCGATCGATCTCGCTGCTATCTGGGCAATTTCTAAGTTCTCTAATAGTGGTGTGCCAGGAGGTAAAGGAATTTGCTGGGCGGCGGCTAATTCCCGTGCCGTGTGCTTGAGGCCAAATTGGCGGAGCTGCGTAGGTGTCGGGCCAATAAATACAATATTAGATTGGGCACAAGCTTCAGCAAATTCAGCGTTCTCACTCAAGAAACCATAACCAGGGTGAATAGCCTCGGCTCCAGTTTGCTTCGCTACATCCAAAATGCGATCGAACCTTAAATAACTATCAGCAGCAGTAGCTGATCCAATACCATGAGCTTCGCTGGCCTGCAAAACATGCTGGGCATGAACATCAGCCTCAGAATAGACTGCTACTGAGGCAATTTTTAGTCGATCGAGGGTGCGAATAATACGACAGGCAATTTCGCCTCGGTTAGCAATCAAAATTTTCTTAAACATGCGATCAATTCCAAATAATCAATTGAATCGGGGTAGGATTATAGGCATTACAAGGATTATTCATTTGCGGACAATTAGAAATAGCCACTAAAGCATTCATCTCTGCCCGCAATTCCACCACACTCCCAGGATCGGAAATGCCATCCACAATTTCTAACTTGCCAGCGGCTGACACCGGCACATTCATAAAAAAGTTGATGTTGCTCACTAGATCTCTTTTGCCCATGCCATAAGGTGCCAAGGCTGCTAAGAAATTTTCTACACAGGCATGTTGATACTTTTTATCTAGGCCAAAGCGCACCGAGTTACTTTCACAACTACAGGCACCCCCAGAAGTATCATGACGACCACAGCTATCGTGTAGCACAGTCATGATCGGATTGCCCTCGTTGGAGATCAACTGAGTACCAGTAGTGACAAAAATATTCCCCTGCCGGACGATCGTATCGGTAGCACTATAGCGTTCGGTCGGGTCATCAGCGTTATATACCAAAAAATCTACAGCTTGGTTGCCACCTAAATCTACGATTCGCAAGGTCTGTCCCTGCTTTAATACATGTGACCAAGGAGCGCGCGCAGCCAAAACTTGGTTGTAAATGGCCGTGCTGGGATCAAGAGTTAAAGTCATAGTTCAAAATAAATTATTGAGCAAAAAGAGCATCGGTATTCATAAAGCCACGGATCACTTCCGGGTTAGCAGTACGACAGAGATCATCAGCAGTAGGCGCAGGCGATTTCCAGATCTGGAGCTGAATCTGCTGAGGTGAGTAGGTCTGGCTACTATGTAAAACATGGGGACAATTGGAAATTACCACCAATACATTCATTTCGGCTCGCAGGTCAATAAAGCTACCAGGTCGCTCGCAGCCTTCTACAAACTTAGTCTGACCATCAGGTGCCACGGCAATCCGGCTAAAAAGATTGATGTTTGGCATGATATCTGCTCGTCCCAAACCCCACCGAGTGATGGCTTTCCCAAAGTTATCCCGCGAATTATGCCAGTCACCAGTTCCATATTTGCTCTGATTACTAGCTGCATTGCTACAGCCAGTGAGCAAATCGTGATAACCACTAGTATCGGCGGTAATTGAAAACAATACCCGTCCCATATCAGAATAAATTACTTGTCCGGTAGTTAAAAAGGCATTGAACTGAATTTTGGCCGTATCAGCAATATTTAAGCGTTCGATCGGGTTATTAGCGTTGTAGCACAGCATCGCTACTCCCTGAGATCCGGCCAAATCTGTAATCCGCAGGGTATTCCCCCGCTGGATTACCCCAGACCAGTAAGCACCGCCAGGGACAATCTCGGTGATGGCAATTAACTGTGGGTCAATTTCAGTCATTAATTATTTTCTCCCAAATATTTTAAAGCAAACAACAAAGCCCAGAAGAATTGAGGCACCTAAGTGCCTATTCTCCCGGGCTTTTATCCCGCCGTGTGACCAATTACTTGGCTGCTTCTCTCGGACCAGCATCTCAATCTACAAGACCGGAACCCTAGAAGCTAAAAATTACCTGAATTATCTCGCCAAGTTAGCAAGTTAGCAAGAAAACCTTCGGCTCACTGTATCAGCAGACACTTGATTTGTCAATTGGAATAGTTTCAAGCCCGAAGTCTTTCACTCAACCAGGAAAAAGGTCATAGATAGACGAGTACATTATAGGAAGATTGTTACTGTCCATCATTAGTCTGATCTCTTAAAATCAACACAGCAGCAATTGGACATATTATGATCGATCGCACTTTATCAGATAACCATAAGCAGGCACCAACTAACAAATCAGGCAAATCAGAAAATGCTGATTTGGTACCAGTACAGTTGGACTTTCTATCGGTATTGACTGCGGATAGTAGCCTGTTGCCGGAAGATGATCAGAAACCTCTGCCAGCATTACCTCCTAGTGAAGCTCGCTCGATCCGCAAAACCGCCATGATTTTGGGCGCGGTTTTGTTAATTGGCATCTTAGGCTTTGTCGGCATCCGAAATTTTGGAGCAAAACCGGGCGGCAAAGAAAAAGCTGATAAAAAACAAAAAATCACCCCGGTATTAGTAGCCGCTGTTGCCCGCCGCAGTATTCCCATTCAACTCCAGGCGATCGGCACAGTGCAACCCGGCGTGACCGTAGCAGTTACACCCCAAGTAGGCGGGCGAGTCAATGGGGTCTATTTCCAAAAAGGCCAAGATATCAAAAAAGGCCAACTATTGTTTTCGATCGATGAACAACCTCAAAGAGCTACTGTCCAACAGGTACAAGGCACCCTACAAAAGGGTGGAGCACAGGTACAACAAGCCCGCGCCACCTTCGATAAAGACACCGGGCTAATTGCCCAGGCTCAGGCCACCTTAGAAAAAGACTTACAGGCGATCGAACAAGCTAAAGCCACGCTGGATAAAGACCGAGGGGCAATTATTCAAGCCAAAGCTACTTTAGATAAAGACTTGGGGCTAGTGAAACAGGCCAAAGCCATTCTGATCAGAGATCAAGCCCAGTCTAGTTATGTCCAGGCTCAAAATAAGCGCTATGGCAGTTTGTATAAACAGGGGGCGATCAGTCAAGATCAAGCACAGCAATTTTCGGCCAATAGTCAGGTATCTACCGCCAATATTCAGGCAGACATAGAGGCAATCAAAAATGCTGAAGCAGTGGTGCGGGGCGACCAAGCTGCCATTCAAAACGCTGAGGCCACAGTGCGGGGAGATTTAGCCGCGATTAAAAATGCCGAGGCCGTGGTTAAAGGCGATCGAGTGGCGATCGAAAATGCCCGTGCGGTGGTGCGCGGTGACCAAGCCGCGATTCAAAATGCCCAAGCTGGGATTAACTCCGACCAAGGCACCCTGAAAAACGCCCAAGTCCAGCTTGGCTATACCAAAATTTATTCCCCGATCGATGGTCGAGCCGGGAATATTTTGGTGCAGGTAGGAAATGTGGTGCAACCCACTAGCAATAATCCACTGGTAAACGTTGTGCAGATCCACCCCATTCAGGTTTCTTTTGCAGTGCCAGCCAATAGTTTGCCCGAAATTCAAAAGCAGATGAGCAACGGTAAACTCCCGGTGGGCATCAAGCTCTCTCCTAGTGATACTCAGTCTATTTCGGGGCAATTATCGTTTGTGAATAACACCGTAGATAATACTACTGGTACAGTGCAGTTAATTGGAGACTTTGATAATACTGATGGCAAGCTGTGGCCGGGTCAATATGTAAATGCTACTTTGACCCTGAATGAAATTCCCAATGCGATCGTGGTGCCAGCCCAAGCGGTGCAAAATGGTCCCAATGGTCAGTTTGTGTTTGTGGTCAAACCCGATAAAACGGTGGAAAACATTCCGGTAGTGGCGACCAGTGCAGTGGATGGTTTAAATGTGGTGGAAAAAGGCTTGCGTCCTGGAGATCAAGTAGTGACTGATGGTCAGGCCAATTTAGTCTCTGGGGGTGAGATCAGCCTCAAAGAAGCTGGAGAGAAGTCTGGTGATGCTGCTCCTAGTGGTGATAAATCTCGTCGTCGATCGCGTACCTCGACTCCAGCCGCCGGAGGCACCCCATGAACCTATCTGAAATATATATTCGTCGCCCGATCATGACCACCTTGGTGATGGTGGGTATTTTGATTTTTGGCTGGATGAGCTATCAAAAATTACCCATTAGCTACCTGCCCAACGTAGATTATCCCACTATTCAAGTGAGTGCTGCCCGACCCGGAGCTAGCCCAGAAAATATGGCCGCAGCGGTGGCCAGACCCTTAGAAAAACAATTCTCTAGCATTGCTGGTCTAGATTCGCTCAGCTCCACCAGTACTCTAGGTAAAACCCAACTCACCCTCCAGTTCAATCTCAGCCGCAATATCGATGATGCCGCCCAAGATGTAGAAGCCGCGATCTCTGCTTCTTCTGGACAAGTCCCCAATGATTTACCCAATCCACCCACTTACAGCAAAGTTAATCCTGCCGATCAACCGATTCTCTATTTATACCTGAAGTCTCCGACTTTACCGCTGTCGCAGATCGATAACTATGCCCAAACCTACATCGCCCAAAAACTTTCTACAATCAGCGGTGTAGCCCAGGTTCAACTCTATGGCTCCCAAAAATATGCCACCCGCATCCAAATTGATCCCCAACAATTGGCCAGTCGGCAACTGGGTTTAGAACAAGTGCAGACCGCAATTCAACAGGGTAATGTGAATTTACCTACCGGTAGCCTGTCTGGGAAATTCAAAAACTTCACGGTGCAGACCAATGGTCAACTCCAAGATGCCGCTGCCTATCGTAAATTAATTGTGGCCTACAAAGACGGAGCACCGACTTATTTAGAACAA